>NZ_JALRMO010000001.1:6597500-6897500 GCF_023276405.1 Paenibacillus hamazuiensis
GCAGGCGCTCGTCCGAAACCGCCACGGGCTCTCCGTCGACTAGCCAAGCGTGCACCGTGATTTTCTGCTCCTTGACGCGAGCTAAAACCTGGCTCCACTTGCCTTTGACCGCCCG
This sequence comes from Paenibacillus hamazuiensis, assembly GCF_023276405.1. NCBI lineage: Bacteria > Bacillati > Bacillota > Bacilli > Caryophanales > Paenibacillaceae > Paenibacillus > Paenibacillus hamazuiensis. Next base: position 6,597,616 of record NZ_JALRMO010000001.1, read on the forward strand.
GATCTCGGCCCCGTCCGCTCCTTGCAGGAAGCCGTCCAGCTTCTCGACGCTTCGCTTGGTGGCAGCCGGAGCGGAAGGCGAACGAAACGGCGCCGGCGTTGACATGCTGGGAGCAGCCGAAGAGGCGGCGACCGGAGCTTGCTTTTGCAGCTCCGCGAGCTGGCTCTCCAGCCGCTGAATGCGCCCCAGCAAATCGCGGACGACCGCTCCCGCGGGCTCGCTGCCGGCCGGCGATGATTCCGCCCCCCCACCGCCGGATGAAGCCCCGCTTCCCGAGCTGCACAGCTTCATCATCGCTACCTCAAACAACGTTTGGGGCTGGGCCGAATATTTCATTTCCATATGATAATGGTTGAGCACTTCAATATACCGCATGATCTGCTCGCTCGAAAAACCCGAAGCCACCTGCTGCATGCGCGAAATGTCAAGAATGCGCTCGGTGACCGCCTGCGATCCCGGGACCATTTTCACAAGCAAGACATCGCGGAAAAAATGAATCAGATTCTCAATGCACTTATCCGCGCTCTTGCCTTCCTGCATGAAATCGTCGATGATCTGCAGCGCCGCGGTCACATCCTGATCCATCACGGCCTGCGCCAGCTTCTCGAACTGGTCGGAGGCGATGCCGCCGGTCATAGCCAGCGTATCCGCGTAAGATATATGTTTGCCCGAAAACGCCATGATCTGATCGAGCAGGCTGATCGCATCGCGCATGCCGCCGTCGGACAAGCGCGCAATATAGCGGATGGCCTCGGGTTCGGCGTCGATATTTTCATGCCGGCACACCTGGTTCAGACGCTCTACCTGCTCTTCCAGCGGCACTCTGCGAAAATCGAATCGTTGACATCGCGAGATGATCGTTGCCGGTATCCGATGAGGCTCCGTCGTGGCCAAAATGAACATCACGTGTGCGGGCGGCTCCTCCAGCGTCTTCAAAAGCGCGTTGAACGCTTCCGTCGTCAGCATATGAACCTCGTCGATGATGTACACCTTATGCCGCACTTCGGTCGGCGCATATTTGACCTTGTCGCGAATATCGCGAATTTCCTCAACGCCGCGGTTCGAGGCGGCATCGATTTCGAGCACGTCCATAACCGAGCCTTCCGTAATGCGCCGGCACGCCGAGCATTCGTTGCACGGCTCCGCAGCGGGTCCATGCTCGCAGTTTACGGCCTTCGCCATAATTTTCGCAATGCTCGTTTTTCCCGTACCTCGCGGCCCATTGAACAAATACGCATGGGATATGCGGCCTTCGCGCAAAGAATTTTGCAGTGTCTGTATGATGTGCTTCTGGCCGACGACGTCCCGGAAAGCCTGCGGCCTCCACGTTCGATACAGTGCGATATGTGCCATAATGGTCTCTCCCATGGTTCTTTCTATGGATGATTCAACTTATTATACTACAGATGCCGTATATATTTGAAGGAGACCGTGCACAAAAGGCCCTTGCCGGAAAGCAGGACCTTTTGAAAAGCTATGGGTAAGGTATACAAATGGTAAAGGTGGTTCCGAACCCTTTTGTCGATACGCGAATACTCCCCCCTATATCATGAATGATGCGCTGGCATACGGATAAACCCAATCCGGTTCCTTCCGGTTTTGTCGTAAAAAACGGATCGAAAATTTTGTCGATTACAAAAAGCGGTATCCCCGGCCCCGTATCGTGAATGTCGATATTGACCCGCTTCTCTTCCCGGTCCACACGCTCCGTAATCGTGAGGCGCCCGCCGTCCACCATCGCTTCGATGCCGTTTTTACCGATGTTCAAAAATACTTGCTTCAGCAGCTCGCGATCGGCTATCACCTTAGGCATTGGATACGAAGCCTCGTAATGCACCACCACCCCGTGCAAAATCGCTTCATTATTGATGATAGGCAAAATGTCGCGCAGCACCTGGGATATGTCGACTTCTTCGAAGGACACGTTTTTCGGCTTGCTGAGCAGCAAAAGTTCGTTGACGAGCTCGTTGATCCGATTGATTTCCGTAAGCATGACATTGGTGTATCCACTCTCTTTGTCCATCCCTTGGTCCTGGAACGTCTTGCGCAGCACCTGCAAAAACCCTTTGATCGATGTAAGCGGATTCCTGATTTCATGCGCGGTTCCGGCGGCAATTTGCCCGATCATGGCAAGCCTGTCGCTCCTCTGTACCTGCTGCTCCAACGATCGAAGATTGGTCACATCTTTGAACATGATATAAGCGCCGACGATTCGGCCTGATTGATCGCGAAGCACATTCGAGTCGAGCAGCAGCTCGTAGCGCTCCTGATTGTGTGTCCAGGAGACGGCGTGATTTCGGACGACCACCCCATCCAAAACGGTTCTTTCCACGAATCGATGCTCCGGCGGCACCGAGGCAAAAATTTCGTCGACCGGCAAATGCAGCACCCGCTCCCGGATTAATCCGAGCAGCCGGCAAGCCATATCGCTAATGTCGATAAGCTTAAATTCCGTATCAATCAGCAGAACCCCCAGATTTACATCTTTCATAAAAGCCCCGGCAAATTGCTGCAGCAAAGTCAAACTATGTCCCGGTACTTGATTCCGAAGAATCAGGAGTGAACAGGGAGAACGATCAATTTCAATGTCAAGAAGTTCACACTTAAAGGTGAGGCAGGAACCGGATGCGCTCCGTACCGCTACTATAGGTAAATCGTCAATATCCCCCCCATTTTTCCCACTGTAAAACGGTTTCATTTCTGCGAACGGCCGGTCTGCTATCAAGTACCGTTCGGCGGCTTGCCCGTGCAGCTCGTTTTCCGTGCGGCCGACGATTTCCGTAAATGCCGAATTGCAGTACCTGATTCGTCCTTCTTCATCCATAAGCACGATGGAATGGGTCAAATACCGATCCGCATATTTTCGGAAGGAATCCAGCGAAACGTGTAAAATAACAGGATCAGACAACCGGAGCACCTCCTGAATTCATGACCAGACTGCATCAGCAATAAGTACCTGAATAATTCTCCCATTTTTTTCATTTTCCTTCTTCCACACAAAAAAAACACCGTACCTTCGTCATAACGGATCATGACTCGTCACAGTGTTCGTTAATTCACCATATGTAACCGTGCACCTGCAATTGATATTGCGATCCGAGCGGAATTCTTATCGCTGGCTCAAGCAAGGCAACCCTCCGGCACATGAAACTTCCCGCTTATGGCTGCTTCCTTCCGGACCTGACCAGGTTCACAGGCATCCATTGCGAAGGACCCGGCTCTCAACACCAGCTTTAAAACCCAAACCTCACATCGACAATACCGCTTGTAGGAATTCAACCCCGCTGTAGCGGATTGCGGGTTACAGGGCACCGCTACCTCCCCGTCTAGCACGGCAAAGATAAGTATAGCCGATTCCAAGGGAAATAGCAATGTGCGGCAGCAATTGCTAAAAGAACCGCCGGCTACCTGCGGGAAACCGTCACCTGCACACTGTACCTCGGCATGGCTGCGGCAAGCTGGGACTGCGCATTTTGCCGAATTGCATCCAACTCCGCATCGCTCGTATTTGTCGCTACTTGCAGCCGGACATTGGCTATGGGACCGTTTATCGTAACGTTGGAGCTTTGGACGCCCGGAATTTGTTTAATCACGGAGCGCATCGTGCGCACATCGTCCGAATACGTATGATAGGATGGGCCCGTGGGCAAATTAGGATTCGCATCCGTAAGGCCGAGATAACCGTCGGTGGAGTAAGTTTTGACATTTTCGTTTTGAACGGGAGTTGCCGTATTCCCTTGATTTTGACAGGCCGAGATGAGAAGCGTTGTCCCAACCCCGAGCAGCATGGCCCATGGTTTAAAAGTGAGCAATAAAAAAACCTCCCTGCCAGCTAAGTATTCATACTTAGGATGACCATGGGAGGTTTTGTTATGCCGTATTTCGAATGGAAATGAGCGGCAGCTTAGATGCCGTATTTCTTCTTGAATTTATCAACACGACCGCCTGCATCGACGAATTTCTGCTTGCCGGTGAAGAACGGGTGGCAGTTCGAGCAAATCTCCACGCGCAGGTTTTGCTTGATCGAACCCGATTCAAACGTGTTGCCGCATGCGCATGTTACCGTCGTTGTTTGGTAATTCGGATGAATACCTTGTTTCATTCCTTTCACCTCTTTCACGCCCTGAAACACCATGTGAATCAGAGTTATCATTAGACACATAGAAAGATTATATCAGCCCTGCGAACGGGATGCAACCTTTTTTCTGCGCAGTTCCGGCTTTGGAACATGAGTGTAAGAGCCGAGCACCACGTCCGGCAGCTCCTCCTGAAAAATCTCGATCATCTGCTTCATCCCGAGGATTTCGCCGCGGGCTTTCGGAATTAAATTCAGGTAGCTTTCCGGGTCGATATTGAGATTTCTCAGCTGAATCAGCTTCAGGTCCGTACGCCGCGCAAACTCGATCATCGCTTCGATCTCTTCTTCCCGATCGGTGACGCCGGGGAAAATCAAATAGTTGATCGAGGTGTACACGCCTTGATCCGCCGCATAGCGGAGCGATTTCTCGACGTTTTTCAGCGTATATCCGCGAGGTTTGTAATACGCGTTATAATGATCGTCCAGCGCGCTGATGGTGCTGACCCGCATCAAATCGAGGCCGGCGTCGACGATGCCGCGAATATGATCGGTGAGGCCGGCGTTCGTATTGATGTTGATGTAGCCCATATCGGTTTGCGCGCGCACGGTTCGGATCGCTTCAATGATGCTGGGCGCCTGGGTGGACGGTTCTCCTTCGCAGCCTTGGCCGAAGCTGATAATGCTGTCCGGCGTTTTCAAATGCTGCAGCATCACTTCGACGATTTCCTGCACCGTCGGCTTGAAATTCATCCGCGTCTGCGGGGCCGGAAATCCGCTGTCCTCCGGCTGCTCGGAGATGCATCCGAAGCATCCCGCATTGCAGGCGAACGAAACCGGCACCGCTCCTTCCCAGCGGTTCAAAAACGTATTGGAAGCCGTCAAACATTCGTACCCGAGCGCACAATTGGACAAATGCCCGTATAAGCGATTGTCCGGATATTGCTTGCGGAACCGCTCAACCTGCAGCTCCAGCTCATCGCGGTCGCAGTTCAGCGGATTCCAGCGCTCCGGGTCGTCGCTTTGGCGAGCGGCGACGTAAAAACCGCCGTCCTTCCACACGACCGCCGTATAGCCGAAGAGCGGCAGCAGCTTCGTCTTGTCGGCTTTGACGTAGCCGGGCAGCAGCAGCCGTGTAAAACCTTGCGGCAGCAGAGCGCCTACGGCCTGCACGTCGCCGGGAACCAGCTTCATCTCGCCGGTTTCGGCATCCATGCCGACAGCCCGCGTATCCGGCAAGCTGACGAGCGTCGCTCCTTCCGGCAGCGGAATCAGCTCGTCTTCCAATATTTCCGTCACTTGATCGCCACTGCGGCCAAGCCCGACAAAGTCGGGGTGGTCGAACACATTACCTTGACGGTCTGCATATACCAGGTTCATAATTTCCCCTCAAAACGTTTGCTTTAAAGTATGGTGAAGTTCCTTCACTTGTTCACTCACTCTTAGGAAGCGGAGTTTTTCACCCGTTTGGTCGGCGGCGTGGAAGTGCCGGTTCCGGTTTTTTTATCGAGCGTATCCAAAAACTCCTGGTTTGTCTTCGTTTCTGCGAGCTTCTTAATAAATGCGTCGACGTATTCATGCGACTCGTTCATGCTCTTGCGAATCGCCCATACCTTCTCCAGCTCTTCCTTCGTCAGCAGCATCTCCTCGCGGCGCGTGCCGGAGCGGCGAATATCGATCGCCGGGAAAATGCGGCGCTCCGCCAGCTTGCGGTCCAAATGCAGCTCGAGGTTGCCCGTTCCCTTGAACTCCTCGTAAATGACGTCGTCCATCCGTGAACCGGTCTCGATGAGCGCCGTAGCGAGAATGGTCAGGCTGCCGCCCTCCTCAATGTTGCGGGCCGCCCCGAAAAACCGCTTCGGTCGGTGGAACGCTCCCGGATCGATACCTCCGGACAAGGTTCGCCCGGACGGCGGCACGACGAGGTTATAAGCTCTGGCCAGCCTTGTGATGCTGTCCAGCAAAATGACCACGTCCTTTTTGTGCTCAACCAGCCGCTGTGCCCGTTCCAGCACAAGCTCCGCCACCTTGATATGATTTTCCGGAAGCTCATCGAACGTGGACGCAACAACTTCCCCTTTTACCGAACGCTGCATATCCGTTACTTCCTCCGGCCTTTCGTCGATCAGCAGCACGAAAAGCTCGATTTCCGGATAATTGGTCGAAATGCTGTTGGCGATTTCTTTCAAAAGCAGCGTCTTTCCTGCTTTTGGAGGTGCCACGATCAATCCGCGCTGGCCTAAACCGACGGGAGACAGCAAATCCATAAGGCGGGTAGACAGGTGAGAAGGGGACGTTTCTAGAACCACTTTCTTTTGCGGATAAAGAGGAGTAAGCGCAGGAAAATGTAGACGTTCCGATGCGGTTTCGGGATCTTCGCCGTTGACGGCCTCCACATGGAGGAGTCCGAAGTAACGTTCGTTTTCTTTCGGCGGTCTGCATTTGCCGGATACCAAATCCCCTGACCGAAGATCGAATCTCCGGATCTGCGAGGCGGAAATGTAGATGTCTTCCGGGCTGGGCAAATAGTTGATCGGTCTTAAAAACCCGAAGCCCTCGGGCAAAATCTCAAGGACGCCCTGCATAAACATAAGGCCGCCTTTTTCCGCTTGAGCCCGAAGAATGGCAAAAATAAGTTCCTTTTTCTTCATTTGGCCGTACGAAGGAATTTGATGTTCCTTGGCCAGTTTGTATAATTCCGTCAGTTTCAGCGCTTCGAGCTGCGCTAAATGCATATCCATGTAACCAACCACCAAACTATTAAATTTTGTCTTTAAAAATTATATTCTAGCAATTCCCAACTTTACCGCAATTTATTCCAGCCTCACGGCCATTATGCCTTCTCGCGCCAAACTTCGGCTCCGAGCCGCGACAAGTTGGCCACCAAATTATCGTACCCGCGGTCGATATACTCCACTCCGCTAATTTCCGTAATCCCATCCTCCACCGTCAGTCCCGCGATCACCAGCGCAGCTCCCGCGCGCAAATCGGTCGCTTTCACTTTCGCTGCGCTCAGGCGGTTTCCCTCAATGACGGCGGAACGGCCTTCGACCTTGATTTTGGCTCCCATCCGGGTTAATTCGGGGACGTGCTTAAATCTATTTCCATACACGTAGTCGGTTAAGATGCTGACACCCCTGGCCTGAGTGAGAAGCGTAGTCATCGGCGACTGCAGATCGGTGGCAAACCCCGGATACACGAGCGCTTTCACGTCGACGCTTTCATATTCCTGCTGGCCGACGACGCGGATCGACTCATCCATCTCGTAAATGTGGGCGCCCATCTCCTGCAGCTTGGCTGTAACAGCCTCCATATGCTTGGGGATGACATTATCTACGACAACATCGCCGCGCGTTGCCGCGGCGGCAATCATGTATGTACCCGCTTGTATGCGGTCGGGAATAATGGAATGGCGGCACCCGTGAAGCGAATCGACACCTTCGATCCGAATCGTTTCCGTGCCGGCGCCTTTGATTTTTGCGCCCATGGAATTAAGTAAAGTGGCTACATCTATAATTTCAGGCTCTTTGGCCGCATTTTCGATAATCGTAATTCCTTTGGCCTTCGAAGCGGCAAGCATGATGTTGATCGTTGCCCCTACGCTGACCAAGTCCAGATAAATTTTCGCTCCGCGAAGTTCTTTTGCGCGGATTTTCAGCGACCCGTTCTCGTTGGACACGGTTGCTCCAAGCGCTTCAAAGCCTTTAATGTGCTGTTCGATCGGTCTCGGCTCGAAATTGCAGCCGCCCGGCAGCCCTACCGTCGCTTCGCCGAACCGGCCCAGAAGCGCGCCCATCAAATAGTAGGATGCCCGCAGTTTTTTCACGTCGCCGTTCGGCATCGGCCTCAATTGAAGGTGGGTCGGATCGATCGTCATCATATCGTCCTTCCGTTCGACAGTTGCGCCGAGCTCCGACAGCAGATTGGCATATACCGCCACATCGCTGATCGAGGGCAGATTGTCCAGCGTGATCGCCGTTTCGGCCAGCAAAGCCGTCGGCAGCAAAGCCACCGCGCTGTTCTTCGCGCCGCTGATCTGAACCGTTCCGCGCAGAGAACGGCCGCCAGCGACCATCAGTTTTTCCATATAAACGTATTCCTCCTGAGAGCTTTTGCCTTCAGGCAAAGCTTGCATCTTGAGCTGCATGTTCGCCTAATGATAGATTCGGATAAAATGAAAAAGAAAGCAGGGGGAAAATCCGCTCTCGCGGGGCGGATTTCCCGTCTGGTTTGATGTTCGAAGTTAGGCTTGGTTCGCGCTGCCGAACAGCTCGATCTTGGATTTGACTACGTCGATCATGGCTTTGCGGGCGGGGCTGAGGTATTTGCGAGGATCATATACTTTCGCGTCTTTATTCAGAACTTCGCGAATCGCATCGGTGCAGGCAACCTGATTCTCGGTGTTCACGTTGATTTTGCCCACGCCGGCTGCGATGGATTTGCGGATCATTTCATCCGGAACGCCGGAGCCGCCGTGCAGTACGACCGGTACCGGAATCGCGCTGGACACCTTCTCGATAATATCGAAGCGGATGTTCGGCTCGCCGGCATACATGCCGTGCGCCGTACCTACAGCGATAGCAAGGCAATCTACGCCGGTCTCTTCGTAGAAGCGGATCGCTTCCTCCGGCTTGGCCAGGTTGGCGTCAGCCTCGTCCACGCTGATGTCGTCTTCTACCCCGCCGATCGTACCGAGCTCGCCTTCCACGGACACGCCCATCGCACGAGCGGCTTTGACCACTTCCTTCGTGAGGCGGATATTTTCTTCGAAAGAGTAGTGGGATCCGTCGAACATAACCGAGCTGAATCCGGCGCGGATACACTTCATCGCCACTTCAAAGCTGCTGCCGTGGTCGAGGTGAAGTGCGATCGGAAGACCGGATTTCTTGGCCGCCGCTTCGGCGATCGCTACGGTAAATTCGATACCCATATATTTCAAGGCGCCTTCGCTGACACCGTAAATAAACGGGGATTTGAGCTCGATGGCCGCTTCCATGATGGCTTGGGCAAATTCGAGGTTGTTCATGTTAAATTGGCCGACTGCAAATTTGTTTGCCTTGGCTTTGGGCAAAAACTCATTCATCGATACGAGTGGCATGGTTGTTCTGTTCCTCCCTTTTATATGTAGATGCTAGCCTAGAGTGCGAAATCACCGGCTCAACTGTCATACTGCGTTATTATACCATATAACCTTGCAAATGATAACCATGCGGAATAAAACAAAAAGGACCCCCGGAATCAGGATCCTACCGCATATTCGTTGTCGGTGTTGCGCAGTTGGTTGTTCACCGCCGCCCGGAGCTCGTCAATGTCGAAAGGTTTCGTAAAGTGCATGACCGCGCCCAAATCGGTCGCTTCCTTAATCATGTCAAGCTCTCCATAGGCCGTCATCATAATCACTTTAATGGAAGAATCGATCTGCTTGATATGCTTCAAAATGTCCAGTCCGTCCATGCCTGGTATTTTCATATCCAAAAGAACAAGATCCGGCGAGACGCTTTTGACGATCTCGAGCGCCAGCTTTCCGTTTGAGGCCTGGTACGTTTCGTAGCCTTCGCTGCTGAACACTTCCATAAGCAAAATACGGATACCGTTTTGGTCGTCTACAATGAGCAGCTTCTTCTTCATCATGAATCCCTCCTAAGGGCTTTCCTGGCGGAAAGCCGGCTTCGTTAGCGCAAGCTTTCTGGTTGTCTGGTTTGTAAGGGCCGGTTATGGGCGGAATCTGGCCTGACCCGGCTTCCCGGACGATGCTTTCCGGAAAGGCCGGCGGCTCAGCAAAACCGTTTTATACGCTCACTTGGACAAACAAAGGAACTCTCTTTCGAGAGTCCTTTCGTGTCTATATAGGTTACATTCGCTACGAGGCTCGGGTTTTCCTTCTTACAGTTCAAATCTTTTACAAAAAAAGAATTATTTACGGTCCGCGCCTTCGTTCCCGTGCTCGAAAGCGGCCCGGACAAAGTGACGGAACAACGGCTGCGGGCGGTTAGGCCTGGACGTAAACTCCGGATGGAACTGCACCGCAAGAAACCACGGATGGTCCGGATACTCGATGATTTCCACCAGCCGTCCGTCCGGGGAGGTGCCGGAAATTTTCAGGCCGGCGGATTCGATCAGGTCGCGGTACTCATTGTTAAATTCGTAGCGGTGGCGGTGGCGCTCATACACCAGCTCATCCTCGTAGCAGCGCATCGCGAGTGACCCTTCCGCCAGCTTGCACGGATACAGGCCGAGGCGCATGGTGCCGCCGAGGTCCTCGATATCCTTCTGCTCGGGCAGCAGGTCGATTACCGGATATGGCGTCGTCGGATTGATTTCCGAGCTGTTTGCCCCGCTCAGATTGGCCATGGAGCGCGCGAATTCGACGACAGCCACCTGCATGCCGAGGCAAATGCCGAAGAACGGAATGCGGCGTTCCCTTGCGTAGCGGATTGCGGCGACTTTGCCTTCGATGCCGCGGTCGCCGAAGCCGCCGGGAACGAGAATGCCCTGCACGCCGCCGAGCAGTTCGTCCACGTTGTGGTCATATACTTCTTCCGCGTTGATCCAGCGGATGTTCACTTCGGTATTGCAGTCGATGCCGGCATGACCGAGCGATTCGACGATGGACAAGTAGGCGTCGTGCAGTGCGACGTACTTGCCGACGATGGCGATTTCCGTCTTGTGCTTCAGCGATTTGACGCGGTCGATCAAACCTTGCCATTCCGTCATATCCGCAGGAGGCGCCGACAGCTTCAGATGATTCACGACGATGTCGTCAAGCCCCTGCGCGCGAAGCATCATCGGCACTTCGTACAGCGTTTCCGCGTCGCACGCTTCGATAACGGCATTGGCGTCGATGTCGCAGAACAGCGCCAGCTTGCGCTTCATTTCATCGGTGAGCGGGTGCTCGGTGCGGCAGACGACGACATGCGGCTGAATGCCGAGAGAACGCAGCTCCTTGACGCTGTGCTGCGTCGGCTTCGTTTTGACTTCGCCTGCGGCTTTCAAATACGGGATCAGCGTCACATGAATGTACATGACGTTATCGCGGCCGATATCGCTTTTGATTTGGCGAATCGCTTCAAGGAACGGCAAGCTCTCGATATCCCCGACGGTGCCGCCGATTTCCGTAATGACCACATCGGAATGAGCCTCGCGGCCGGCGCGGAAGACGCGTTCCTTGATCTCGTTGGTGATGTGCGGAATGACCTGCACCGTGCCGCCCAAATATTCGCCGCGCCGCTCTTTGGCGATAACCGAGGAATAAATTTTGCCGGTGGTCACATTGCTGTTTTTCGTCAAATTAATATCGATAAAACGTTCATAATGGCCCAGATCGAGATCCGTTTCCGCACCGTCGTCGGTGACGAACACTTCCCCGTGCTGATACGGGCTCATCGTACCCGGATCGACGTTGATGTACGGATCGAATTTTTGAATCGTAACTTTAAGCCCCCTGTTTTTGAGCAACCGTCCGAGCGATGCAGCAGTGATCCCTTTACCTAACGAGGACACCACGCCTCCCGTCACGAAAATGTACTTTGTCATTATGTAGCCCCTCCTGAAAGTTTTAACACCAGCGGTCACTGTTCATTGTTTCCCGCTACAAAAAAAATAAAAAGCGCCCCCCGTCAAAGAGGGGCACTTTGGATTTCTTCATCATTCTTTAACAACTATCAATAGCCCAGAAAATAGTTTACTCTGAACCGGTGGGCCTGTCAAGAGACGTCTCCGACTTTCTTGACTGCCTTATTTATCCTCATCCTCGTCGTCCAATTCCTCGTCATCGACTTCATCCAGCTCGTCGTCGAGGTCTTCTTCGGCATCGTCCAGACCGACATCGTCCAGCTCTTCTTCCTCAATCTCCTCTTCCTCGAAGAACTCGCCTTCTTCTTCGACTTCTTCCTCGGCATCGAAGTCGTCGCGCACCGTATCGTAGGAATCGAAATCCTCTTCCTCCGCGTACGCATCTTCCTCTTCTTCGAAAATATCCTCTTCGTCGAGATCGTCGTCGTCATCGTTAATGATGCGCGGACGTTTCGCATTGCCTACGGCATCCTCGGATTTTTCCACCGGATACCAGCGCTTCAGCCCCCACAGATTGGTGCCTACGCAAGCGAAGCGGCCGTCGATATTGATTTCGGTATATAGCTGAGCGATCACCTGCATGACTTCTTCGTCGGAAAGACCTTTGATCTTAGCGATCTCCGCCATCAGGTCGCGGTAATAAAACGGAGTATTGGCCGCCTTGAGCAGTTCAAAGGCCAGATCGACCATTGGCATTTCCTTCGCTTGCTCCGTGCCGATTTTCAGCGTGTACTGCGCGCTCATCCAAGCACATCCCTTCAAACAATTTCACGATTATATCTATACTACAATATCCATTATCTTCATTAAGTAAACCTTATTTCATGCAAAATTGCAACTGGGATCCGCTAAAAATGGAAGAAGCGAAGGACGTGGACGTCTCTTCGCTCTGACTGTATCCGCTGCGGCGACGGCATCCGCCACCTATGCCCCAAGCGGAGCAGGGATCGGCATCGCACAATCCCCCTTATTTATCGTATGACGGGATTTATCTTCTGACACCGGCAATAACCTATTTATTTGGAAAAAGGCCATGTGCTCAGGCGAACTCGGGACGCAAGTCATACCTTATATACCAACCAGGAAAGCATCTGCAAAATCGGAGGAATGTACGCGTGAATACGGCTCTTTTTGTCCAGCTGCTTCACAGCGAGCTCGAAGATACGGGCGGCACCGCGGATGTGAAGCGCCACATCATTCGCTTTAACACCCGCCGCGATTACGCGGCCTGCGTCAAGCAGATCGGGCGGCTGAAATCTCAGCTCACGCGCCTCGGCTCCGTTCAGTTTTTGAAAATCATCAACGCCATTTCCTGCAATTTGCGCTCCGTCAGCCGGGTGGCCCGCACTCCCTACGTCCATTCGGTCGAAGTCGATATTAAAATGAAAGTGCACGGCATCAAGGCAAAGTCCGGCGAACGGCCGCAGAAGTCGAAAAGCATCGGCGAGCAGGTGACCATCCCGTGGGGGATCCGCCACATCAAGGCCCACCGCGCTTGGTCCAAATCGAAAGGCTCGCAAATTCACGTCGGCGTCATCGACACCGGCGTCGATTATTCCCATCCGGACCTGCGGCATTCGTTATCCAGAGGCATCAACCTGCTCCAGCGGCATATGCTGCCAAACGACGACAACGGTCACGGGACTCATATCGCCGGAACTATCGCAGCCGCTTCCCGGCAGCGCGGCATCGTCGGAGTCGCCCCCCACGCGATCATTCATCCGGTCAAGGCGTTCGACTATCAGGGAAGCGCGTTCGTCTCCGATATCATCAACGGCATCGACTGGTGCGTAAATAACGACCTGCACATCATCAATATGAGCTTTGGCATGAAAACGTACAGCCGCTCGCTGGAGGCGGCCATCCGCAACGCTTATCAAGCCGGTACGATCGTCGTCGCTTCTTCCGGCAACGAAGGGAAAAAGGCGACGATCGATTATCCGGCCCGTTTCTCGCAAACGATTTCGGTGGGCGCCACCACCAAGGGCAGCAAAATAGCTCCGTTCAGCAATCAAAGCCGGCTTATCGATATTTATGCGCCGGGAGATAAAATATACTCCACCTGGCTCCGCGGACGATACAACGAGCTTTCCGGCACGTCGATGGCGACCTCGCACGTATCGGGCGTCATTGCGCTCATGCTCGCATCCCGTCCGACGCTGCGGCCGACGCAGGTGAAGCTGCTTTTGAAAAAAAATGCCGTCCCGCTGACAAAATCGGCCAAAAAATCGGGGGAAGTCCGCGAAATTCATGCGCTGCGTGCCGTTCAAGCCGCCATCAAGGCGGTGAATATAAATCGAAAAGCTTAGCCGCTCGGCCGGCGCGCGAATTCGCGGGTATGGGGTCTGACCGCCCGCCGTAAGCTGCAATGCGTGCCCGGGAAATCCGTACCCGGAAAAAATGTGCGGCGAGGAACGGCGGCTTTATCGTTCATCCGGCAGCCAAAGTTCGAGGCATGCGGCCGGCTCCGGATCCGTCAACCCCCTCCCGCAGGCCGAATGTCGAGCTGCAGACTATAACGCCCCACTTGGTCGTTGCCGGCCAGCAGCAAATAACTCCAGCGTATGACTCCGATGCCTTCCTCGATCTCGATGGACATCGAGTCCGTCTCGGTCTCCAGCGTGAGCCGTCCCCGGGGGGTCTCGTAATATCCCGCAAGACGTTTCCCTTTTGCAAAGCTCTGCTCCGAGACCACGTCGCCCTGCCTGAGGATGCGAATTTCTTCGCGCCCTATTTTTATGACCGTCGTCGTTTTGCCGAGTTCCGTTTCCGACTCCGCATATCGAAGATACGCATAATCTCCTTTGAGATACAAATCCCCGTTATACCGCTGGTCGATACGCTGCCCTTCAGAGGCGCTGGAAACCCGGATCGAAACGGCCTGTTTTGAAGTCACATCCACACACTCCCGTTCAAATCGTGCTGCCTTAAGTGTATCCTACGCGAAGCGACCAGATCAACCGGAGGGAGTCATTCATAAACTTTATCCACAAAACACTCACACCCCCGCCCACTTTATCCACATTTTCCTCCCCTTAACTCCCGCTTTATCCACAAAATATCCACATACTTGGGGAAATCTCTTCGTCGCAGCAAAAAACACCGCCTGCAAAGGGGCGGTGTTTACGACGATTGGTTACGGGGCCAGTTGCATAACAGCTACTCCGTTCGGAGCCAGCTCCAGCGTGCCGCTCAGCGCCTCTCCGCCGATCAGCTCGCGGTGCTCGCCTGCGGGCAGCGTGATGGAAGCGGGCCGCGGCAAATGGTTCAGCACGAACACGAATCGCTGATCTTCCTTCTCGCGGCACTGCACCTCTACGCCGGGCTCCGCGGCAAGCGGAGCCTGCACGCCGGCATCGGCCAGCACCTTGGCGACCAGCCGCGATGTGAAGCTCTCCTCGCCCCGAGTGCCGACATAGTAGGCTTTGCCGCTGCCGAAGGCATTGACGGTCACCGCCGGACCGCCGGCATAAAAATCTTCGGCGAATGCGGCCAGAGCCTGCGCTCCCTCGAGGCGGATCACATCGGCCCAAAGGCTGCATTCGTATTCGCCGTCCGCTTCCGGAGCAAGCCCGGAAACGACAATCCGGTTCGTCTGCTCCGGAAGCATCGGATCGAGCTCTTCGACGGTCAGTCCGAGCAGCTTGCGCAGCGGCGCCGGGTAGCCGCCGAGATGAATCCGGTCGTTCTCGTCGACCATTCCGCTGAAGAAGGTCGTGAGCAGCGTTCCCCCGCCCGCTACGTAGCTTTCGAGGTTTTCCTTTACGCCCGGCTCCACCATGTACAGCGTCGGGGCGAACACAACGCTGTATCCGCTCAAATCGCCGGTCGGCTGCACGAAGTCGACAGCGATATTTTGCTCGAACAGCGGTTTATAGTAGTGCGCGATCTGCTCTACATAACGCACATCCCAGTTCGGTTTGGACGAAAGCTCCAAAGCCCACCAGTTGTGCCAGTCGAACAATATCGCCACCTTCGCCTTGACCCGCGAACCTACAACCGGCGTAAGCCGCTTCAGCTCGTTGCCGAGCTGCTCCACCTCGCGGTAGACGCGGCTGTTCTCGTCGCCGGTATGCGACACCATCGCGCCGTGAAACTTCTCCGCTCCGGCCCGGGACTGGCGCCACTGGAAAAACATAACGCCGTCGCCGCCCCGCGCCACCGTCTGGTAGCTCCACAAGCGCATGACCCCCGGCCGCTTGACCGGATTGTGCCGGCGCCAGTTCACCTGGCTCGTCACCTGCTCCATCAGGATGAAAGGCTCGCCGCCCTTCAGGCTGCGCATCAAATCGTGGGCCATCGCCGCTCCGACCGGAATGCCCGCCGTCGGCTCCGGGTAGCTGTCCCATGTCACGACGTCCATATGTTTGGCCCATTCGAAATAATCGAGCGGCTTGAAGAAGCCCATGAAATTGGTCATGATCGGAATGCCCGGCGTTTCCTCGCGGAGAATGCGGTATTCCGTAAGGTAGCACTCGAGCAGGCTGTCCGACATGAAGCGGGCATAATCGAGATCCTGCCCCGGGTTTGGGTAGGTCGGCGTTTTGCGGGGCAGCCCGATCTCTTCCCAGTCGTAGTATTTCTGGCTCCAGAAATTCGTCCCCCACCGCGCGTTCAGTTCATCCAGCGTACCGTACCGCTTTTGCAGCCAGACGCGGAATTCGGCTGCACACTGGTCGCAATAGCAGCGGGATATGTGGCAGCCGTATTCGTTGTTGATGTGCCACATCGCAAGCGCCGGGTGATGTTTGTACCGCTCGGCCAGCTTGCGGACGAGCTTTGCCGCCAGCAGCCGGAACGCCTTGCTGTTCGGGCAGTAATGCTGCCGCGCCCCCTGCGAGTAGCGCACGCCGTTCTCGTCGACCGGCAGCGAATCCGGATAATGGCGCGCCATCCAGGCCGGCGGTGATGCAGTCGCCGTCGCGAGATCGGCATAGATGCCGTTTTGCGCGAGCAGATCCATCATCCGGTCCAACCAGCCGAAATCGTACGTATCCGGGCTCGTCTGCAGCACCGCCCAGCTGAAAATACCGACGCTGACGATGTTGACGCCGGCTTTTTTCATCAGCCTCATATCATCCTGCCATACATCTTCGGACCACTGCTCCGGGTTGTAGTCGCCTCCATAGAACATGTCCTTAAGCACCGCATTTTTCGAAACCATGAGTTTGCCCTCCTGACGATCCAATGATATTAACAGCATAATCTCGCCGAATGGCCAAGTGCAATCGGAGTATTTTCTTGTTAATATGAATATATTCGCAAATGAATGGGTGGTTTTTGGGTGAATAAAAATATTTTTCGCGTCATGACGGATATGGATTCAAGACTGCCTCTGTACATCACGAGCGCCGGAGGCTGGGACAATCAGGAGCTGATGGAGCGAGAAGACGGTTTTCCCGATTACCAGTGGATTCAAACGAAGGAAGGCATAGGGCAGCTCGATGTCGGCGGCAAATCGTACACGTTATCCCGGGGGCAGGGCATGCTGCTTTTTCCCCATGAAAAACATGCTTATTATCCGGTGAAGGAACCTTGGGAGGTGCAGTGGGTAACGTTTAACGGCAACCATGCGGACAAGCTGCTCGCCGATCTCGGCTTTCAAGGCTCGCAGGTGCTGTATTTAACGCACCCGGACGTGACGCTTCGCAAGATGCATGCAGCCTTAAGCGCGCTACAGTCGAACGATCCGCTCCGCGCGATCGAGTGCTCGGGGTGGGTATACCGGATCGTGCTCGATTTGTTCCAGTACGCTTCCCGGTCGGAGGTGAAGTCGAAGCAGCAGCATTTTGAGCAGCTCACCCCGATTTTCGATTTTATCGAGCGGCATTATCACGAGGATATCACTCTCCAGCAGCTCGCCGGGCAGCTCGGGATTTCCCCGCAGTATACGTGCCTGCTGTTCCGGGAAACGGTCGGCCTTCGCCCGTTTGTGTACATCACCCGTTTCCGGCTGAGCAAGGCGAAGGAGCTGCTGCTCCGCCAGGCCGCTCTGGAAATCAAGGAAGTGGCCAAGCAGGTCGGCTATGAGGATCCCAGCTACTTCATCAAGCTGTTCAAGCAGCAGGAAGGGGTTACCCCGAGCCATTTTCGGCGAATTCATATGGGGCTGGACCATTTGCCGTGAACCGGGGCTTGGCGTTGGGAAGGGGGCCCGGGCTGAGACAGCATCAGCTGTCAGGTTAAACGGGACAAACCATAGAGGAACTATAGTTCGCTAAATCGGCCCATTTCGGATGTTTTTGGAAATTAGCGGAACTCAGATGATCTATCTGCCTGTTCACCCGGTACAAACGCCATTTTTCATCGATTTAACGGATCTCAGTTCCTCTATTTTTCCAAACGCACCTATTTTTTCGAGGATAGCGAACGTGAGTTCCGCTATTTTTAGCTGCCCGGTATGTCTCGTTCGGACCGCGAACCCCATGACGGCAACCGCTTAAAGTAACCGTTAAATTTCGCTTGGGCCTGACACTGCAAATATTGTCCCCCTACGCTCATACGCACGCCAGAAGAACGAATGTTCTTCGCTTTACGCCGTCCGTTCGTCCGTTTCCGAGCGGCCCGCCCCCGCTTCGCCCTCGCGGCTCACCTGGATAAACAGCATTTTGGTTTCCTGCAAGTACGTTTGCGCAAACCGGAGCACGTCATCGGCCGTCACCTCGCGGATCCGGTCGGCAAATACGCCCGGGTCGATGACATCGCCGTACATATGCTGCGCCGCGAGCCGGGCGTTCACCGCCTCCGGCCGATCCTCGGCGATCAGATAGCCGCCCGTAATCGCCTTTTGAGCGCGCAGCAGCTCGTCGTCCTGCACCCGCTCGCATCCCAGCCGCTCCAGCTCGGTCACGATGATGCGGCGCACCTCGTCGATATGCTGCGGGTCGATACCCGCGTAGCCGGAAATAAACCCTTCGCTGACGAGCGGACTCAGCCTTGCCGAGACGTCGTAGGCAAGCCCCCGCTCCGCGCGGATCAGCTTCCGCAGCCGGGAGCTGCGGCCTCCCCCCAGCAGATGGAGCGCGACAAACCCCGCATATTTGTCCGCCGATCCGGCGTCCGGCCCGTACATGCCCCAGTGCAGCTGCGCTTGCCGAATATCCCTTGCGATATGGATCGTCCGCCCGTCCAGCGGACACGGGCTGAGCTTCGCCAGGCCGACCGGCGAAGGCAGACTGGTCGTCGCCGGAACCGTAAGCGAGTCCACATAAGCGACGAGCGCATCGTGGTCGATATGACCGGTAGCTACAAGCACCACGTTGCCCGGCTGATAAAACTGCCGATGAAATCGGAGCAAATCGTCGCGGGTGATCGAGGCGACCGACGCCTCCGTTCCGAGTACGCTTGCCCGCTCCGGATGCATGCCGCGGAGGATGCGAAACAGCTGCCGGACCCCGTACTCCCGCGGGTTGTCCTCCGAGCGTTTAATCTCCTCGATAACCACCGTCTTCTCCCTGACAATCTCCTCTTCCGGAAAGGCAGGGCGAAACACCATATCGGTCAACAGCTCCGCACCCCGCTTCCATTCGTCATACGGAGTGTACATGAAATACCGCGTCCGGTCCGCACCTGTAGACGCGTTCAGCCTGCCGCCGCTTTCCTCCGCCTGCTCGTTGATGTTTTCCTTCGTACGCGATGCCGTACCTTTGAACATCATATGCTCCAGAAAATGGGCGATCCCGTACGGATATCCCCCTTCGTGATGACCGCCGGCTTTCACCCAATAACAAAGCAGAGTGGAAACGGCTTTTTCGTTATGATCGGTAATGATGGTCAGCCCGTTACGGAGTACCGTTTTTTCCAACATCCGTCCCTCCAGTCTTTTAAAAACTCGCCGCAATTACGGCCGATGCGGTAAAACCCTTTTTTCAAGAGCACCGGGCACACTCACCTTTTGCGCCCATAGGCCATAACCTGTTAGAAACAACACGACAGGTGGAATTCAATATGAACGAAACGGTATGCAAGCAATTTGCGGAAATCGTCGGGGGGCGGCCTACGCTGGAAAACGGGGTGTGCTCCGTATCCATTCCCCGCCGGCTCCGCGCCTATATTATGGGGAGGCCGGTGCGAAGTCACCACGTGCTGGGAGTCGACCTCTCCATCGAGTCGCCGGATGCACGGGGAAACACGCTGAATCTGGGCGAAATTTCGCTGCTTCAGGACGAAATCGCCCCCTTCACCCATCGGCTGCAAAACCAGGGCATTCTCATCAGCGCCATACACAACCATTGGTTGTTTGAACAGCCGCCCATTTACTATGTACACTTTATGTCGGTCGAACCTCCGCTTCAATTCGCCCGCAAGACCTTGTTTGCGTTAAGCGTGCTGCAAATGTAAGCGGCATTGCATTCAATCAAAAGCCGCGCTTACCGATCTTGCCGCCGATGCAGGGCGGAAAGCTCGGCTTTTATCGCCGGGGGCAGCGGCTCTTCGAGCAGCCTGCGCACCGCCTCCCGGTCCACGCCGTGCTTGCGCAAGTACGCGAGCAGCAGTTCGGCTTTCTCCGTCCTTTGCATCAGGGAGTAAGCGGCGTACCATACTTCCGCGCTGCCGGTCCAAATCCCTTCCCAACGGGATGACGGAATGGCCGGCAAGCGGCACAAGCCCTGCTCCGAACGGATGGCGAACGAACCTATCATCTCGACCGGCGGCTGCCCATCGCGAAAGCGCACCATCAGCTTGTACGCAGTCGCAAACGGGAAATCCCCGCTTTTCTTTTCCGCCACGTCAAAATCCCGAAGCGACCGCTCCACCACATCCTGCTGCGCCTCCGTCATCACATCCCAATCGTTCACCGTTTCCGCAAGCCCCAGACTGTAGAGCAGGCCGCTCCCTCCTAATGCATAGGCAATTCCGGCCTTTTCAAGAGCTTGCGCAACCGCCTTCAAACCGCTCAAATCCGGCTTCACTTAGAAACCCCCTCCTTAAAAGCAAAAGAACTCAGCGGACCGCAGGGCGGCTCTGAGTTCTTATCGTTATTATCTCACCAGGCCGAGCAGCATTTCGCGAATCAGCTTGCTGGCCACAATCTGCGTCTGCTCCGTCGGGTCGTACCCCGGGGCAACCTCCACCAGATCGGCGCCGACGAAGTTGATATCTGACGCCGCCATTGCGTGAATCGCCTCAAGCAGCTCCTTCGACGTGATACCGCCCGCTTCGGCCGTACCGGTGCCCGGCGCGCAGGACGGATCGAGAACGTCGATGTCGATCGTCAAGTAGACCGGCCGTCCGGCGAGTTCCGGCAGCACTTTTTTCAGCGGCGCCAGCACCTCGAACGGGTGGAAGTTGATGTTCTCGCGGCCGAACTGGAACTCCTCGCGCGAACCGGAGCGGATGCCGAATTGGTAAATGTTTTTGCCGCCCATCAGCGCAGCGGCTTTGCGGACCGGAGTCGAGTGCGACAGGGGCTCGCCTTCGTACTGCTCGCGCAGGTCGGCGTGAGCGTCGATATGGATGAGCGCGAGGTCCGGATATTTCTTATACACTTCCTGAATGACCGGCCAGCTGACGAGGTGCTCGCCGCCGAGGCCAAACGGGAATTTACCGTCCGCTAGCAAACCGCGCACATATTCGCCGATGATTTCCAGGCTGCGTCCGGCGTTGCCGAACGGCAGCAGCAGGTCCCCGGCATCGAAATAGGTGATGTCTTCGAGGCTTTTATCGAGATAAGGACTGTATTCCTCCAGCCCGATCGACACTTCGCGGATACGCGCCGGGCCGAAGCGGGAGCCGGGACGGAAGCTGACGGTATAATCCATCGGCATGCCGTAGATGACTGCGCGGGAAGCCGCGTAATCGTCGGAGCTCAGGATGAACACGTTGCCGGAATATTTTTGATCCAAACGCATGGGGACACTTCCTTCGCCATTATAAATTACTTCGTCAAATCCTCAACGAACTTCGGCAGCGCAAAAGCCGCTTTGTGCAGCCTTGGCGTGTAATACTTCGTATCGATGTCCGGGATTTTCGTTTCGTCCACTTGCAGCGGATCGTATTTCTTGCTGCCCATCGTGAAGGTCCACAGACCGCTCGGATACGTCGGGATGTTGGCGCAGTACACGCGAACGATAGGGAAAATTTCCTTCACGTCGCGGTTCACGGTTTTGATCAGATCGGCCTTGAACCACGGATTGTCCGTCTGTGCGACGAAGATGCCGTCTTCCTTCAGCGCGTCGAAAATGCCTTTATAGAAGCCTTGCGTAAACAGGTTGACCGCCGGTCCGACCGGCTCGGTCGAGTCGACCATGATGACGTCGTATGTATTTTTGTGATCGTGGATGTGCATGTAGCCGTCGTTGACGATCACTTCCACGCGCGGGTTATCGAGCTCGCCGGCGATTTCCGGCAGGTACTTTTTCGAATACTCGATGACTTTGCCGTCGATCTCTACGAGAACCGCCTTCTCCACTTCGGGATGCTTCAGCACCTCGCGGATAACGCCGCCGTCCCCGCCACCGACAACGAGCACGTGCTTCGGATTCGGATGCGTATAGAGCGCCGGATGCGCGACCATCTCATGGTATACGAACTCGTCCTTGATCGTTGTCATGACCATGCCGTCCAGCACGAGCATGCGGCCCCATTCGACCGTATCGATCATCGCCAAATCTTGAAAATCGGTTTTTTCCGTAACGAGCGTCTCGCGGATTTTAGCCGTAATGCCGAAGTTTTCCGTTTGTTTCTCCGTATACCACAATTCCATCGCGATTACCTCTTTTCATCTAAAATAATCTTCCTGCGGGAAGGGGCTTTTTTCCTCTGTTCCAAACATCAAATTGTATTATAGAGTATCCCGGCAAAAATGCAACAGCGCGCAGTCCCGTTTTATGGCGATTTAAAAAATATTTAACTTTTCTAGAATACCTCCTCCCATTCCATTCCATACTGGATTAATAGTATAGACTGAATTTCAGGAGGGCGGCTATGAAAAAGCTCTTTTCCTTCATGTTCTCGTCCCTGGTGGTATTTGCCGCCTTTTCGATAGTATTTTTGCTGTACCTTCGCTCCCAGGCATTGCCCGCCTCCAAAATGGAGCAAGCGACGCAAATGTACGACGTCCACGGAGAAATCATCGATTCCTTTCATTCCGGGCAAAACCGCGAAGCCGTAAGGCTGTCGGACGTGTCGGATTATTTGGTGAAGGCGACGCTGGCGACGGAGGACCGCAATTTTTACAACCATTTCGGCTTCGATCCGAAAGGCATTATTCGGGCCGCCTACGTCAACCTGCAGCATATGGCCAAGGTGCAGGGCGCCGGGACGATCACCCAGCAGCTCGCGCGGAATTTGTATTTGAACCACGAGCGGACGTGGACGCGCAAAATCAAGGAAACGTTTTACGCGATGCAGCTTGAGATGCACTTGTCAAAGGACGAAATCCTTGAGCAGTATTTGAACCAAATTTATTACGGGCACTCCACGTACGGCATTCAGGCGGCGGCAAAGCTGTTTTTCGGCAAGGACGCCCGCGACCTGACGCTGGCGGAAAGCGCGCTCCTGGCCGGCATCCCGAAGGGACCGCGCTACTACTCTCCTTATTATGACGAGAAAAAAGCGAAGGAGCGCCAGATGACGGTGCTGCAGACGATGGTCGAAAGCGGATATATCACCCAGCGGGAGGCCGATCGGGCGTCGAAAGAACCTTTAACCTACAAGCCGCTGGAGGAAAAAAAGCCGGCCGCCGCGCCGTATTTTCGCGATTACGTGCGTAATCTCGCAATCGACAAACTCGGCATTCCCGAGGAACAATTCGACGAAGGCGGGCTGAAGGTGTACACGACGCTGGACCTGCGCGCGCAAAAAATCGCCGACGACGTTGTGGCGAGCACTTTGAAGGACCG
Source organism: Paenibacillus hamazuiensis (assembly GCF_023276405.1). NCBI lineage: Bacteria > Bacillati > Bacillota > Bacilli > Caryophanales > Paenibacillaceae > Paenibacillus > Paenibacillus hamazuiensis. Next base: position 6,621,106 of record NZ_JALRMO010000001.1, read on the forward strand.
TGGAGAGCTGCAGGCCGCTTTGGTCGCGGTCGATCCGCGCAACGGCTACATCAAGGCGATGGTCGGCGGCAAAAGCTATGCGGAAAACCAGTACAACCGCGCTCTGGCGTCCAGCCGCCAGCCGGGGTCGTCGTTCAAGCCGTTCGTGTATTACACGGGGCTGCAGACGAACCGGTTCACCCCGGTCACCCGGTTCAAAAGCGAGCCGACGACGTTCACCTACGATAAAGGACGGCAGACGTACACGCCGAGCAACTTCAACAATCATTATTTCGATTGGATCGATTTGCGTACGGCGATCGCCAAATCGGACAATATTTTCGCCGTGCACACGCTGCTGGACGTGGGGGCGGAAAACGTCATCGCCACCGCACGCAAATTCGGCATCACAAGCCCGATGCAGCCTTTGCCTTCGCTGGCGCTCGGCACATTCCCGGTCAGCCCGCTGGAAATGGCTTCGGCGTTCGGCGTGTTCGCCAATCAAGGGGTACATGTCGATCCGGTGGCGATTTTGAAAATCGAGAATTCTTCGGGCCGCGTCCTGTACGAAGCGGAGCCGCACGAGGAGCAGGTCGCCGACCCGAATTATACGTACGTGATGACCAGCCTGATGGAAAGCGTCTTTGACGACGGCGGCACCGGCAGCCGCGTCTCGAAGCAGATCAAACGGCCGGTCGCCGGCAAAACCGGCACGACCGATACCGACGCGTGGATGGTCGGCTTCACGCCGGAGCTGTCCACGGCCGTATGGGTCGGCTACGACAAAGGCCGCACCGTCAGCGCGGTGGAATCGTATTTGGCCGCGCCGATTTTCGCCGATTTCACGGAAGGCGCGCTCGAGTCGGTGCCGCCGAAGCTGTTCCCGATCCCGGACGGCGTCGTGAACGTATACATCGATCCGGCCACAGGCAAGCTCGCCAACGAAGACTGCCCGAACTCGCGGATGGAAGCGTTCGTGAAAGGCACTGAGCCGACCGAATACTGCACGCAAAAACCGGCGCCCGCCAAGGAAACGCCGCCGAAGACGAAGGGCAACTCGACGTGGTGGAACGATCTGAAGCGCTGGTGGAACGACTGAGCCGGCAAAACAGCAGCGGAGGGGGACTGAATATGGCTTGGCCGTCGAGCGGCAGCCATTCTCCTCTCCGCGCAACGTACGCAACGTATGAAGCGCAAATGTTTAAGCTTATACGACGCGTAGGGGGCTGTGTTCTAGATCCGTTGGAACTAGCGGAACACACGTTCGTTAACCTTGGATAAACGGACACATTGAAAAAATAAAGGAACTGAGATGCGCTAAATCTGTGGAAACTGGCTTGGGGAGTGGGAATTCAGTCCAATAGATCACCTGAGTTCCGCTAATTTTCCAAAATATCCGAAATGGATCCACTTAGCGAACCGGAGTTCCGCTATGGCCCCGCTTAGCCTGACCACATTGAGGGCTTATCCTCCCCTTCTCCGTCCCCCGCCATCTTGTGAATCGCCGCGTTTTGGAATATGCTGGTGGGGAGAGCTTGGCATGCTTTTTCGATAAGAGGAGGAGTTATGGCATGGCAAATGTACGCACGGAATGGACGACCTACGGGGAATTCAGCGGCTATCTGGCGCAGCCGGAGGAAACTGCGGCGGGCCCTCGGCCCGCGGTGCTTGTGATTCAGGAAATCTGGGGTGTCGACCCCCATATTCAGGATGTGACGCGGCGCTTTGCCGCCGCCGGCTACACCGCTTTCGCGCCGGATCTGTACGCGCGAAACGGCAAGCGCCCGGAAGCGCTTGAGGCCGAGCGCGTCGAGGCCGTGAAGCGGTTCCGCGACGCGCTTCCGCCCGCCGTCCCGGGCGGCCCCGATGTGCAGGAGCAGACGCTTGCCGCGCTGCCCGCAGATGAGGCCGAGCGGCTGCGCGAAACGCTCGGCGCGATCTTTAACGGCGACCGCAGCGCGCTTGCGGAGCCGGTGTATGCCGCGGCGCAGTGGCTGCGCCGCGAGGATGGCCCGGCGGCCCCGCGCACGGCCGCCGTCGGCTTCTGCCTGGGCGGCATGCTGGCCGCCCAGCTGGCCTGCCGCGACCCGCAGCTGGCGGGCGCGGTCGTCTTCTACGGCGGCGCGCCGGCCGCCGAGGAGATCCCGGGCATCGCGTGCCCGGTGCTCGGCTTCTACGGCGAGCTCGACCGCCGCATCACCGATGCGGTGCCAGCATTCGCCGAAGCGATGAAGGAGCACGGCAAGCGCTTCGACTACGTCGTCTACGACGGCGCGCCGCACGCTTTCTTCAACGACACGCGGCCGTCGTACCGCGAGGAACCGTCGCAGGACGCGTTCCGCCGCACGTTGGAGTTTTTGCGGGAGCGGCTCGGACAGTAATCTTGATTCGATCAGATAGCGGGGAGCGCTTCATGAGCCGGTGACGTGGTCCAGCACATTCAGCCATCTGCAGTATTTCGAAAAAAACGCATCGGCGGAGTTAACGCCCACTGAATCGGATGCCGCCCACCAGTCGATGAACAGCAAAAACCAAGGCCGCTACCCCATAGGGTAACGGCCTTGGTTTTTACGCAATTCTCCGGAAGAAAGCTGGTTCGATGGATTCGCAGAAAGCGGCGTTAAGCGAAAAGACCACCGCACGAGGTTCGCCAACCCACGGTGGTCTTTCGCTTAACATCTAAGTCATCGCATGCCGTGGTCAGGCCACAGCCTTTGGTGCTGCCGGCCGCCGCTGTTCCCGCAGCGGCGGTCTTTATAGTTATCATCTTACCACACGTCAAATATACCAGCAATACCGGCAATAGCATATGCGAATCCAGTTGGGGAAGGCGACTAGTTCTCGGCCTCTCACAACACAAACAGGCAGCCCCCGGGAGCCGCCTGTTTGCTGTCCTAGTATACTGTGCATACACCAGCGAATAGTATACCTCGGAAAAGCGCCGCTCACAACCACCGACACATAAATGACACATTTTAAAAACGGGCTTCCGGCGGCTCCATACCTCCGCAAACAGCAGCACCGGGCGGCTCTATGCTCGTTTCTCCGGAACGTTTTATCCTTACATTCACGGACAGGTTCGTCGAACCTTTAAGCCAGCGCCTGCTTCAGCACCTCACCCGAATTTTCCCAAATGTCAGGCCCTTGCTCGATCAGGCAGCGCTTCAGCGCCGCTTTCTCGGCATCGCTCAGTCCCTCCAAAATGATGCGCCGCTTCAGCGCGTAGTCCATCTTGTTAACGTGATCGGCGAGAATTTTCCAGCCCTTGCGCGCTTCCGGGTCAACCAGCATCTCGCAGGCCGTAACGCCCGCGTAATACTTTTCTCCCTGCTCATTTCGGTCTACAGCGACCCAAACGATCCAGCATTTACGGCCGTTCGGCACGTCTTCCTTATTCGTGGAAAACTTGATGCCCTTCTCGACCTTGCTCTTGGCGTGCATTGCGCCCATATCCAAATATGCTTCATCGCCGTCGATAATGACGCTCGACATGTTGTTCAAATCGATTGAACCGGCTCCAAAGCCTTTATGCTCGACCTTGCCGCTGACGATATTGAGCGCCAGCTTTTTCCCTTTATCCGCTTCCACTGCATGGCACCATCCATTCCGAAAAATGGCCCGAATTCACACTTTCCGGCCTTCCTTTTATTTTAACGAATGTGCGGCCTCTTTTTCAAACCCCACGGTAAAAATTTCTCGGCCCATTGCTAAAAAATGGTTGACTGCTTCGGCAGCCGGTCATACACTAATCATTAGCTGACTAAATATTAGAAAGGAGCGACTCCTCTTGCGCGATTCGAACTCGTTGATGCATATGATGGGGCATGTCATGAAGCTCCACCGCCACCATATTCACGTGCTGCTGCAGGATTACGAGGTATATCCCGGCCAGCCTCCCTTGCTGATGCGTCTCCTTGAGCGGAACGGACAGAGCCAAAGCGAGCTTGCCGCAAAAATGCGGGTCAAGCCGGCCACGCTGACCGTCATGATCACCCGCATGCAAAAAAACGGGCTCCTTGAGCGAAAGCCGGACCCCCGCGACCAAAGGGTTTCCCGGGTCTTTTTGACGGAAAAAGGGCTGGAGGTGGCCGGCAAGGTGAAAGAGGCGATCCATGCCTCCGAGCAAAAATGCTTCGAAGATTTCCGCGAGGAGGAGAAGCTGCTGCTCCGCCGTTTTTTGCTTCATATGCATGACAATTTAAGCAAGGATATCGAATCCGAACATAGTTAGTCGACAAAATAATGAGGTGATGGAAGCGATGTGGAAGCTTGCGACCTACTTGAAACCTTATTGGTTATCCGTTCTGCTCGCGCCTCTGCTTATGCTGCTCGAGGTGTATATGGATTTGCTGCAGCCGAAGCTGATGGCGAGCATCGTCAACGACGGCGTCATGAAAGGCGATCTGCAGCACATTCAGCATACCGGAGGCTTCATGCTGCTGTACGCTCTGATCGGACTTATCGGAGGGGTGGGCTGCACGGTTTTTTCCAGCAAAGCCTCGCAGTATTTCGGAGCCGATCTTCGGAAAGCGCTGTATCGGCATGTGCAAACGTTCTCGTTCGGCAATCTGGACCGTTTCAAAGCGGGCTCGCTCGTTACCCGGCTCACCGGAGACATCGTTCAGGTGCAAAATCTCGTGCAAATGACGCTGCGCATCTTCGTCCGCGCTCCGTTCCTCGCACTCGGGAGCGTTGTCATGGCGCTGACGATCAGCCCGCGTCTGGCGCTGGTGCTCGCCGTGTCGATCCCGATTTTGTTCGTCGTGCTGTATTGGCTGATCCGCTTGTCGTTCCCGCTGTTCGCCAACGTGCAGGCGAAGCTGGACGCCGTGAACAACGTGCTGCAGGAAAACTTGTCCGGCATCCGCGTCGTCAAAGCGTTCGTGCGGGCGGACTACGAGCGCAGCCGCTTCGGCGATGCAAACCAAGATTACACTGATATGGCGCTGAAGGCGGCGAGAATGATCGCGCTGAACATGCCGCTGATGATGTTGATAATGAACTTCAGCATCGTCGCCGTGCTTTGGTTCGGAGCCGCACAAACGTGGAGCGGTTCGCTGCAGGTCGGCGATCTGATCGCCTTTTTGAACTATGTGATGCAGGTGCTCGCCTCTCTGCTGATGGTCGGCATGATGCTGATGAACGTTTCCCGCGCCAAAGCGTCCGCCGACCGCATTAACGAAGTGTTTGCTGCGAATTCGGAGATTGCCGAACGAACGGACGCCCGGGACGATGCCATTCGCTTCGGAAAAATCGAGTTCGACCGCGTCTCGTTCGCTTATGGCGCAGAAGCCAAGGAGATCGTGCTGAGCGATATCAGCTTCACCGCGGAACCCGGGCAAACGATCGCCATTCTCGGCGCGACGGGCTCCGGCAAATCGTCGCTCGTCGGCCTGATTCCCCGCCTGTACGATGCATCCGGCGGCCGGGTGCTCATTGACGGGACCGACGTGCGGGACATCTCGCTCCGGCACCTGAGAAGCCGGATAGGCATGGTGCTTCAGCAGTCGATTTTGTTCACCGGTACGATCCGCGACAACATCCGGTTCGGCAAACCCGACGCTTCCCAAGAGGAAGTCGAAGCGGCGGCGAAAGCGGCGCAAGCCCACGATTTCATCATGGGCTTCCCGGACGGCTACGATACCGAGCTCGGCCAGAAGGGCGTCAACCTGTCCGGCGGGCAGAAGCAGCGCATATCCATCGCACGGGCTCTGCTCGTCCGGCCGAAGGTGCTCATTCTCGACGACAGCACGAGCGCCGTCGATCTCGGGACCGAATCGCGAATCCAGAAAGCGCTGAGGGAGCTGATGGCCGGCAGCACCTGCGTGCTCATCGCTCAGCGAATCTCATCGGTGCTCGATGCGGATCTGATATTAGTGTTGGAGGACGGACGTATCGTAGCGCGGGGAACGCACCGCGAGCTGATGGCGCAAAGTCCCGTTTACCAGGATATCTACAAATCCCAGTTGGGCAAGGAGGAGGTCCTTCATGGCTGAGGCACCCGTCCGAAAAGATGCTTCGCCGGAAATCGGCCGGCCGCCCGGCCCTCCGATGGGCATGGGCATGCCGATGGGCGGCGGAGGCGCAGGCCGCGGCATGATGCCGAAGGTGCGCGCCAAAAATACCCGCGCCACCCTCGGGCGCATATGGCAATATTTGAGCCGGCAGCGCGCCGGGCTGATTTCGGTTTTCGTGCTGTCCATCGCCAGCTCGGGTCTCGCGCTGGCCGGACCGTATTTGATCGGCAAAGCGGTAGACGATTACGTCATTCCTCAGCAGGCTGCCGGACTTCTGCGGATATGTCTGCTTCTGCTCGTCGTCTATGCGTTCGGCAGCTTCGCGACCTGGCTTCAAGGTTATGTGATGGCCGGCGTCGCCCAGCATACCGTCATGGAGATGCGGCGCGATCTGTTTTCCCACCTGCAGAAACTTCGGCTCCGTTTTTTTGACGGCAAAACGCATGGGGAACTGATGAGCCGTACGACCAACGATATCGAAAACGTTTCGAACTCGCTGAGCCAAAGCGTGACCCAACTGATTGCCAGCTTCGTCACGCTCGCCGGATCGCTCGCCATGATGCTGGCGTTAAACGTATGGCTCACGGTCATCAGCCTCGTTACGGTCCCTCTCGTCACTCTGGTGACGGGGTTCATCTCGAAGCGCACCCGCCGGTTTTTCAAGGACCAGCAGCAGCATCTCGGGGAGCTGAACGGGTATATTGAGGAAACGGTGTCCGGCCAGAAGGTCGTGCAAATTTTTCGCCGGGAGCAGGCTTCGCTGCAGCAGTTCCACGACATTAATCTGAAACTCCGCGACTCGAGCGTGAAAGCGCAGGTGTTTTCCGGGACGATGGGACCGGTCATGAACGTGCTGAACAACTCCAGCTTTGCGCTGATCGCGGCAATCGGAGGCTGGATGGCGCTGAACGGCTGGACGACGATCGGGGTTATCGTGACGTTCCTTAACTATTCCCGCCAGCTCGGCCGCCCGATCAACGAGCTCGCCAACCAGTACAACATGATTCAATCGGGCATCGCGGGGGCTGAACGGGTGTTCGAGATTCTCGATACGGAGACGGAATATGAGGATCCCGGGGAAGGCCGGCAAGTAGCGGGCGTCGAGGGTGAAGTGATTTTCAAGGACGTCAGCTTCAGCTATAAAAAAGATTCGCCCGTGCTCCGCGATGTCACCTTCACTGCGCGTCCCGGCGATTGCGTCGCGCTGGTCGGTCCGACGGGCGCCGGGAAGACGACCATCGTCAATCTGCTGACGCGATTTTACGAAATCGACAGCGGTACGATTACGATTGACGGGACGGACATTCGCGACATGGACAAAAACAGCCTGAGAGGCCGGCTCGGCATCGTTTTGCAGGATGCGTACCTTTTCGTAGGTACGGTCCGCGAGAACATTCGCTACGGCCGGCTGGATGCCACGCCCGAAGAAGTCGAAGCCGCCGCGAAGCTGGCGGGCGCCGACAGCTTCATCGCCAAGCTGCCGCAGGGCTACGATACGGTGCTGACGGCCGAAGGCGGCAACCTGAGCCAGGGGCAGCGGCAGCTGCTGACGATCGCGCGGGCGATCCTCGCGAATCCGTCCGTCCTCATTCTCGACGAGGCGACCAGCAGCATCGATACGCGCACGGAGATGCATGTTCAAGCGGCGATGAACGTGCTGATGAAAGGGCGCACCAGCTTCGTCATCGCCCACCGGCTGAGCACGATCCGCGAGGCGGACATGATTCTGGTCATTAACGGCGGGCAGATTATCGAGCGGGGCACTCACGAGGAGCTGCTCGCACGGCAAGGTTTCTACGCCGAGCTGTACAACAGCCAATTCCGCAGGGTTATGTGAAGCAGGTAATGGCCACAACGTACTGACCGAGAGCGCCAAATCCCGCTCTCAGTCTCGCTTAGCGCTTGTTCCGGTGGCCGAGAGACGGTTTTTCCTCCTCTCGGCTCTTCCCGCCTCCCGCCGCGGCCCAATAACCGGGCCGAGAGCGCCCATTCCCGCTCTCAGTCTCGCTTGACGCTTGTTCCGGCGGCCGAGAGACGATTTTTCCTCCTCTCGGCCCTTCCCGCCGCATCTCTTCCTCAAGCCGCTCCCTACGCCGGGAGCGGCCTTTTTCCGCTTTGTCCCATTTTTTCATGGAGCGTTAGATATATTCCCCGGCTTGCCCACATATACATGCTGTAGATGCTTGTCAACGGGGTGAAAAAGTAATGAAAACCGCTCTCTCCCATCCTTTCGCCAAATGGATGACCGCCTTTCTGCTCGCCACGAGCACGACACTCATAGCCGGCTCGCTCCTGCAGCAGCCTTCCGGGCTTGGCGATCCCATTCCTTTCAAGGAGTCACCCGCCGCCGCCGTGCTGGCCCAGCTTACGGAGCCGGTGATGCCGGCCACAGAAAGCCCGCTGCCGCCCGCCGTGCCGGCGAAGCCCCTGGAGCGCCCCGCCCCCAAGCCGCTAAGCGACCGCATCGTTGAATACCACATGACCGTCGATCTGAACGCGGAGCACAAGAAGCTGGACGGCCAGCAAACGCTCACCTGGAGAAACCCCGGCGCAAAGCCAGTAAGCGAACTTTACTTTCATCTGTACCCGAATGCCTTCGCTTCGAAAAAAACGACGTTTATGAAGGAATCCGGGGGCCAGCTGCGGGGCGATAAAGCGAAGGAAGGCAGCTTCGGCGGCATGGAGCTTCTCTCCATGAAGACGCTGACCGGAGAAGACCTGCTGATCCGCGCCGAATACGTCCAGCCGGATGACGGCAACAAGGAGGACCGCACGCTGCTCAAGGTCACTTTGCCCAAGCCGGTGGCCCCCGGCGAGAAGCTGACGCTGCGGACCGATTTTACCGTACAGCTCCCTACCGTGTTTGCCCGCATGGGCTACCTGGACGACTTTATTATGGCCGGACAATGGTTCCCGAAAATCGCCGTCTATGAGCCGGCGGGAACAAGGGGGCGTGCGGAAGAAGGCTGGAGCATTCACCAGTATCACGGCAATTCCGAGTTTTACGCCGATTTCGGCATCTATGAAGTGAAGGTGAAAGTGCCTTCCAAATATACGGTCGCCGCGACGGGTTTCCCGACGAGACCTCCGGTCGACGACGGGCAATGGAAAACATACAGCTTCTACGCCGATGACGTGCACGATTTCGCCTGGTCCGCCTCGCCGAATTTCGTCTACGTCGAAGAGCCGTATGCGACTGCCAATTTGCCCGGGGTCAAAATCAAGCTGTACCTCGATCCGTCCCACGAAGCGCTCAAAACCCGCTACATGACCGCCGCCAAAAAAGCGCTCGCCCGCTACTCGCAGTGGTTCGGCAGCTACCCGTACTCGACGCTGTCGATCGTGGTTCCTCCGAAGGGGGGCAATGGCGCCGGGGGGATGGAATATCCGACGCTGATCACCAGTTGGGCCGCCGAGGAAGAGAAGCCCGATCTGGAACTGGAGCGCGTGCTCGTTCACGAAATCGGCCATCAGTTTTGGTACGGCATGGTGGCGTCGAACGAGTTCGAGGAAGCTTGGCTCGATGAAGGCTTCACCTCTTATGCCGAAGATAAGCTGATGGAGGCGGAATACGGCGTACGTCCGAACCTGCCGGTCGAGTCAAGTTACATTACCGCACCGGAGCCTCTCAAGCAGCTTGCCTGGAAGTACAAGGGACACGACGAGTATGCGGAAAACGTGTACACCCGAGCCAAGCTGGTGCTCAAATCGATCGAACGGCAGGTCGGCCCGGAGCTTATGGAACGCATCATGAAAAACTACTTCCAGCAGTGGAAATTCAAGCATCCCACTACGGCCGATTTTCAGCGCATCGTCGAGGATACGACGAAGGCGGGCTGGGACGACTTTTTCAAGCAATATGTATTCGGCGGCATGATGACGGACTTCGCGGTCGACGGCATCCGCGTGAAACCGCTGGAGCATGACGGTCTCACGCTTTACGAATCGAGCGTGCTTATTCGCAAGCTCGGCGGCAGCTACGGCCACGTTCCGATCGTATTCCATTTCGCCGACGGCTCGCAAACCGGCAAAGTGTGGGAAGGCACCGAGAGCGAAGTCATTTTCAAGCTGACGCACTCCTCCCCCGTCGACTGGGTCGCCATCGATCCCCATTATACGAACGTGCTCGAGAACAAACATATCAACAGCTTTATGAGAACGAACGTGGACCCGAAGCTGGCGATGCGCTGGAATCTCGGCTCCGTCAAATTTATTGAGACCTTGTTCGGCTGGGTCGCATGGTGAGGTGAAGAAGATGCTAATAACAATCAAGGAAGGCTGGAACATGGCGTGGAAGCAGCCTTTCGCCGTCATCGCCCTGTTCGTTTACAATCTGATATGGGGACTTGTTTTATACAAGCTCGTCTACTCCATCATCGTTCCGCTGCTTCACCGTTATCCCGGAGCCGACATGGGCCGCGAAGCGGCCCGTCTCTTCTGGATCGAGAGCCAGTTTCAGCTGTCGAAAACCGACCTGCTCCAACCGTACCTCTGGTGGGCGTTCGTCCTGCTCGTCACCCGGATGCTGCTGACTCCGCTGCTGAACGCCGGCCTCTTCTTCTCGCTTCACCATACCGATCTCAATTCCGGCTATCGCTTCTTCCGCGGCATTCGCCAATTGGCCGTGCCGTTTCTCGGCCTGTACGGTCTTCGGATGCTGCTTACGCTCGCCCCGCTGTGGTGGGTCCTCCCTTCCGCCGCCGGCGTGCTGAAGACCCGGTTTACCTACGAGTCGATCGCGGCGGATCTGCTGCCGATCCTTGCGGCGTACCTGGCGTACGGATATCTCCTTCATCTGGTCTTCATGTACCTGCAGTTCTCGATAACGGGCGGCCGCCCCTCCTGGGAAGGTCTGCTCACGATGGGCCGGGGGATTTTGCCTGCTCTCGGCGCTTCCATCCTGCTGCTGCTCGTCGGCTTCCTCCTGACCGCGGTCGTCATGTCCGCTTCAATGATATGGGCCGGATTTTTCGCCCTGCTCGGGTACCAGGCATACCGGCTGGCGCAAATGTTTTGCAAAGTATGGGCCATTTCGGCCCAATACCGGATTTGGCTGGCGAAGGCGTAAATTGTCGAAATCGACAATCGTATAGATAGAGCAGGATTTGACACAGGATCGGGCTCCGTCTCTTTACAGAGGCGGGGCCTGATTCTTTTTTGCGCAGAAAACCCGCATAAAACAAGCGTTTGGCGATCTGTCGTCTGATTTTAAGAGCTAGTCCTAAAAACAGGTGATATTCGGAGATAAACGTACCTTTTTCGAGGTTTTTTGTGAAAATTTTGTGTCCCGAGCAGGAATTTCGCTTTTTTTGACGAATTTGAAGTACCAGCAACAAAATCAACAAGAAAAACTTGCCGAATTCCCTCACCAGAGGGAAACGGGGGAACCACTTCCGGGTGAATTGATCTCGATTTCAAGTGATCATAGGGAACCTTCAACCGAACCCTAAAGCTAACCTCGTAGGCACAGGAAGGGGAACTTGTTTTGAAAAAGTTTGCTGTACTCGTGTTTACCTTGGCGATGTCCGTCTCCATCGGAGCGGGCAGTGTTTTCGCGGAAACGCCGCTGAGCCAGGCGGTCAATTCGGTGATGGGAGCTCCGTACAAGTACGCGGGCACCACCGAGAAAGGCTTTGATTGCTCCGGCTACACGTCCTACATTTTCGCGAAATTCTTCAACACGAAGCTGCCTCATTCGTCCAAGGATCAAGCACAGGAAGGCACATGGGTGGACAAAGATGATCTTCGCCCGGGCGATCTCGTATTTTTCAATACGGATGGCAAAGGAATCTCGCATGTAGGGATTTATGTCGGGAACGGCCAATTCTACCACTCCGCCACCAACAAGGGAATCACCGTAACGAAGCTGGATGATTCTTACTACAAGAAACGTTACGTGACCGCCCGCCGCGTCCTTTCGGACGAGCAGTACGAGCAAGTCATGACCGACTCCCCGTAAGGAGCCGACCCGGTAAAGCCCCTCAGAGCGATCCCTTTTTGTGAAGGACGGCGCGCTCTGAAGGGCTTTATGTCTTTAGGACCGGTGGAAAAAAACCTCTCTTTGCCTCGTCCGCCAGCCAGTGTATACTATATTTATACCGTAAGAGGGGTCGAGTTCCGCATGCTTGCAGGAAGCAAAAAAATAAGAGAGATTCCCAGATATATGAAGCTTCTCCTGGCATTCAGCCTGCTGATCGGGGCCATCCCCGTGCTGGCTTTAGGCTTGTTTTCCTATTATATTGCGGCGGGAGACGCAGAGCAAAAGACGAAGGAAAGCCACATGCAGCTTCTTTCGCAGACGCAAATGCGCATCGAGCAGTCCATGAAGACGCTTGAGCTGACGGCTATTCAGTTTGCGAACTCCCAGCTGGTCACCTCGTCGCTGAGTGAAACGATCGACGTGACGGACCTGACCCGAATCCGAAACCTTTATACGGGTCTTTATAATCTGCAAACGCTTCCCGGAATTAACGAGGGTTATTTGGTCGACCTGCAGCACGACTGGCTGATGAGCTTTACCTCCGTTATTCCTTTGAGCGGGCATCCGCTGCATGACGATCTTGCGGCATATGCCAAGCGGCCGAACAATATGTTTTGGGATACCGGATACGCGCCGCCGACCGGCGGCGGCGACGGGAGCAGCAACCGGAGTGAAACGATTCGCATGGTGCAGAAGCTGCCGATTTTGCCCTTCACCCAGCAGCCCCGGGGATTTCTGATCATCGAGATGCTGAAGACGCAGTTCCGGACGCTGATTGCCGGCAGTACGGAGCAGCTCGGTCGCATGTATATTTTGGACCGGGATGGGGTCGATTTTTTGGCGAAGAGCGATCAGGAGGTCGTTCCTTTTAATCCGATGAATGCGCTTATTTCCGAGCGGATTCGGCAGGTCGGCGAAACTTCGGGATTTCTGCACGGCAAGGTAAGCGACAAAGACATGGTCTTTTCTTACGTGCATTCGCCATACAACGGCTGGACTTACGTATATGCCATTTCGCTGGAGGAGATGACGCGGCAAACCCGCAAAATCGCCGTCGGCACCGTCGTGGCCTGCAGCGTCGTTTTCCTCGTCGTCGGCCTGCTTGCCTGGATCATCAGCAACCGGATGTACTCCCCCATACGGCGTCTGAACGAGATGACTCAAGCCGTATCGGTCGGCGTATCCGGCGGCAAGGATGAATTTTCCTCGCTGGAGGAACGGTTCCGCACGCTTTTCAGCGCCGGGCAGCAAATGAAGCAGCAGATGCAGGATCAATTTTCGCAGCTGAAGGAATTTCTGATGCTGAAGCTGTTTGCCGGGCAGCTGTCCGAAAGCGGTTTCGCCCATCGCAGCAAGCTGTACGGCTTCCCTACCGAATGGAGCCGCCTCGCCGTGCTGACGCTGCAAATCGATACGCTGCAGGACACGCGCTATCGCAGTCACGACCGGGAGCTGCTGCTGTTCGCGATTCATAACATCGCCTCGGAGCTGATTCCCGCTCATCTGAGGTTCAGCCCCGTGCTGCTCAACCAGTATCAGGTGACGCTCGTAAAAAGCGACCTGACAAGCGAGGTCGAGCTTAAGGAATATTATTACGGCATTGCCGAGCTGATCAAGACGAAGGTGCAGGAATTTTTGCAGGTCAGCGTCAGCATCGGCATCAGCCGCCCGTTTACCCGCACGTCCGATGCGGTGCTGGCTTACAATGAAAGCCTGGAAGCGCTGAAAAGCCGGATTTACCTCGGTCACGGAATGATTTTGCATTATGAGGACGCGCAGGCGGGCCTTAGCGAGATGGCCGCCGCCGCCTACACGCAGCTCAAATGGACGGAAGACCAGCTCGTACAGGCGCTGAAGCTCGGAGGCACGGAGAAAGCGATTCCTTGGCTCGATACCTATATCTCGGAACTGACGGCGCGCAATGTGAGCATTAACGAATACCCGGTTTTGATGATGCAGCTCGTCTCGCGGCTGTACCAGATCGTACAGGAGAAAGGCGGCACGGTCCATCACGTCCTGGGAGAGAGCGCCTCATACTCCGAGCTGATGAAGCTGAACACGCTCGAGGATATCGCGGACTGGTTCAAGCGCGATTTGCTGGAGCCGATCGGCGCTTATTTAAACCGGCAGGCGGAATCTCAGTACGTAAGCATCGCCAACAAGGTCATCCAGCTGGTCGAAGAGAGATACAATCAGGACATTACGCTGGAGGGCTGCGCCGCGGAGCTGAACTTCCATCCGGTCTACTTAAGCCGCGTGTTCAAGAAGGAAACCGGCATGACCTTCAGCGAATACGTTTCGGAATACCGGATGAGGCTCGCCAAGGAATGGCTGGAGACAACGACGATGAAAATTTCGGACATTTCGGACAAGCTGAATTACTCGAATACGACCGCTTTCATCCGCATTTTCCGCAAGGTCGTCGGCATGACGCCGGGACAGTATCGGGAACGAAACGGTCAGCATGAAGTGTGATTCCCCAAAGAGCTTCGAATAGCCTCCGTTTGGGCAGGAAAGACGCCGTCTTTCCGCTTAAACGGAGGCTTTTTTCGCAGATTTACCGGAACGTTGCTTTCGGTATATGCAAGGTTGCATTCGGTTAACTCCGCCCGCTCAGGCATTGCAGTTCCGGCAAGCATCCGGTGTTCGCAGCAAGAAGTTACATCCGGTCAATAGCATGTTTCCACACCTTCATTGATAATGAAACCATGCAGCGAAGATGATGTGAGACAATGAAAGGAGGCTGCGCGGTGAATACCCAAGCGAATGCCGAAATCCGCACGAAAGAAAGCGCATACAAGCTTAGGTGGTTGAAGGAATTGGCGAAGGATCGCTGGCTTTACTTAATGGCTTTGCCGGGACTCGCGTATTTTTTGATTTTTAAATATGTTCCGATGTACGGCATCATTATGGCCTTCCAAGATTTCAAGCCGCATCTCGGCTTTTTGAACAGCCCTTGGGCGGGGCTTAAGCATTTCGAGCGCTTTTTTGGCGAGGACCAGTTTTGGATGCTGTTCCGCAACACGTTCCTGCTCGCGATTTACAATCTGATCTTTTTCTTCCCGCTGCCGATCGTTTTGGCGCTCATGCTTAATGAGGTTCGAAGAGAGCGGTTCAAGCGGTTTGTGCAAACGCTCGTCTACATTCCGCACTTTGTTTCGTGGGTCGTTGTCGTCGGTATTTTCTACATTTTGTTCACCACCGAAGGCGGGGCGGTCAACGAGCTGCTCTTCAAGTTTACCGGGCAGAAAATTCCGTTTTTGCTTGAGCCGGAATGGTTCCGGACGATGATCGTCACACAGTCCATATGGAAGGAAGTCGGCTGGGGAACGATCATTTTCCTCGCGGCGCTGGCCGGGGTCGATCTGCAGCTCTATGAAGCGGCCCGTATGGACGGAGCCGGCCGCTGGCGGCAATTGTGGCACATCACCCTGCCCGCCATCCGCAGCACGATCGTCATTTTGCTGATTCTTCGCCTTGGCAATTTCCTCGATTCGGGATTCGAGCATATCTTCCTCATGCTCACGTCGACGAACCGGGAGGTCGGCGAAGTATTCGACACGTACGTGTACGTCAAGGGGCTGACGCAAGGGCAATACAGCTACAGCGCGGCGGTTGGCCTGTTTAAATCGGTTGTCGGATTGCTGCTTGTGCTTGTCGCCAACTGGATGGCCAAGCGCTTTGGCGAAGAAGGCGTATACTAACCCTCTGCAGAAAGGAAAATCGACCCATGACCTACGATAAAACATGGAGCAACCGCATTTTCGACGGTGTCAATTATACCCTCCTGACGTTGATCGGGCTTGTCTGCATCATCCCGTTTATTTATGTGCTGGCGGTTTCCTTCACGGCCCCGCATATCGTTGCGCAAGGCGGCTTCATTTTGTACCCGAAGGAAATTTCGCTCTCCGCATACAAGTACATTTTTTCCACGAATACGCTCGTCCGGAGCTTGGGTGTGTCCGTTTACGTCACGGTGGTCGGGACGCTGATCAATCTGGTATTCACGTCGCTGCTCGCCTACCCTCTCTCCCGGCCTCATTTGAAAGGGCGCAGCTTAATGCTGCTGGCCGTGCTCTTTACGATGCTGTTTAACGGCGGACTCATTCCGACGTATTATGTGGTCAAGTCGCTTGGCATGATCGACTCGCTCTGGTCGCTTATGATCCCGTCGGCGATCAGCGCCTTTAACCTGATCGTGCTCAAAAACTTTTTCCAGCAAATTCCCGACGGTTTGGAGGACTCTGCAAAAATCGACGGTTGCAACGACCTCGGCATCTTGTTCCGCATCGTTATCCCGCTGTCGCTGCCGGCGATCGCCACCTTCGGACTGTTCTACGCGGTCGACCATTGGAACAAGTTTTTCAGCGCCGTCATGTACATCAACACCAACACCAAATGGCCGATTCAGGTCGTGCTGCGGGAAATCGTCATCAACGCCAGCAGCCGCATCGGGGATACGAACATCGAGGAGATGAACATTCAGCCGCTGACGATCAAAATGGCGGTTATCGTCTTCGCCACACTGCCGATTATCGCCGTTTATCCGTTCCTGCAGAAGCATTTTGCGAAAGGCGTTATGCTGGGTTCGGTAAAAGGATAAATATACTTACATTCCGGGGAGGTCCATATTTCATGAAAAGAAACAATAAACTTGCTTTAGTCAGCGCAGCGGTCGCCAGCACCATGTTGGTATCGGTCGCCTGCAGCAGCGGAGGAGAAGCGCCATCTGCCGGCAAACAAGCTGCCGCACCGGAGGATACATCGCCGCTTAACCTGAACATCGCCATTACCCAGGTGGGCGACATTCCCGCCAAAGGCAATGCCGTGGAGCAGGCTATCGAGAAATATACAAACACGAAGCTCGATTTTCAGTGGATTCCTTCGTCCGCCTATAACGATAAAATCAACGTGATGCTCGCCTCCAACGAGATGCCGAAGCTGCTTAAGGTGAACCAGGGGCCTACGGTTACGAATGCGATCGAATCCCAGCTGTTCTGGGAAATCGGCCCGTACCTGAAGGACTACAAAAACCTGAACGCGCAAAACAAGCAGTTTTACGAAAACATCGCGGTGGAAGGCAAAATTTATGGCGTGCCGCTGTATCGCAATATGGGCCGCGGAGCGAACGTTTACCGCAAGGATTGGATGGACAATTTGAAACTGGCCTATCCGAAGACGCTCGACGAATGGTACAACGTGCTCAAGGCGCTCACGCTGAACGATCCGGACAAAAACGGGAAAAACGATACGTATGGCATGGTGCTTCACAAAACGTACAACCAGGGCTCCGCTTCGATTCCGACCCGTTTTGCCGTTATGATGGGCGGCATCAACAAATGGGGCGTAGACAAAGACGGCAACTTTACGCCGGAGTACATGACACCGGAATTTTTCGATGTGCTGAAATTGTTCCGCCGTCTGTACGCGGAAAACCTGATCAACCAGGACTTCGCCGTGCTTGACGCGACGGAAGCGGAAAAAATGATGGATACCGGCCGCGCCGGCATGCGTTTCGGCGTAGCGACCAACGGCAAGAGCCAGCAGGACCGCTTGAACAAAACGAATCCGAACGCGGTCGTCGATGTCGCCAGCTTCGAAGGGCCTAAAGGCATTCGCATCGCTTCGGAAAACGGCAACAACGGCTTCCTCGTCATTCCGAAATCGTCGGTGAAAACCGAAGCGGAAATGAAACGGGTGCTCGGATTCCTCGACAAGCTGATGGATCCGCAAATGTCGACGCTGCTGCTGCGCGGTATCGAAGGCACTCATTTCGGCAATACGGCCGACGGCCGAACCGAATTTGTCGGCGACGGCTTCAACATCTTCCAGCGCGAAGTGAAGCCGTACCGGGATAACCTGACCGTGCTCGAAGGCTACAATGTGAAGCCGCTCAAGGACGTGCCGATCGGCGAAAAAGGCACGAAGATGGAATCCGACGGCATCCAATATATCGTCTCCAACCCGGCGCTCAGCCTGAAATCGCAAACATTCTCCGAACGCGGCCAAGAGCTCGATCAAATGATGATGGATGCGCAGACGAAATTCATCATGGGCAAAATCGACGAAGCCGGCTGGCAGGAAGAGATCAACAAGTGGAAAAAAGCCGGCGGCGACAAGCTGATTGCCGAATATAAAGCTGCCTATTTAAAAATGAAAAAATAGGAGCCTCCCCCCTAAATCCCCCCATCGGGGGGACCCCAGGCGCTCAGGCGCTCAGGCGCCCTGGACCCGCCCGCAGTGCGGGAGTGCTCGCTTCTAAGTCGCGTTTGTCCGGCATGGATTTTTAACCTTCGGGTAAAAAATCCTTTGCCGGACACGCTTCACTTTAGGCGTGATGCTATCGGAGGAGATACGTGCCTCGTGCCCGCGTCTGCCCGGCACATTTCGGCTGGCGCCGAAATGGTGCCTGGCACGCTCCACTTCATAGCATCTGCCAACAAAAAGAGGGTTCTCCGGCCGAGAGCCCTCCTTCTTTTTGTTATGCGAGCATATTTCCAAACCTTGATTACGGTACATCACTCACCCATATTTCTCCTTCACGACTTTGTTTTTCCCCGTTCTTTTCGCCACGTACAAACAGGCGTCGCTATCCGCGAACAGCTGCTCCTTGCCTCTGGACTCGGAATAGCTTTGCACGCCGGCGCTGATTGTCACGGACAAGCCGCCAAGTTCCTCGTGGTTCAGTCCGGCGACGGCCACGCGAATTCGCTCCAGAATCTCGCAAACGCTTTGCATGCTTTTTCTCGTAAAGATCACGGCGAACTCTTCCCCGCCGTAGCGGGCTACGAAATCGTCGGGGTCGGCTACACTTTGAAGCGTTTTCGCGACCCTTTCCAAAATAAGATCGCCGATCGGATGACCGTACGTATCGTTGACCTGTTTGAAATTATCGATATCTATAACGGCCAGATGGATCGGAAAGTAGCTCTTGCGCCTTTCCTCTATAACCCGGTCGAGCTGCTCCTGAAAGGAAAGCTTGTTGTACAGCTTGGTGAGCGCATCCGTTCGGGACAACCGGCTTAATCCCGTATTTTCCTCCGCCAGCTTCGCAAGCTGCTCCATCATATGGTTGAAGCTTTGCCCCAGCTGTCCGATCTCGTCTTCGGTCGTGATCTGCATACGAACCGACAAGTCGCCCCGCTCCCCTTCCTTCATCAGGTTGCGAAGACCGATCAAAGGAACGATGTACTTCTGAACGATGTAGTACCCTACTCCCAGCGACAATAGCAATGCCGCAATCGCCATCCACAGCATAAGCCAAAAAATAACACGGCTTTTTCCCGTCAACCCTGAAACGGGGATCACTCCAAAAACCGTCCATCCGGTAACGGCGGACCGGGCATATACGACAAGCTGCTCTTCTCCTTGCGAATCCGTCATAAAATATTTGCCCTGCATCGATTCAAATACGGAGGGTTGTATCGGCGCCGGAAACGGCTTACCTATCATGCCCTCCTCGGAGGATAACATCACTGTGCCGGCCGGGTTTACGATATAGGTTTTGCCGAGCGAACCTGCAAAAGGCTGCAAAAGAGCGTCCCTTGCCGACTCCGTTTCGATGCGAATAAATTCGACGGCCATCGGCTTAAATGCGGTTCGGTCCATGACCAACCGCGATAAACTGAGTACGGGCTCCCCGGATGAGCCATCGATGTCCACCGTATTCAGCCAAACGGCTTTGCCCGATGTTTCGACAACTTGACGGAACCAGGTTTCCCCGCTCACGTCATCATTTTCGTGTTCCCAGAATCCCAACCCTACACCGCCGACGTATTTTCCTTTCAAATTATATAAAGCCGCACCAGACAGCTCTTTGTAAGTATATAACGATCGTTCAAGCCAGTCCTTTGTCTGGATGCTGAAGTAAGCGGGATTGTTCGAATCGAAGGAGTCTTTGCCGCTTTCCGAGACGGCGAGCGCAAGCTGCGCCGAGCTTTCCTCATAAGATCTGAACTTGATATCGAGCTTTTCGTTCATAAGCAAGATCGTTCGGTAAACGGAGTTTAACATGTTCTCCTTTAGCACCGATTTCGATACATGATAAGAAGAAAATCCGAGCAGCAGCACAAGAGCGGCCATACCCGCAACAACGATAAGAAACAGCCTTGTGCCGATGGACTTGGAGGGATTTCGAAAAAGATAGTGCCAAGGGATGGCCGTAACACGTTTCAATGGTGATCTCCCCGAAAGCAAATTGAAAAACGTAACCTCATCATATCATAAAAACGACTAGAAAAGTCGATTATTGTCGAAAAATGACGCATAGTTTTTCGAAAAATCAGCCGTATGCGGCAAAAACCCGGGATCGGAATCCCGGGCCCCATTAGGGAACATGTACGGTTTTTACGTGATCGAAATGCATAAAGACCGATTCTCCGTTTGACGTTACGAGCTCGAGCATGTTGTTTTGCACCGACTTTAACTGACCGATTTTGTTCGGGTTTTCCCCCAGATCGATGACAACGAACTCCCCTTCCAGCTTCTTAAGCTGCTGGTCGAACGTGCGGGCGAGCGGAATCGGATTCGGATTAAGCGGAAATTTTTCCTGCTTCAAAGCGTACGGCGTCACGTTAGGGTGATACGGAATCAAGTATTTTAAATGATTCATCGATATAAAGACGGTTCGAAATACCGGCGAATTGAATACGAAATAGTCGTTCATAATGCTCGTTAAATAGCCGTGAATCGTCTGGTTGCCGGTAATGAAAAGCTCGATAAACATCCCTCTGGCATTCATCAGGATTTTCCGGTAAGAGATGTCGGACCCGTTTTCAAAAGGCGATTCCGCCACCTCCTCGTCCACTTCGTCCGGATTCGGATTCAGGCTGATGTACTGCAGATGGACAAGCGGAATATACAGAAACTGCGTCGCATTACGCACAACGAGAATATCGTTGCCGATGTCGACGAGAGTTCCCTTTACAGGATGCCCCCTTCCCGAAATTTCCAGCTCGACCAGCTTGCCGATAAAAGACTGCATGATTTCCATGATCTTCTCCCCTCCTTGAGGCATTTCTGGATAAAACAACCATTGCGGAAAATAACGTAACGCAAACTTACCTGACCATCGCTGTCCAAATATACAAACAAAATAAGCTGAACAACGTTCCCAGCGGGATAACCGCCACCGTCACTCGGATATACTCGCTCCAGGTGACCGCTATATTGTTTTTCCTGACGATGAACATCCAGATTAACGAAGCCAATGTGCCCATCGGCGTAATGAGAGAACCGACGCTGCTGCCGATAATGTTGGCCAAATAAGTGATCTGCAGTATATGCGGATCCAGCCCCATCTCCATCAGCGAAAGCGCACCGATCATGACCGAAGGCAGATTGTTCAGCAAATTCGAAACCAGCGAGACCAGAATGCCGACAATCATAATCGCATGAAAAGGGTCCGAAGAGATACTTTCCTTCATCCCGCTTACGATAATCGCAGTCAAGCCGATGTTGCTCAATCCATAGACGATGACGCAAATACCGAAGGCAAAAAGCAAAACGTGCCAAGGCGTTTTTTTCAGCAAATCGGAAGGTCCGATTCCTACGCTGAACCAACGGACCGCGATCAGAAGCACCGTCCCCAGAACAGCGATCCATTCGATAGGGACGCCCAGCGACGTTCCTCCGAAAAAGGCCGCTCTGACGATAACCACAATGCCGATGCACGCTTGAAACAAATTCCAGTTGATTTGTTCCAGGCCCCTTCATAGACGGATGAAAGGATACCTCCGGGGAATCGCCCCTCCGAATCCATCGTTCTATTCTTTGGGGACTGTAGTAAGCATGAGGAATATTCGTTTGAACAGGGAACGCGTTCGGTGCCGGATGCAAGGATATGTTTCTGGGAATCTTTTTTCGAAAATAAATAAAGAGCAGCAGCGCGATAAAAACGATGCCCGTTACGGAAGGCACGAACATCAGATTTGCATACGAGTTCAAATCAAGCCCAACGATGTCCAGCGCCATCAAATTGGCAATGCTGCTCACCCCTATGGACGCGCCGGATGCCATCGCTACCAATGCTCCCGAAAGCAAATACGGTATTTTTTGATGCGGTTTTAAATTCAGCATCGTTACGACTTGAATGATGATGGGCGTAGTGATCAATATGCTCCCGTCATTGTTAAAAAATAACGTCATTAAAAAACAGAGCAAGTTAATGTACCAATAAAGCAGTACCCCGGACCCGCCCGCATATCGGACGACATTGCAGGCTGACCACCGGAAAAAACCGATGCTGCCCAGCACGATGGACATCACTGTCGTGGACAGAATCGTTAAGGCCGCTCCGCTGACGATGCCGAAGATCCGGTACACATCGGAAACCGGAACGATTCCGGCAAGTATGATAAAGGCTGCGCCGACGGAGGCAGGAATCGATTCGTTCATACCCCCGGGGCGCCACATTAGAAAAATAACCGTCATTATAAAGACGGTTAGGGTCAGGATCGTCATGATATCAGGCATGGGGGGCTCGCCTCAATTCCGAAAAGGAGGTCTTCGGCCTCGTCAGGTTCGGAAAGACCGGCCCCCCCTATAAGATCGAACGGTTTATCTTTTCGATCCGCTTCTGGATTTGGAACCGCTGGTACCGCCTCTATGGCCGCTTCTGCTGCTGTGGCTTCCGTTGCTGCGGCTTCTGTTGCTGCCGCTTTTGTTGTTAGCGCCACTCCGGTTCGAACCGCTTTTTTGGTTGTTGCTTTTGTTTCCGCCGCTTTGGTTCGAACCGCTTTTGCTGTTATTTTTGTTTCCGCCGCTGCCGCTGCCTTTACTGGAATTTGTGCTGAGGACCGTTACATGTTTAATATGGAAAACCGGTATGCGCACCATTTGTTTATTGACGAGTACAACGATGTTATCGTCCATAGCTTCCAGGATAAATCCTTCGACTTTCTCGGGACCGCCGTTGATGCAGACATGTTGGTGCCTGAGCCGCAGGAACAAATCGTTAAAGTTATACGCTCTTACATACCGAGCGGAACCGCTGTAGGAGCCGCTGGCATTCGCTTCGCTGAAGCTCTTCACATGCCTGCCGTTTACGTATACGACGCCTTGGTTTGTTTGCATGACCAGGTAGTCATGATGAACATAAAGAAGCTTTCCTTCGATCGAATCCGGACCCGAGCGGTTAACTCGTATTCCTCGTCCAATTGCATTTGCCAAATAAGCCATTTTGTCATTACCCCTCTCGATTAATTGCTTCACTCGATCAATGCCTACTCTATCTATCAAGTCAGCTCGAGCTGCCGGTTACATAGGCAGTGACCTCCTTTCATTCATCTTGAATATTTAGTTGTAATATATTTATATGTGTCCCTTAAGGAACGGTACTGGTTGTCTATCTATATTTCTGGCAAATCCGCAATAATCTATCGATGGTTCATAGACGAAACGACCTGTCCATCCGCTTATTTTTCGGCTCTATCAACTTCCGTCCATATCATTCCGAGCGCTCAATCATAATCTGTTAGTATCCTAGATTGAGGAGGTTGGTTTTGAATGCCTAAAGCTGCGTTTGCCAAAGGAGATTGTTCCAGAGGTGCCAGGGGAGGTCGCTCTCGTAGCACTGGAGGGGATCGAACTAAAGGAACTCGAGGAGAACGTACTCACGGTACCGCAGGGGGCCGCACCCGCGGTACTTCCGGGCATCGTACCCACGGTACTGCCGGACATCGTACTCATGGTACTTCCGGACACCGTACTCACGGTACTTCCGGACACCGTACCCGCGGTACTTCCGGACACCGTACCCGTGGTACTTCCGGACACCGTACCCGCGGTACTTCCGGACATCGCTCCCACTGCACTCCCGGGGGCCGTACTCGGGGCACCGGCGGGGAGTAAAGCGAACGGAGTACCCCTGCAACAGGGACACCAGCCGTGTCGACAGATGCCCTGAACGCATAACGTAAAGTATCGCAAAAAGCCTATCCATGCGATAGGCTTTTTGGTTTTCTTGCGGGAAAGGCGCGGATGACGATGGCATTGCCAACCAGGCAAATCATGATTAACGACAGGCAAAGACAGGCGCTTCAAAAGGACGTATGGAGCGATAAATATGTCGATGCGGCCATGACCACCCAAGGAAGAAAATATTGCATCAAGATGCGTTACCGGGGAGGACATACCCGGGAGTATCCGAAAAAATCGTACGAGATCGTCCGCCGGGGAAAAACATTCCATTATAATGCGGAGTATGACGATCCCTCCATGATCCGCAATGCGCTCTCGTTCCGATTTTTCCAATGGATCGGGGTCCCGAGTCCGAATACGAAGCATGTTTTATTAAAGATGAATGGGGAAAATCAAGGAGTATATCTGGAGATCGAGGGGGTGGATCGTTCTTTTTTCAGGAAGAGACGGCTCCCTATGAAATCTCTGATATATGCCGTCAATGACAACGCGACATTCGGACTGATGAGTGCGGATACCCGCAAACGAAAGAAGTCCCTTTTCAGCGGCTACCGATTAATCATCGGTACGGCTGCCGAACGCGAGCGTCTCAAATCATTTATCGCCCGCATCAACCGGCTGAGGCAAAAACAACTCCAGCAATACCTGAAACAGCGGCTCGATATTGAAAATTATCTCCGGTGGCTGGCCGGAGCGGTGCTTACCGGAAATTACGACGGCTTCGACCAAAATTACGCGCTGTATACACCCCGGCTCCGGCACAAATACCGGATGATCCCCTGGGACTACGAAGGAACGTGGGGCAGAAATTGCTACGGCCGACGATGCGGCAGCGATTTGGTCCGTGTGACGGGATATAACACGCTGACCGAAAAGGTGCTTGCGTTTAAAAGCAACCGGACCAGGTATAAAGAAATACTTAAAGATATTTTGGCCCACACCTTTACCGTGAAAAAAATTATGCCTGTGGCGAATCGAATGTTAAACGACATCGCCCCCAGCATTTACACCGATACGACGCGAAAATATCCGACATCGGTATTCAACGGGGAGTCCGATATCATCCGAAACTACATCATAGAACGAAGGGAGATCGTTTACGAGGCCATCAGCAAATTATAGCTGCAGGCAATAAGGAGGCTCTGATGAAAGAGCCTCCCTTCCGAAGGTCA
Source organism: Paenibacillus hamazuiensis (assembly GCF_023276405.1). Lineage (NCBI taxonomy): Bacteria > Bacillati > Bacillota > Bacilli > Caryophanales > Paenibacillaceae > Paenibacillus > Paenibacillus hamazuiensis. The sequence continues at coordinate 6,646,173 of NZ_JALRMO010000001.1, forward strand.
CCTGCTTCACTTTTTGGGAATGTACATAAATTTTGAAACCAACCCTGACATACTTTTGTCAGGGTTGGTTGTTTATGATTAAGCCTGTAGATCGGATCAACGATAAGGAAAGGAAGAGAAATCATGGGTGCAACGCAAAACAAAACGGGATTGATCGTAGCGGGACTGCTGCTGGCTATCCTGATGGCTTCGATGGATAATACGATCGTAGCGACCTCGATGGGAACGATTATCGGCGAGCTTGGGGGACTCGACAAGTTCGTCTGGGTCACCTCCGCTTATATGGTGGCGGAAATGGCCGGAATGCCGATTTTCGGCAAACTGTCCGATATGTACGGACGCAAACGTTTTTTTGTCTTCGGCATCTTGATGTTTATGCTCGGCTCCGCTTTATGCGGAACGGCAAATTCGATCGTACAGCTCAGCATTTACCGCGCTTTGCAGGGCATTGGCGCCGGGGCTCTGGTGCCGATCGCGTTTACGATCATGTTCGATGCGGTCCCGCATGAGCAAAGAGGTCGGCTCAACGGGCTGTTCGGCGCCGTGTTCGGCATGTCGAGCATTTTCGGCCCGCTGCTCGGAGCTTATATCACCGACTATATCAGGTGGGAATGGATTTTCTACATCAACCTGCCGATCGGTCTGATCGCCTTCGGCCTGATTACGCTTTCTTACAAGGAATCGCTGGAGCATTCCAAACAAAGGATCGATTGGTGGGGGGCCATTACGCTGGTCGGCGCCATCGTCTGCCTCATGTTCGCTCTGGAGCTGGGCGGCAAGCAGTATGCATGGGGCTCGGCTCCTATTCTCGGCCTGTTCGCAGGGTTTGTCCTGCTTGCCGCGATATTCCTGCTCGCCGAAACGCGCGCCGAGGAACCGATCATTTCGTTTCGCATGTTCCAAAACCGGCTGTATGCGGCAAGCAACGCGATAGGGATGTTGAGCGGAGCCGCGTTCATAACGGCATCCGTCTACATCCCGATCTTTATCCAGGGCGTTCTTGGCGGAACGGCCACGAACTCCGGCCTCGTGCTGCTGCCGATGATGCTCAGCTCGGTCGTCACCGCGGCCGGAGGCGGTTTTCTGATGAGCAGGTTAACCTATCGGGCGATCTTGATCCCGACTCTTGCCCTGCTTGTCATCGGGCTCGCGCTGCTGACTACGCTGTCCGCAGAAACGCCGCGAGTCCTCATCACCCTTTTTATGATTCTGGTCGGTCTCGGAATCGGCGCTTCCTTCTCCGTGCTGACCACCGCCGCGATCCACTCGTTTCAGGTTCGGCAGCGGGGGGCGGCGAGCGCCACGCTCAATTTCCTGCGGTCGCTCGGCATGACGCTGTGCATCACCTTGTTCGGCATCATCCAGAGCCACTCGCTGACGCGCAAATTGACCGATGCGTTCTCGGGAAGCGATCAGACCGCCATACCGCATGGTCTTAACTTCAGCGACCCGCATGCACTGCTCGATCCGGCGACCCGCAGCCAAATCTCGCCGCAGGTTTTGGGCAAAATCGCTGAGGGGCTGTCTTCTTCCATCGTGTTGACGTTTGCCTGCAGTCTCGTTCCCGCCGTGCTTGCACTCGCAGCCGCCTTCACGATGGGAAAGGATAGACTGAATCCAGGGCCGGAATCGGACTCGGATGCGGATGCGCAAGGTTACCCCGCGGCTTCCCACTGATCAAAGCGACAACGCCCGCGAATCCGGCTCGGATCTGCGGGCTGCGCTTCTTTCTTGCGGCCCGCTACGGACGGGCGAACAAAGCATCGACTTTCGCCTTGTTTTTCTCCAGCCAGGCGTCAAAGCTGAGCAGACCCGGATGAAGCTTACGCAAGGATGGAATATCGACGACATAATTACCGGCGTTCAACCAGTCGTAGATCTTGCCCATGATCTCGCTCTGCTCGTGCACGGTCTCCGATGGAATGTGCGTGTAGACGACCGTCTTGCCGGACACCCGGCTGATCGCCGCGGCAATATCGGGAGGCGTCTTCGCATCTCCGGCCAGCTCGATCGTTTTTCCGAGGTACCGTTCCGGGTGTTGGAATGCCAGCGCTGCGAACTTGCCGATGTCCTCCACCGCGATCATGGGCACCGGGATATCCGGGTTGATCGCCTCCAAATACGTTCCGTTCCGTATGCCGTAATGCGGGAAATTGACGTAATTCTCCATGAAATACGGCGGACGGAAGACGGTTGCGGGCAGGCCCAGCGATTCGATGATCTTCTCGACTTCCCATTTGGCCACCTTACGAAAAAGAGACTGTTTGTCCGCGTGTCCCATCGACGAATACACAAAATGCCGGACTCCGGCCGCTTGGGCCGCTTCGGCCACATTGGTCCCGAGCCGGATTTCCTCCGCCGCAGCGCTCAAATCCCACTCGACCGGCTGTACGCTGAAGACGCCGTAAATTCCTTGCATGGCGGCGTCCAGCGAAGCTCGGTCCCCCATATCTCCGGCTGCCAGCTCGGCCCCCGCCTGTGCGAGAGCGAGGGCCCGTTGACCTGACGTATCGCGGGTAAACGCCCGCACCTTCCACCCGTCAGCCAGCAATTGCTCCGCTGCCGCTCCGCCCTGCTGCCCGGTTGCCCCCAGCACCAAAATTGTCTTGTTATGTGATGTCATCTATGCGTCCTCCTTTTTTATTCGAGCGGGCTTACCTTATACCCTTGGTTCGGTCCTGCCCTGTTGATATCCTAAATCAAATGATATACTTTGGTAAGAACGCACTTTTTTTTGGCATACGCTAATTGAACATAGCAGCTAACGAAAGATTAGGAGGCGGTTTGATGATTCCGACCGGACAGCATCCGTGCCAGCTCGCCGTCAGCGAAGCGCTGCAGGTGATCAGCGGCAAGTGGGCGTATTTCGTCATTTCCCAGCTCTGTCTGGGTCCTCAGCGCTTTAATCAACTGCAAAGAAATGTCGGCGGCATCAGCATCAAGTCGCTCACGGACACTTTACGCCAGCTGGAACAGCAGCAGATCGTTCACCGCAGGGTATACCCGACCGTGCCTGTCAGTGTGGAATACTCTTTGACGGAAAAAGGCAAGGAGTACGGAGCCATCCTTTCGGAAATGCGCAAGTGGGGGGAGAAATGGGGAAACGGTTCTGCGGACAAACAAAGCCAGCCCGGCTCGATGTAAGAGCCGGCTGGCTTTAAAGTTATTGCTGCTTTTTACGCGAATTTTGGAAATCCTTAATGTTCCCCTTAAATACCCGGGGGAACTGTTCGCCGCCTACTTTCTCCAATTTCACGGTTTCACCGCCGGTATACGCCTTGATCGCAGCCAATCTAACGTCGGTTTCCGTGCTTTTCCTAGTAATGCCCGCCTCGAATGCGAAGCTTTTCGCCGTAAGCCCGTTTATGAGGTCCATGTATTTTGGCGCCGTTAGTCTAGAGGTACTCCCTTCCCTGACAAATCCCTCGGACGGCGACAGAGACCAATAATCCACTAACATGCAGTTCTCTGTATAGTGCAAAATCCACATGCCGGCGGCAATTTTCCGATAGGCTCCCGTCTCATCAAATTCGGCATTATAACCGAAAAGCCGCTGTGTTTCGTAAGCAGCCTGCTCGACTGCGAAAATCGCTTTAAAGTCCAGGAAATAGTCGGTAATCTGTTCTTCCGTCGCTTGAGGATTCTCATCCTCAAACTTTTTGAGCTCATTCCATATGTCGTAACGATAATCGTAGTCAAGATAAGCCAATGCGTTCTCTTCTCTTATTTTTTCAAAAAAATTTTTCCAATCCAGGTTAAGCCCTGTTATAGATGCGATCCCCCGCTGGCATCGATCAACTGTCCGGTTATCCAGCGGCTGTCCGGCGAAGCCAGGAAAGCGGCGATGTCGGCGACATCCTCCGGCTGTCCCCATCTGCCGAAGATCGAAAAATCGGCGCCGTATTTTCGCCCATCCGGATCATGGTACATACCGGCGTTCATGTCCGTTGCAACGAATCCCGGCTGGATCGCATTGATTGTGATTCCGCGCGGACCGAGCTGGTTGGCTAATGCAAGCGTCAATGTGTTGATGGCCCCTTTGGTCATGCTGTAAGCCAAAATGCCGGGAAGCGCAATTCTCGTCACGGCGGACGAAAGATTGATGATGCGCCCTTCATTGCGCAAACGCGGCAGCGCCTGTTGAATCATGAAGAACGGCGCTTTGACGTTGATGTTCATCGACTCATCGAACTCTTGTCCCGTCGTCTCCTCGATCGATTTCATCAAAGCGGTGCCCGCATTGTTTACTAAAACATCGAAGCTGGTCTCCCCGGTGCGCTGCTTAAGCTCGTAATCGAGCGCTTCATAGAGCACCTGAACGCCGCTGGAGGTTCCCAGATCGGCGCCGATGGCGAACCCCTCTCCCCCGTCCCGTTCAATTTCGCGGACCACTTCCTCCGCAGCATCCCGATTTTTGCCGTAATGCGCGGCAACGAGCGCCCCCTCTTCCGCCAGCCGCTTCGCAATGGCACGTCCGATTCCCCGGCTCGATCCCGTTACCAAGGCCACTTTTCCATCTAACTTACCCATACGTTCATCTCCCTTTGTTTTTTGGCTTGCGCTTCAGTTATAACACAAGGGAGATTTCGTCATGTTGCTCTCTCATTCGATGCGTTTGTTCTCAACGCAAAGAGACCCCTGCCTCATACAGACAGAAGTCTCTCTTCGAAGCTTAGCGCAAGCTCTCGCTTACCAGCCGAAATCCAATGCTTTGCCCGTTTCCACGAAGCTTTTCAGGCTGCTCAAAATCATCGGCCAGCTGCTTTTTGTATTTTCGTAGGAAGGGTGATTGTCCGGCCACTGATCGTTGACGAGCGTAACCTTCGTGCAATTGCCCACGGTTTCGAGCGTGAGGGTTACCCTCGTCTCCAGTTCCGCGTGATTCTCCCTATACGACGGTCCCGGATGCTCCGTCATGCTCATGATCCGGTACGGCTCAAACTCCAGTATTTTACCGTAAACATGTACGGTTTCTTCGCCGTCGTTGCCCGGGCCTACGTATTCGTAGGGCGCACCGGCTTCGAAGGTCGATTTAAGAACGCTTCCGAAAAATATCGCTTTCGTGCCTTCCGGCGATGTCAAAGCGTGCCAAACAGCCTCCGGTGCGGCCCCGATATACAATTCATACCTCAGATCCTCCATGATTCATCCTCCGTTCGATCATTCTTTTCTTCGTGCGGCCAGCTCTATACTACCCTTTTTCATTATAAGACAAACATGAAAGAGCGTATTGTAAAAACGCGACAAAACGAAAAAAGCAGCCGAAGCCGCTCATTCGCGGTGATGAGCCAAAATGTTGACGAGCTTGCCGAACGGGTCGCGGACATAGAACCGCCGAACCCCCCACGGCTCGTCCGCCGGGCCATATTCTATCCGGAACCCGGTTTTTTGCATGCGTTCGAATGCGGCATCCACATCATCGACTTCAATCGACAGATCCGGAACCGGTGTACCCGATCCTCCCTCGGCAGCGATGCTGATCTGAACTCGCATCTCCTCGTCCGAGCCGTAAGAAGCGATCCAGCCATGATCCATCAGCAAATCCAGGCCAAGCACGTCCTGATAAAAAATTTTAGCTGCCGCGATATCCGGGTTGGCAATATTGGCGACGATTCGTTTTACTTTCATTTTCCATAACCTCCGAAAATGGTTTTTTATCCCGATGTCACACATGGTGTGAGCACAAAAAAATGAATGTCTTCCATGCCGTTGATATTCATGAACGATGTTACTTCAAACGATTGTTTTTTGCCGCCTAAACCGACAAATTCGAGAACTCCTCCCGATTTTTGTTTGACCTCATGGCGCGTCCAATGTTCCTTAAAAGACGGACTTGTCTGCAGCAAATCGTCCACTAGCCGTGAAAACTGCGGGTCCCCGGCGTTCATGTCGCATAAACCTCTAAATAGGGCCGCCGCATAGGGCGAACGCTCTTCCCAGTTGGCGAGGCGTAACCGGAAAGCGCTGTTTGTAAACCACTGCCAAATCATATTTCTTTCCTGATCGGGGATTGTAGGAAAATCGGCAAAATAGCTGCAGGCCGCCTTATTCCAGGCCAGAACATCGGTTCGGCGGTTAACGGCCATGGCCGGATACGCCAGGTCTTCGATGATTTTTTGCAAACCTTGGGGTATCAGCAGCTTCCCATTCGCCGCCGGAGGATCGGCCTGAAATTGAGCGAGATTCATCATATGCGCATATTCATCGGCGTTTAACCGCAGAGCCCTGCCGATACAATCCAGGACTTGTTTGGAAACATGGATGTCTCTTCCTTGCTCCAGCCATGTGTACCATGTCGTGCTGACACCGGCCAACTGCGCGACCTCTTCCCTCCTGAGTCCCGGCGTCTTCCGCCGGGTGTAGCCCGGAGGCAGTCCTACGCTGCCCGGAGTCAATCTGGCACGGCACGATTTTAAATAATTCCCCAGCGCCTTCAACCGCTGCTCCTGCGAGCTCATAGACGATTCCTCCCTCCCCCAACGGCCAACTGTTACTATTGACACCACCCACAACATTATGTCCGGTGCCATAATGAATTAGTACCAAAAAAAACCATGTTTTTCAAGCGAAAGGAGTCTTATTATGCTGCTCGACGTATTTTTGAGCTTCATGGCCGGGGTACTCGGCGCGAATGCCTTTCCTCATTTTGTTAAAGGCATCACCAAGGAATCTTATCCCTGCATCTTCGGCAACTCGGCGGTTCCGAATTTCGTGGCGGGTTGGGCCGGCTTTGTCGCGACCGCGGTGCTGATCTATTTTGCGGATGTTCCGGAGCATGCCCTCGTCTCGTTTGCAGCGGGCGCCGCAGGTGCTCTCCTTATAGGTCTTTTTCATGCAAAAATCGGCGCTTTCGGAAAAAGTTTAACGAACGATGTACTGAACCAAACTGAAGAAGGGCGATGCCAGCCCGGTTAGAAATCAGTTTAATCTAAACTGTACCTTGATGTTGCCGGATACTTATTCGACAATGTGACATGGAGGGCAGGACTTCACGACATACGGCTTTATTATCCCTACTACGACCTGAAGGAGTGATGATGTTGAATACGAACGACAACATAAAAATGCCTGTGAGAGGTCGTTGGTTTTAGACAAAACGCCTCTCATCAGGACATGGGAGGATAGCCAGGACATGATGTCTTTAAAAAACATGGTACGAGGATTGGAAAACCACTCCCCTGCCAAACAACTGATTCAGCTTTGGGATCATGATGCGGAAACGTTGAGGTTCTGGAGGGCCAGCAGCAACTTCGTTTACTTGTTTGAAAAAAACGGGGAACGGTACTTCCTCAGATTCATTCATGAGGAAGACAGCACTATCGAAAGGATTCAGGCGGAGCTCGATTTTATCCTATACCTGATAAACCAAGGTTATCCGGCCGTCGCTCCTGTCCGTTCCCGGAACGGCTGCTGGATCGAAACGGTTCGGTTGCCCGACGGCAGCCGGTACTATGGAGTAGTGTTTCAACAAGCAGGCGGAATCCACCTCCCGCTCGATCAAATGACCGATCGGCATGTCGAAGAGTGGGGACGTTCGCTTGCTTCGCTGCATATTTTATCCGAATCGTATGGTTCCGGTGCAGTATTGCGGGGGAGCTGGGTCGATGCGCTGACCTTCGTCTCCTCGGTTTTGAAACGCCATCCCCAAGAACATGGCGCCAGGCGTGAGCTCGAACAATTGCGAGGGCTGCTTTCAGAGCTGCCTACGGGCAAGGAGCATGCAGGGCTGATCCATTATGATTTCCAACCGGACAACATCTTCTATGTGGCGGAAAAATCCCGTTATTGCGCCATCGATTTCGACGATGCGATGTTTCATTGGTATGTTATGGATATTGCGTCCGCTATTTCCGATCTTGCAGAACAAGAACATGATGAGGTCCGGGGAAAGATTAAGCATTTTATCGCCGGTTACCGGTCGGTTAGATCTTTGGATGATAGTTGCCTTAAACAGCTTCCCCTGTTCCAAAGGTTTGCGGATCTATATTCTTTCGCACGGATTCTCCGCAGCGTGGAGGATATGGATTTGATAAACCCGCCGGAATGGGTCATCCCGCTTAAAAATAAACTGCTGGGAATCTGCGATCGGATACGCGAGCGTTACCGGCCGACTGTTGAACTCAGGCCGGTTGACCAGCACAATTGGTACGCCTGCACCGAACTTCAAGTTTCCGATGAACAGAAGCCCGTTTTTCCCGTACCTGTCGTATATTGGCTTGCCGAATCCGCCTACTGCGGGTTTACCCCTCTGGCCATATATCATCACGAGCAATTAGTCGGATTTGCGGTTTATGCCGTCGATCCCGACGATGGCAACTACTGGATCATGGCTTATATGATCGACCACAAGTTCCAACGTAGAGGATTAGGACGATCCGGCATGCAGGAGCTTGTACGGTACATCCGGGAAAAGCATGACTGCGCGAAAATCATGCTTGGACATCGGCCTGCGAACGTACATGCGGCGAGCTTGTATGCGTCATTGGGCTTCGAGGAAATCGGCCGAGATGAGAGCGAAATGATTCGGGAATTGCGAGTGCCGAGGAAACGGAACGCTTGATCGCGTTGCAAAACAGCGTTAATGATGTAAATGTACAATTGAAACCTTGGGTGGGCATGGGTTCCCTTCGATAAGGGGGTGAAGCCATGGAAGTAAAAGACGCAATATTTATCATGGTAGCCTCCAGCCTCTACGTTCATTTCCCCATTGGTCGCGTGAAGTTTATTTCCGCATCGTAGAAGACTTCCCCCGTCCTGGGCCAAAGGTTGCATTCCTTTACCACTTTGTGGCACACTATGGATATCAAGCAATAGCCGAGTGGCAAAGAATGCCCCGTTTCCTTTCTAAATTCGGAAAGGATTCGGGGTTTTTATGTTTCCAGACGTATATGGAGAAGCGAGGGGTTAGGGAATGGGTTTTCAAACGGAACACGATAAATGGATAAGTGATCATCTAAAGAGAAGAAGGGCGGAACGCCTCGACGCTCTAAAACGCGGCCATGGATACGGAAATCGATTATTCGTCGAGCAAATTTGGTGGCCTCTTGTCGGACATTTTCATGGGATGCATCCTGAATATGAGGTGAAGGACTGGCGGGGAAGATCTTATTTTGTCGATTTCATGTGGATTGCAGGGGCCGTTCGAATTGTATTTGAGATTATGGACTACGGCTCGCATGGTACGGACCGTAGCAAATATCGCCTGGATTTGAACCGGGGGCTTTTTCTTCAGGCTCAAGATTGTTATGTCCTTTATATCTCGCTGGATGAGTTAAAAGAGAATCCCGCGTTCATCCTCTCCACATTGCGAAATATACTATCCCCTTATTTGTTGTCGGTCGGGGATGGAACCGTGAAAAGCAGAACGGTCGAGAAGCTCATCTCAAAAATCGAACGGGACTTGATGCGGGCGGCAATCCGCCGCAATCGGGTCCTCCGCCCCGCCGAAGCGGCGAGGGAGCTGGAGCTGCATACGATGACGGTCATCAAGTACTGCCGTAAGCTAGTGGATAAGGGTAAGTTCCGGGCAGTGGCGAGAGGAACGTCTCGCCGTACCACCTATTATGAATATATCGGTTCTGTCCAAAGTCCGGATTTGGTTTAACGATGTACGTCTCTTCATGTGCAGATTTTGTATGAAAAATCGAACATAAGTTGCTATTGGAGGGGGAAACGGTGAAATCTATATGAAAAACCGAATAGATTCACTCCCCAGGATCGTAAAATCGAACATTTTGTATGAAAAATCATATACATTTTTCTGTTTGCTTAAATCCTAACTAATCTATCTGAAAAATCATACAGATTTACCATGGGCAGACGGATGAAGCTAGAAAAGCGTTTTCACGCCTTACAAAAGCGACCGACTACAAAGCCGCATCCGAAGCAGTGCAAGTTCCGGTTGGGTACGAAAACGGCAAAAAGGGCCGCAGCAGGTCGCTTGCCCATAACCTGTTACAGCCCTCCAACCCGCGCCCCACGCGGTCTCTCGGCCCTTACTTTTCCCCCGTAGCGATCGGATTCTCCTCGTACGAAATCCAGTCGCTCCAGCTTCCCGCGTACAGCTTCACGTTCGTGAAGCCGGCTTCCGTCAGTGCCAGCACGTTCGGGCAGGCGGTTACGCCGGAGCCGCAATAGACGATAATCTCCTGATCGCGCGGCAGACCTGCGAAACGCTCCCGCTGCTCCTCGGCGGTTTTCCAGCCTCCCTGACCGTTCAGCGAATCCTTCCAAAAATGATTCCGGGCCCCCGGGATATGTCCCGCCACTTTGTCGATCGGCTCTTCAAGCCCCTCGTAACGTTTGCTCTCCCGCGAATCGATCAGCACCGTTTCCGGCCGGCCGATCCGCTGCTTCACCTCTTCCATGCCTACAAGCATATGGGGCTGAGGATGAGGTATAAACGAAGCTTCATGCGCCGCAGCAGGTTCTTCGGTAACCGGATAACCGGCTTCCTTCCACTTGGTGTAGCCGCCGTCCAGCACGTAAGCCCGGTCATGTCCGAGATATTTCAGCATCCACCAGAACCGGGAAGCCATAGCTCCGCCTTGATCGTCGTAGGCAATGACCGTCGATTCGTTGCCGATTCCCGCTTCGCCGAGACGCTTCGCAAAAGCATCCCAATCCGGTAGCGGATGGCGGCCGCCGTGTTCTTTTATCGGTGAAGACAGGTCCTCCTCCAAATCAAAATAGACGGCCCCCGGGATATGGTCCTCCTCATAACTGCGGCGCCCGGCATCCGGATTCCCCAGGACGAAGCGGCAATCTACGATAACGGTATGATCATCGGTTCCACGTTCAAACAACCATTCTTGACTGACGATATGCTTCAAAGCCGATTCACTTCCTTTATGGATTGATCTTCTTCCAGTATACATGGATGCCGCCCCTAAGGGAAATAGAGGAAATGCCGACGTTCTTTGTAAGTTGCATCAAATCCGATTTGAGGTGTACGATGGTTTCACGGCAAAACAGCGGAAATTCATCTAGTGGAGGTGAGGGGCATGCCGGCCGGAAAGTCCCCGGGGTTCTTTTTCGCTCCAATGACGGAGGAGCATGGACGTTCGATTTGCAGCTGGACCTACCCTGCTCCCTACGACGTATACAACTTGCCGTCGTGGGAACACATGGTGCGGCACGCCGAGGAATTCGCCGACCCCTACATCCGCGGGCAGCAGTACAGCGCCGTGCTTGATGAACATGGCGAGCTGTGCGGATTTGCGCAGTTTTTTCCGATTGTCGGCGTTACCCGTCTCGGCCTCGGCCTGCGCCCGGATTGGTGCGGACAAGGCCAAGGCACCGCGTTTGTCCGGGCGATCGTGCAGGAAGCCCGAAGGCGCTCCCCCGAAAACGAGATCGACCTCGAGGTGTTCGTATGGAACCATCGCGCCATCCGCACGTATGAAAAAGCCGGGTTCGCGATCGACGACACCTACGAAAGGATGACGCCGATCGGAATGGCCGCTTTTCACTGCATGGTGCTTAAGCGATGACGCAGCCGAAAAAAGACAGCCTTCCGGGTCGCCCTCGCCCCCTTCGGCTGTCCGTCAATTCTTTATGTTCAGATACGCAGCATCATACCGCTCGGCGCTTTGAAAATCGAGCTCCGTGAGACCGCCTTCGCTCCACGAAGTAAGCCGCAGCGTCACCATCTTGTAGTCGATGGCTATCATCGGATGATGGTTCAGCTCTTCCGCGATGCGGGCCACCTCGTTGACAAACGCGATCCCTTGCATGAACGCGGGGAACCGGTATTTTTTCACGATCCATTTCCCGTCTTCCCGGCTCCAGCCTTCCGCTTGCGCCAGCCTTTCCCCCAGCTGCTCCTCCGTCAGCTTCATGAGCTTCCTCCTTTACACCAAATGAACGACGCGAATCACATTATCGTCCTGGCATATTTTAATAATATGGTGCGTGCGGTCGTGGCTGATGCGGCCTCCGCCGACCTGTACCGTCGGCGATACGCCGAGCGCGTAAAATACGTCGTCCGCCAGCGTACGGATGCAGCCGGAGCGCTCGTCGCCCTCCAGCGCTTCCCAATCTTCGGCGCTCATCTCCAGCAGCTCATGGCAATCCACGCCCTGCAGCGCAGCGGTCAAATCGCTGATGATATCCCGGTAGTCCCGGCCATATCGAATCCCCATCGTGCCATGTCCTCCTTCCTTCCAAAACCCGTTGTCGTTATGCATCTTACTCCATCTTATCCCGACCGTGAGCAGGTTAAAACCGGAAGGAACCCAGAGAGGCGCCCATTTTTTCATTATTTTTTAAAAATTCGACGCGCTGCGGGCGATTCCTTTGTTTATTTCCGCCAAAATTATAGTAAACTGATAAGATAGACTATTCGCGTTCCGGAAAACGATTCGGGGGATGACCGATCCGATGCTCAGGCTGCAAATTCCTAAAAACCGAATGAATCACTTGATCGACGAGCTGCAGACGCATTTTGACGTGGCGACTTTGGAACGCGGCTGGGAACTGTTCCACAAGGGGCGCGTGTCCGGGATCGAGCTGCTGTACGGTACGGAAATTCATGCGCTGCTGCGGGAAAACCGCGCCTATGACGTCATACTCGATTTGGACGATTTCAAAAAAAGCGAGTGCAGCTGCCCGGAAAAAGGCTGGTGCGAGCATATGGCGGCTGCCGTATTTTCGCTGTACGTGCCGTTTGGACGGCCGGAGCTGCTGCTGCAGCAGTTGAAGCAGGCGCTGCTGGTGAAAGCGAAGATGCAGCAGGCCCGCATGGGGCAGCGCGCCGAGAAAAAACAGGAGCCTGGAGGGCCGCCGGAGCCGGGACAACCGCCTGCGTCGTGGCACCGCTACTTCGACCAGCAGTTTTACGGATTTTCGGTGTCGCATCAGTCGTCGATGGAGACGTTTTACCAAACGGCTCAGGAGATGCTGACCAAGCTGGCCGAAGGCTGGCCGGAGCCTATGCGCCTCATGTACCGGCTCCATGTGCTGCTGTTTATCATGCGCAAGACGGAGCAGTTTTACGTGGACAGCAAATCGTCGTATTTGTCGTCCTACCATGAATCCGGCTGCAAAGCCGTAGCCAAGCTGTGCCAAAGCCAGGCGCTGGAGCTTATTCCGCAGCTTCCGGCGGAAAAGCTGCTTGAGGAGCACCCGGATTATATGAAGGAAGCGGTGCAGCGGGTCGCGGAAATGACGCTGCAGGCCAAGGACAGTCCGCTCGATTGGCTGACCGTATACCGGATGTTTTGGTGGCGGCTGGATGGAGAAATGCAGTGGCAGCAGGAGGAAATCGCCGCGCTGAGGAAAGAAGCGGATAAGCCGAATAACCCTCCGCGAAAAATGGATGTGCTGCTGCTCTGTCTCGCGCATTTTGCCGTCATCCGGGGAGACGACGCCCAGGCGTTCGGCGAGCTGAAGGCGCTGAAGATCAAGGAACCGCACGACTTTTTCCTCTATTTGCACATGTTCCAAAAGCGGGAGACGTGGGATCGTCTCATCCGCTGGCTGCGATGGATGACGCCGTCCGTCCAGCGTGCCAACCAGGAGGATTTCAGCGTTTTCTGCCAATATTGGACAGAGGCGATCCGGCATCAGCCGAGCGACGAGGAGTGGGTCGCGGTCATGGAGGCGCTGCTGCCGCGCACGTATTATTACTACACGGCCTATTTGCTGAAAACGTCGCGGTTCAAGCATTGGGTGGACCTGCAAATTTCACACCGCATCTCCCCTGCGAACTTGTACGCCGCCGAGCTCAAGGCGGTGGAGTCCCATGACCCGGCGCTGCTATTGCCGCTGTATACGCAGGCGATAGAGCGGTGCATCGTCGAGAAAAACCGCACCTCCTACGCGACGGCGGCGAAGCTGCTTAAAAAGCTGCACGGCTACTACAAGCAGCTCGGCGAGCTGGACCGCTGGGACGACTTCATCGCACGGCTGGCCGCCAAATACAACAGGCTGCGTGCTTTTCAGGAAGAACTGAAGAAGGGGAAATGGATTCCATGATCGATCTGAGCACGATGACCGTCCATGCCCGGTGGATTGCGTCCGGCTCGTTCTTCTTATGGGGAACGCGCCAGAGTGGCGGCATCTGGGACGCCATGGATCTGAAAAATATATTGTTTGCCTGGCACAAGCCGTCCTTCTACGGCACGTTTCTCGAGACCACCGACTGGTTTCAGAAGGAAGGCGTACTGCTGCCGGCACTCGAAGCTCTCGATTATTTTTGCGATCCGGCGCATGCGCAGCACATGAAGCTCGAATGGGACGCCGAAGCGGCGGCGCTGCTCAGCACCGCGCCGGCGGTGAAGGAGGCGCTGCTTGCCGGCCGCTTTATGCCGGACTTCGCGCAGTGGAAGGCCGGGACGCGCGGCTGGAAGCTGCAGCTGCCCGCCGATGCGGGCGGAGCCGAAGAGCCGATCGTGCAGGAATGGATCGCCCACCTCATTCCCCAGTGGGTGGAGCGCGACGGCCGCATGAAGGAAAACCTGCAGCAGCTGGAACGCGCCTTCCCGCTGCTGCAGCGCGAAAGCACCTCGTCCGACATCTGGATGGACGAGGAGGATTGGCTCGTGTCGATCGGCTGGCAGGCCGATGCGACGCCGTACCGGTCCTGCCTGCAGCTCGTCGAGCCGCAGGGCGGGGACCTCTTGTGGCGGCTGCGCTTTGTCCTGCAGGACCGCGCCAATCCCGACATCGTGTTCGTCGTGAACGAACACGGCGAGCCTGTGGAAGACCGTGCGCTGCCGGACGACTGGCCGCTGGACCGCTTGGCGAAGGATATCGCCAAGTGGGGACGCATCGTCCCGTGGCTGCGCCGGGACGACGGCGAAGGGCTGCGCACGCAGCTGACGTCGGACGAAGCATGGGACTTCCTCGCCGAGGACAGCCTGCGGCTGATTGAAGCCGGCTACACGATTTTCCTGCCGGCGTGGTGGGAGCGCATCCGCCGCACCCGGCCGAAGCTGAAGGCGCGCATCAAGTCGTCCGTCGGCGCAGCCGGGACGGCGCTGTTCGGGCTCGAGGCGCTGATGCGCTTCGATTGGAAAATCGCCGTCGGCGACATGGAGCTGACCGAGGAGGAGTTCCGCCAGCTGCTCGCGGAGAAGCGCAAGCTCGTGCAGCTGCGCGGCGCCTGGGTGCAGCTCGACCCGACTCAGCTCGCCCGCATCGAACAGGCGATGAAGCAGGTCGAGAAGAAGCGCGGCTTGTCGTTCCGCGACGTGCTGGAGCTGCATCTGCTCGGTTCGGTCGACGGCGAGGAGGAGCTCGACTTCGAGCGCACGCTGCCGATCGAGGTGGAGCTAAACGAGCACCTCGAAGACATGATCGGTCAGCTTATGCACAGCAAGCGGCCGCCGTCCATCACGCCGCCGGATTCGTTCCGCGGCAGCCTGCGGCCTTACCAGACGGAAGGCATCTCGTGGATGTATTTCCTGCGGCGCACCGGACTCGGCGGCTGCCTCGCCGACGACATGGGTCTCGGAAAAACGATCCAGTGGATCTCTTATCTGCTCTACGTGCAGGAGCATGAAAAGCCGGGGCTTCCTTCCCTGCTCATTTGCCCGACGTCGGTGCTCGGCAACTGGCAGAAGGAGCTGCAGCGGTTTGCTCCTCATCTTAAGGTGCATCTGCATTACGGGCCGAACCGGGCCAAGGGGAAAAAGTTCACCGAAGCGTGCGAAGGCATGCATCTCGTGCTGACCTCGTATACGCTGGCCCATCTCGACGAAACGGAGCTGTCTTCGGTGGAGTGGGATTCCATCTGCCTTGACGAAGCGCAAAACATCAAAAACGCCTACACGAAGCAGGCCCAGTCGATCCGCCAGCTCAGCGGCCGCCACCGGATTGCGATGACGGGAACGCCGATGGAAAACCGGCTGACCGAGCTGTGGTCGATCTTCGATTTTATCAATCCCGGCTACCTCGGCTCCCTGCGCGATTTCTCGCAGCGCTACGTGAACGCCGTCGAGCGCACGCAGGACCCCGAGCTGATCGGCAAGGTGCAGCGGCTGATCCGCCCGTTCCTGCTGCGGCGGGTGAAAAACGACCCGTCCATCCAGCTTGATCTGCCGGAAAAAAACGAATACAAAACGTTCGTCTCGCTGACCGCCGAGCAGGCGACCTTGTACGAAAGCGAGGTGCAAAACCTGCTCCAGCGCATCGACAGGCTGTCCGCCATGGAGCGGCGCGGCCACATCCTCGCTTCGCTGACGAAGCTGAAGCAGGTGTGCAATCATCCGTCGCTGCTGCTGAAGGAAAACTTTTCCCGGCCGTGGCAAAACCGCTCCAACAAGGTGGAACGGCTTCTCGAGATGGTGCAGGAGCTGCGCCAGGAAGGCGACCGGTGTCTCGTGTTTACCCAATTCGTAGAAACGGGCCTGCTGCTGCAGCACATTTTCCGCCAGGAGCTCGGGCTTGAGGTGCCTTTCCTGAACGGCAGCACGCCGCGGATAACGCGCGACGAGATGATCGCTCACTTCCAGGATGAGGCGAGTGACCATCCGGGTATTTTCCTGCTGTCGCTGAAGGCGGGCGGCATCGGCCTTAACCTGACGGCCGCCAATCACGTGTTCCACTTCGACCGCTGGTGGAACCCCGCTGTCGAAAACCAGGCGACCGACCGGGCTTTCCGAATCGGCCAAACGCGCCACGTCCAGGTGCACAAGTTCGTCACGCTCGGTACGCTCGAGGAGCGCATCGACGAGATGATCGAGCGCAAGCAGGGGCTCAGCCAGCAGATCGTCGGCACCGGCGAAAACTGGATCACCGAGCTGTCGACGGACGACCTGCGCGAGCTGTTCATTTTGCGGAACGAGTGGGTCGAGACGTAACGCCGCCGTATACGCTGGAAAGAGCTGATCTGCTCACCCAAACCATTTTGACAGCAGGGCCCCTTACCATGGTGGGGATGGTTTAGGGGTTCTAATCGCATCTTCCGGGTCCTCCGTGCGTATCGTCCCGTCAGATGGAATTTTTTCCGCCTGCTGCTTTCGAGACCCGCTCGTTCGAACCGCCTCACCTTTTGCAGCATTGATTCTCCCCATCTAACGGTCCACGCTCAAACGGATAGAACTTTCCTCATCGACTGAGACTTTCGCTTCGTTCCCGCCTTTAATCTTGGTAAGCATGCAACGGTTACTCAGCAAGCAGCTCCGTTCAAAACACGGGGCTGCTTTTTTACATGCAGAGCTGCATATTACATAATTATATATAATTAATTTTATATATAAAAATAACATATACATATTTACATATATATTTATTCCTATATATAATAAACCCAACAGCAAAATTCCAAATTCAGGAGATGACCGCAATGAACAAGCACATCGATTCTTTAACCGGATTGCCCAGCCGCAAAGCGCTGGAGAACTTTTTGGAGGACAACATCAAGAAGGATAACCCTGTGGCGCTCGCTTTGATTGACGTCGATCACTTCATGGAAATCAACCACGAGCTCGGCAGCGATACCGGCGACAAGGTGCTGCAGACGCTCGCCGAGCTGTTCCGGGAAGCCGTCCCGTCTCAAGCGTTCCGTGTTTCCGGAGACGAATTTGCGGTGGCGCTGCCGGGTGCGACGCTCGAGCAAGCTTTTCTCAAAATGGAAGCGCTTCGCGTCAAGATCGAACAATCTCAGGAGCGGTTCGGTCTCGAAGACCATCGCGATGTGACGATCACCGTCGGCGTTGCCCAATACCCGCGCGATGCGAAAAATGAGCAGTCTCTGAACCGCGCCGCCAGCGCCGCCTTGATGACCGCCAAAGAAATCGGACGCAATCAGGTCGCGCTTGCTCCCAACGAGGAGATGATCATGAAATCGTGTTATTACCCTTCCTCCGCCGTCCGCAAGCTGAAGACGCTCGCCGAGCAGCTTAACAAGAAGGAGTCTTTTTTGCTGCGGGAAGCTTTAAACGATCTGCTTCGCAAGTACGACCAGAACTAGCAAGGTGAAACGTTCATTTTCCAAAAAAGAAGGTGCATGGATATGGACTCGCAAGGTATTATCGTTCAGGATGGACGGTTCTTGATGGTTCGTCAGTACAACCATGACGAAACGCGGACGTTTTGGAATTTCCCCGGGGGCGGGATTGAAGAAGGAGAGACGCCGGAGCAGGCCTGCATCCGCGAAGTGCGGGAAGAAACCGGTTTCGACGTGGAAGTGACGGAGCCGCTCTGCCGGGAAGAAAGCAAGTTCACTTACCTCGTCAGGATAACCGGCGGGACGCTGCAGCTTGAGCCCGGACTGCTCGATATCGGCTGGATTTCCCCGGACGATACGGACAAATGGGACGAGAAAACGCTGCATATTCTGGACGTATACCGCCGGCATGCGGTAAGGTGCAAGCTTATGGAACAGGACCGTAAATATTTGCTGGAAGCCTTTATCGAAGCGGAGAAAGCCCAGGCGGAAGGAACATTCCCCATCGGAGCCGTCATCGTGGATGCTGCAGGGAGCATCATCGGCAGAGGACACAATAAGGTTTTTTCCGGTTCGGATACGACCGCACATGCCGAAGTGGAGGCGATCCGAAATGCGGGAGCCGCCATGCTCGATTTGGATAACAGGAAATTCCTCAAGGCGGACTACACTTTATATACGACGTGTGAGCCTTGTCCGATGTGCACCGGCGCTATTCTGCTTTGTTTTAGCGTCAAGAGAGTCGTCTGGGCCGCGAACGATAAGGATATGGGCGCCTTTAAAAAATATAAGGAGGGACCGCATTTCGTGGACCGTTTTCATCCTATTTCTTTTGAAGCGGCCCCCTTTAGGGACCTCGAAATTCGCCAGCGGAAAATGATGGCGGAATGGTCGATCAACCGCGGCTTAACGAATACCCATTGGCAGTACGATAACGAGCTTTGATCGTCCCCTGCCCTACCCCGTCGCAACCATACACAACAACGTACATTCCCCTCTTGCACCCGGGATCCTTTTTGTGTAAATTAGTAGATAAAACTTACAAGCGCTTGACGAAGGTCATAAGCTCACGCCGGCTGTTCAGAGAGGAAACCGTTCGCTGCAAGGTTTCCCGGCTTCGCTGATGTCTTCCCCCCTTCGAAGCTGCGGCGAGGAACGAGCCAGCTCCATTATTCGCCGCCGGGCCCATCCCGTTACCATGGCCGGAGCACGGCTCGACCTGACGGTCAGCCGTGAAATTAGGGTGGTACCACGAACGCTTTCGTCCCTGACGAAGGCGTTTTTTTGTTTATCTTTTTGCCAAAAATGGAGGGATTCTCGCTATGCATCAAAATCGTCTGCTTCTCCCTACTCTCCGCGAAGTTCCGGCGGATGCCGAGGCGGCCAGCCACCGGCTGCTGCTGCGCGCCGGGTTCATCCGCCCGCTCGCTTCCGGGGTTTACGCCTTTCTGCCGTTAGGCTGGCGGGTTCTGCGCCGTATCGAGCGGATCATCCGGCAGGAAATGGACGGCGCCGGCGCCCAGGAGCTGCATTTGTCCGCAATGCAGCCCGCCGAGCTGTGGCAGCGGTCCGGTCGATATGACGAATACGGCCCGGAGCTGATCCGCTTCCATGACCGCGGCGGGCGGGAATTTGCGCTCGGCCCTACTCATGAGGAAGTCATTACGACGCTGGCCGGGCAAGAGATCGGCTCCTACCGCCAGCTGCCGCTCACGGTGTACCAGATTCAGACGAAGTTCCGCGACGAGCGCAGACCCCGCTTCGGGCTGCTGCGCTGCCGGGAATTTCTGATGAAGGACGCGTATTCCTTCGATGCGGACCGGGAAGGGCTGGAGGCGTCCTATACGCGTATGTACGAAGCTTACTGCCGCATCTTCGAACGCTGCGGACTGCGTTATCGCGCCGTGCTGGCCGATGCCGGATCGATCGGCGGCGATGGGGGCACACACGAGTTTATCGCGCTCGCCGAAATCGGCGAAGATACGATTGCGGTGTGCACCGGCTGCGATTACGCGGCAAATCTGGAAAAAGCGGAGGCAGCGCCGCCGGCGGGCGTCGCTGCTGGACGATCTTCCGAGGCCGCGTATTGGCAGCGGGCCTTGCCGGAAGACTCGCAAGCGGAAGCGGCCCGGCATCCAAGCCGGACCTCGGAGACCGGCTTCCCGGAAGCGGTACCCCTGCATGCGCAGGCGGCCGGCCGCGAATCCGCCGTTATCTCTGCGTACGAACGGTTCCATACTCCCGGCGTCCGCACGATCGAGCAGCTCGTTCAAACGTTCCGGCTGGAAGCGCGGGACATTATCAAAACTCTGCTTTATCTCGCCGACGGCGAGCCGATCGCCGTTTTGATTCGCGGCGATCAAACGGCTAACGAGATCAAGCTCGCTCATTATCTTGGAGCGAGCCGCCTCGAGCTGGCCGATGCCGAGACCGCGCAGCGGATTACCGGGGCCCCTGTCGGCTTTGCCGGTCCGATCGGGTTGTCCGTGCCGCTCCTCGTCGACGTCCAGGTTGCTGCGATGGAGCAAGGCATTACCGGAGCGAATGCGGCCGACTACCATTACCGCGGCGTTCGGCCGGGGCGGGATTTTGCGCTGGATCGTGTCGGCGATTTTCGCAATGTAGGCGAAGGTGACGCTTGTCCCCGCTGCCGCAGCGCCCTTGCCCTGCACAAAGGGATCGAGATCGGCCACGTCTTTAAGCTCGGCACCAAGTACAGCGAAGTTCTCGAGGCGAATTTCGCCGATGCGTCGGGGCAAGAGCATCCGCTGATCATGGGCTGCTACGGTATCGGCATCTCCCGCCTGCTTGCCGCGGTCGCGGAGCAGCGCCACGACGAACACGGCTTGCTCTGGCCGATGGCAATCGCTCCGTTCCACGTGCACCTCATCCCCGTTTCCGTCCAGGATGAGGTGCAGATGGCCGTCGCCGAATCGCTGTACTCCCGGCTGCGGGAAGCCGGAGCGGAGGTGCTGCTGGACGATCGCGCCGAGCGTCCCGGCGTCAAATTCAAGGATGCCGACCTGATCGGCATCCCGCTGCGCCTGACCGTCGGCAAACGGGCCGCCGAAGGCATCGTCGAGTTCAAACGGCGCTCGGACGAAGCCGCCGCGGCACTGACTATAGAGGAAGCGGTCGCGCAAATCACAAGTGAAATCGCCTCAGCCGACCGGACTTCGCTGCTCTGACTTGCGGATGGCTGAGGATGCCAATAGATCCGGGGAGGACAGAAATATGGCAGGTTCGAAAGTATGGGATGCGGAATGGAATATTGCTGAGGAACTGGCTCTTCGTCTTATCGGCAGCCAGTTTCCTCAGCTATTGTCCTTAAAAATCCGACACCTTGGTTACGGCTGGGATAATACGGTTTTTCGCGTTGGAGACGAATATGTGTTTCGCTTTCCGAGAAGAACGGCGGCCGTTCGGTTGATCAAGACGGAAATGAACATACTGCCGAAGCTGGAGGGCGTGATTCGCCTCCCGTATCCGAAGCCGATTTTTTTTGGTAAAGAACATGAGGAATACCCCGCCCCGTTTCTTGGTTACCCTTATTTGCCGGGCAGGTTTCCCATCGGATTGACGGACGGACAACGTGCGTCATCGACAGCGGCGCTTGCGCAATTTTTGAAAAGTTTGCATGCTTTCCCGGTCCATATCGCCGTAGAAAACGGCATTGAGCATGACCACAGGAACTTGACGGACGTCGCATCGCGCAAGAAAAAGATGCTCGGATTTTTGTCCGATCTCGCCCCGCATCTTAGGGCCGACGAGCATCGCGCCATCGCCGATTATTTGGATCGGCTCCAGACCGATCGTGTGACGCCGAAAGGCGTATTCCTCCATGGCGATCTACATTTTAAAAATATATTGGTCGATGAAAGCGGGGCCATCTCCGGAATTATCGATTGGGGCGACATGAATATCGGGCACCCCGCGTGCGATTTGAATATCGCCTACAGCTTCCTGCCTCCTTTCGCCCGTTCGGATTTTTTCAGCGAATATGGAGAAGTGGATGAAGAGACGAAGGTACTGGCGCGTTTGATCGCGGTGTACATTCCCATGTTGATTTTGCTGCAGGCCATCGATCAGGGCGATGAGAATACAGCGAACGAAGCCAGGGCGAATATAGCGCGAGCGCTTTCCGATTGACGCTGTATTTCCAAAAAATAAAGGACTGCCACCCGAAGTGTCCCGCCGTTTTACAGGCACAGGGATTCATCTTCAGGTTTGCAGTCCTTTGCTTTTGGAAAGAGTCCGGATTTTTTAACACACCTTATTCAACATCATAACAAACCGGAAATTATCAGTCTATAATTTTTCCGAAAAATGGTTCAAAATCAAATCATCACTTGATCGGGAGGTTCGAGGATTATGCCGATTGAAATTGTGGAACTGAACCACTCTTTGATCCGCGAGGCAAGCTTGTTGTTGGCCGGTTACAGAGCCGAAGGCGGTTGGGACGGCGGCCATGCCGAGGAATGCGAGGCGGCTCTGCTTCGGTTGTTGGAGGACGCTCATACCATCTGTTTGCTGGCCCGCCATCAAGACGAGTACGCCGGATTCGTCACTTACCATTGGGGATTCTCAACGACCAAAGGACTTCCCATTTTAAAAATCCAAGACGTGTATACTTCTCCGAAGCACCGCAATTCCGGCGTGGGCCAAGCTCTTTTGCAGCACACCGTCGAGCTCGCCCGCGAACGCGGGGCCCATCGGCTGCAGCTGGAAACCGATACCGGCAATCTCCCGGCACGATCCCTTTACGAGAAGCTGGGATTTGAATGGATTTCCCAAAAAGAGGTATATATGCTGCCGCTGAGCCGATGGAGAATGCGTACTTTTGGACAAAAATCGGACGGCTTAGACTATGCAAGAAGAAAAGGCTGCTATGCCGTCATATTTGACGAAGACAAACAACAGGTGGCGGCTGTATTGACCGCAGCAGGACATTACTTTTTGCCGGGAGGGGGACTCGAGGATGGAGAAACGGATCATGAATGTCTCCGCCGCGAAGTGCTGGAGGAAACCGGCTATGCCATCCATATCGGATCTTTGATCGGTGAGGCGGAGAGATACTTCCTGTCCTCCCGAAACGAACCTCTTATCGGCGACGGAAAGTTTTACACGGCTCAATTCGCTGAAAAAGTGCAGGACCCTGCGGAAGATGATCATAGCTTACAATGGATTCGCGTGGAGGAGGCTGACAATCTGCTGTTCCACGAGCATCACTCCTGGGCGGTACGATGCGCGCGAGCTGCAAATAGTGATGTTTGACGCCTCATTCGTATGGTAAAATATTCATTAAATGCAAGGAGGAATGCAATTTTGATAAATGTAGACGAACTTATCGAATTTGTCAGTCCTTTTTATGCGAACAAAGACATTATGCATGATTTGAGCCACATCGACAGGATGCTCCTTTCCGCGAAACGCCTGTTAGCGCATTATCCTGAAATTACGGATTCGGATGTCATCACGTACGGCTGTTACTTTCACGGATTCATCTATTTGCGGGAGGATTTGATCCGGCATTACTTGAGGAAAAAAGGATTGGATGACGAGTACGTCGAAAAAATCGTCAACATCTCGTGGGAATCGCAAAAAGATGAGATTCCGGAAACGTTGGAAGGAAAGCTTCTGCATGACGCCCATATGATTGAAGGGGGCAAAACGTATCTGATCGTGAAATCTTTATGTACCGGCACGGCCAGAGGGCAAAGCTTGGAGCAAACCCTCGATTACTTCGAAGCTCACGTTCTGGGGAAAGGCGAATGTTACCTGCCGGAAGCTCAGCGGATTTATTCCGAAATGCAGCAGTTTGCCGGCGCGTTTATTAAAGATTTACGGGAAGGACTCAGGCCTGTTTAAAGGTGCCGTCAAAGCGTGTCTATTTCGAGAAAACAGGAACCCCGCCTTGCAATAGAGCGGGGTTTCTTGCCAATCAAACGAACAAGTCCAGAAACAGGTAATGATCCCGATTGAGCGGACACGAATACGTTTGCATAGGACGGGAGCTGTCGAGATCGATGTATACCTGGGACAGATGCCCCTGCCCTTGTACGCTCATGCGAAGCACATTCGGAATAAAATAAGGGCGCCAAATCCAGTTGGCCCCGCGAAACTTCTCGTCCACCTCCCAGCCGCACTCCTCAGTCCGGCTGAAATTGGAGGAAATTTGCCTGCCGTCTTCGCGGCATATGTACATTCGTACGACATTGTCGGCCACGCGCCCGAGCAGACTGCGGATGAGCGCGTCGGCATCCTCCGCCCCTCCGATCATGGCTTCCGCCGTAATGAGATCGTTCAGGCTCTCCTGCACCGAGAACAGACTGCGGTAACGGTGCAGCTGCTGTTCGGTGTACAGCTTGATCTCCTGCTTCAGCATATCCTCAAACGCCGAGTCCGGCAATAATTCCGGGACCGCCGGAGAAAATAAAAATCCCTGTACGTATCGGGCGCCCGCCTTCAGTGCATTATGCAAATCCTGCTTCGTTTCCACACCTTCCACGAGCAGCGATGCGCCCATTTGCGAGGATAAAATCGAAAACGAATCGAGCAGCGCCTTATAGCCGTCGTGTGTCGCGCTTTTTTTCAAAATCTTCAGATCGATTTTCAAAATTTTCGGCCGGATGGAAGCGATCCTCTCATAGTTGCTTGAACCGCTGCCAATATCATCTATCGCTATGGTGCATCCCCGCTGGCGGTACACTTCAATGATTTGCGTCAATTCCTCGAGTCTGCCCTGAAATTCCTCTTCGGTAACCTCAATCACGATGCGGGCCGGGTCCATGCCGTGTTTGTCGATAAACTGCAAGGTCGGCAGCATGCCGGTCTCGCGGTAAACCCGGTAAATCCAGGAAGGCTTCAAATTAATAAAAAGCCACGCCCCGTTTTTTTCCGCCGACATGCGTTCAATCGCTCTCTCCCGCAAAATCCGGTCAATTCCCAAATGAGTTTCGTCGCTGATATTCGGATCTTGAAAAAAGGGACCCAAGCTGCGAATTTCATTGCCCACGATATGCCGTCCTAACGTTTCGTAGCCGATCACCCGCTGGGTCTGCATGGAAACGATGGGTTGGAAAAACGGCTGCACTTCCTGTCCGGCCGGTATCACTCCGCCAGCTAGCATATTCCTTCCCCCCATCCTGACGACTCCCTTTTGAAATGGGAGGTTTTCTGACATTACATATTGTATTGTAAAGCACAATGCGCAAGGAAAGCAATCCTTATTCGCGGCGCGGTTTCAAGTATTCGCTCGAAAAATCTGCTTCACGGCTCACTCAGATTCGTCAAAACGGTCGAATCTTTAGTGTCGATAAAAGGATTTTGTCGAAGTTCCGTCGAATGGTTTAATGCACCTCGCAACGGAAAATTCGAATGAAAGGGATAACCCATGCAAATATCAAGATCCCGCGTTTCGTTGATCTATGTTGCTTTAATTGTCGGCTTGCTTGCTCTGACCGGAGCTTCCAGCTACCTGTCTTCCCTCAATATGGAGAAACAAACGGATCACGTCGTTCACGATGCGATCCCGCTTTCCTCCGCAGCCAGCGATCTGCTGACCGATCTCATCAATCAGGAGACAGGTATTCGCGGGTATATGATCACGGCGGATTCCAAGTATTTGGATCCGTTTGAAGAGGGCAAAGCTCAGCTGCGCGAAGACCTCGAGACATTGCGCTCCTTCGAAGAGGCGTACCCGTCGTTAAAGCAGATCATCGAAAACGAGGCGGTCCCTCAGATCGATCGGATGCAGCAGCACTATAACAACCAGATCAATCGGATACAAACCGGCCAAACCGCCGATGCCCGCAATCGGATCGATACGGGAAAGCAGCTGATGGACCAGTTCCGCCTCATTCATACCAAATTAATTGCGGAAATTGAAAAAATCAGCGAAGACGCCTACGCACAAACCAGACAGGCCGGCGGCCTCACCCGCACCATCATCGCCATAAGCGGGATTTTGGCGCTGATTATCGGCGTTTTGTCCGGTTTTATTTTCAGCCGCGCCCACCGGGCGGAAGCCGCACTTCGCAAAAGCGAGGAAACGTACCGTTTCATGGCGGAAAGCCTGGAGGCGCAAAACGAAGAAATCATCGCCCAACAGGAAGAGCAGCAGCGCACGCTGGAGAAATTGTCTTCGCGGGAAGCCGAACTGGAGATCATCACCGGCTTCCAGGAGAAGCTCACCGGCATGACGGAAATGAAATCGTTTATGAACCATTCTTTGCCGGGGCTTCTTGCCGCACTCAAGATGGACTGCGCGCTTGTTGTTATACGGAACCGGGAACATTCCGGCCGTTTCGAGATCGTCCACGCCCTCGGCTACCCGGACGAACTGCCTCCATCGATCGAATCGGAGCTGTTCGGTCCGGCCCGCAGAGTTTTCGACGAACGGCAGCCGATCGAATGTATACGCAATGCCAGTGCCGCAGAACGCGGCTTTCACCTGGGCATTACCCAAGCGCTCGACCGGTATTACCCGCTGTTCGACGACGAACAGAACGTCATCGGCTTTTTGCTGCTGACGGCCTACAGGACCATGACGAGCTCCGAGCAGCAGGAACGGCTCTCCACGGGTCTCATTCGCCAGTTCGAACTTGCGTTCCTCGCGCAGATGATCAGCGAAGACCGGCGCCAAAAGGCGCTTCACCTCTCCGAGCTGAACGATCAATTGACGCTGGAGAAGGCGTACATCGCAGAGCAGCGGGACCTGATCGAAAATATTTTGGAATCCACCCACGAAGGGATGATGCTGTGCGATGCGAACGGCTACGTGCTATTTGCCAACCACCGCATGCGCGATTATTACCGGCTGAACGAGAAGCTCGATCATCATTTAATCGACTATCTCAAACGAATTGAAAACAAGACGCCCTCGTTTGCGCATGCCTGTCTGGCGATGGAAGGGCTGCTCAACGGCTCGCTGGACCGTCTGTCCGAGAGATTTACGTACGTCCCCGAAGGGGAGAAGCAGCCTCGCCATGCCGAAGTTTACGCGTCCAAGGTTGGGGACAAGGAGACGACCGGTTACCTCGGTGTCCTGTTCGTATTCCGCGACCGCACCGAAGAAGAGAAAGTCGACGAAATGAAAAACGAATTCATCAGCATCGTCTCCCACGAGCTGAGAACGCCGCTGTCGAGCGTGCTCGGCTTCATCGAAATATTGCTGCACCGCACGCTTCCGCCGGAGCGGCAGCAAAAATATTTGGAGACGGTATATAAGGAAGCAAACCGCCTGTCGACGCTGATCAACGATTTCCTCGATTTGCAGAGAATGGAGTCCGGCCGCCAGGTGTACCATTTTGCTCCGGTGGAACTGACTTCTCTGCTGCAAGAAGTGATCGACCAATGGCAGGGCAAACAATCGCATGACATCGTGCTGCACGCCGCCGGCCGTGAAGTCTGGGTTCGCGCCGATGTCGACCGGCTGAGGCAGGTTGTGCATAATCTGCTGAGCAACGCCATTAAATATTCCCCGGCCAAGGATCGGGTCGACATTCGGTTGATTGACGGAGAAGCGACCGTACAACTGGAAATTCAGGATTACGGCCTGGGTATTCCAGAAGAAGCGAAAGCCAAGCTGTTCTCCAAATTTTACCGCGTCGACAACTCCGACCGCAGGCAGATCGGCGGCACCGGGCTGGGGCTTGCGATCGTCAAGGAAATCGTCGATGCGCACGGCGGCAAAATCTCGTTCGAATCCGAAATGGGCCAAGGAAGCACGTTTACCGTCGAGCTTGCCCTGCACGATGTCCCGAGCATCGAAGGCAGCATTGTCGTGCTGGAGGATGACGATAATTTGGCCAAGCTGATCAGGCTTGCCCTGGCCAGGCTAGGCTCGCCCTCCGTGCATTTGAGATCGGCGGAGGAAGGCATTATCGCCTTGCAGCGGGCCCGCCATAACCCTCCGGTACTGTGCATCGTCGATATTCATCTGGAAGGCGTCAAAACCGGATGGGACTTTATCGCCGAGCTATACCGCGACCCGAAATCGCACCGGACCCCGGTGATCGTCTCGACCGCATTGGATCTGCCGGCCGACTATCAGGAGAAAGATATCGAGAAATACTTGAAAAAACCGTTTTCTATGGATAAGCTGCTGCGGGTCGCCCGCGAGCTGCTGCAGGATCAATCCCGGCTGCCGGCCTATATTTTCCCGGAGCAGGATGAGAAGCATATCACTTCCTCCCTGACGAAAAACGGCATCGAGGTCGAGGAAGTGAAGCATGCCGAGGACACCATTGAAGTGAAGATCAAGCAGAAGCCGCCGGAGAATGCCGGCCATTCCGCGCCGGATGAATGATTCATCCGGCTTTTTTGTGCGGAAAGCGAATGAGGAATTGGGCTTCCGCCATCCATTGCCGGCTCGCGAAGTCCCTGCCTTTGACTGTGACACGCCCCGGATACACCTGAACATAAAATCCCTGGCTGGCATCCTCCCCTGCAGGCTCGCCATTTTTGTTTAACGGCTCATAAACCGAAGCGCTGTTCAGCGTTACATACCGCCCGTCGCGAATGGTCCCCGGCTGGCCCAGCGCATAATGCGTATGCCCGTTAAATAACATAACCTCCGGATAACGGCTCAATATCGCATGCAGCTTTTGCTGGCTGAGGTTGCCCGTTTCGGCGAGGGCTACGTTCGTCGGTTGATGCAGGAATACGAAAACCGGCCGGTTCGGCGCATGCTTCTCCGCCAATTTGCGGCGCAGCCATTCAAGCTGAGCCTCCGACAAAAGCGCCGCCGTTTCCCCGTAGCCCGGCCCCGACTGAAGGTAATGCTCGGTGCCGAGAAAAATAAAATGATATCCCGCCAACCAGCGGTCATAATATACTTCGCGTTCGCCGGTCAGCTGAAGAAATCGCCGAATGGAGGATATCTCCGTCTCTCCGTTCGGGAACGTGCCGTAGCTCCAGCGCCCTGTGCCGTCATACCAGGCTTTATAAAACTCATGATTGCCGATCGTATAAAAAAGCGCCTTCGGATGCGGCACACGCGCCATAATACGCGATAAAGCTTCATAATCTTCGGGACGGCCGTCCCCCAGATCGCCGTTGATCACCAGCGCATCCGCAGCCGGATCGATCTGATCCAGATCCTGCAGCGCCCTCTCCAGCTTCCGCCGTGCTTGTTCATTGCCGCTCGTCACATGAATATCGCTGAGCACGGCAAACGTCAGCTCGGGTCGCTCCGGAGCGGCCGATACCGGCCCGCCGCACAATACGAGGCGGAGGCATACGATTGTCGCCAGCAGCATACGTGCACTTTTCTTCATGAAATCCCCTCCGCCATATGAAAGTATCCTTAATATGTCAACTTTCTGCGGAGGTTATCCCAAACATTGGCTACCCGCCCAGCTTTTTAACATCAACGACAACTTCCAGCCGCTGGTTTCCCGTTCCCCGATAGACGCCTTTGACCGGCACGATGTCTTTGTAATCCCTGCCGTGGGCGAGTTTGACGTACCGCCACCCGATCTCGGCGTTGTTCGTCGGATCGATGCCGGACCAGCCCATCCCGGGGATAAACACCTCGACCCATGCATGCGAAGCCTGCTCGAAATCGGCGCTGCCGCCCTGCAGATCGCCCACGAAATGATACCCGCTGACGTATCGCGAAGGGATGCCCTTGCTGCGGCAAAGCGCGATGAGCAGATGGGTAAAGTCCTGGCATACGCCGCGCCTCAGCTGCAGCATTTCGCTTACGGTCGTATGCACGCTGGTTGCCTGCGGATCATATACAAACTGTCGGTAAATCGCCGCCGCCGCTCCCCTCACCCACTCGTAGACCTCCCCGTCCGCAAGCGGCCCCAGCTCTTCCGCAAACTCGAGCAGCTCAGGAGTAACCTCCGTATAATCGGTCGGCAGCAAATATTCGATGTAGCGGTTGCGCAACTTCTCGCCGGCCAGCTCCTCCAGCTGCGAGCTGCCGGCATCCGGGTTGAACGGAGTAAGCGGCCGGTCATGCGTGACAACCGTCGCTTTCGTGCGGATGACCAGCTCCCGATGCGGTTTGGCGACGGAAAAGGCATGGACCCGGTTGCCGAAATAATCTTCGTACGAAAACAGCGCCGCCACCGGCTCAATGGAAATTTCGTGATGATAGCACGACTGGCGGTAATTCGTCCGCGGGGTCAAGCGGATCTCATTGACACTGTCCGTCGCCGGCTCTTCGTACGTGTAACGCGTGACGTGGCTGATTTCGATTTTCATGCTGTGGCCTCCTCGCGTCGAAAAAAGCCGCCGGCCATTGCGTGCCCGATCTGCTGCGCCGCCCTCATCAGGTCGCCGAGCACGCCGGCAAAGCCACTCAGGTCGATGTCCTCCTTCTCCATGCAAGCGAGGTCAGCTTTCACCTTCCAGGAGAGCCGGATCGCCTTGTCATGCGGCAGGCTGCGCCCCTGCTCCTCTAGCTCGATCCCCTTCAGATGCGTCTCCAGCGCATCGAACGAGAAAAAGACCGAGCGCGGAAACACTTCGCTGCGCAGCAAAAACTCGACGATCGATTCCATGGCCATCGCGTCCGCATAAAAACGCCGGAAGGCCTGATAACCGCTGACCGATTTCAGCACAGCCAGCAGATAAGGGTAGGGCGCCGCATTGTCCTCGGAAATGGCCAGGCTGACCGATTGCAAGATACGCAGCGTATTTTCCGCCCGCTCCAGAAAACGCCCGCTTTCCATGAAATGAAACTCGTTTTCGCGCAGCATGACCGAATGTTCTGCCCCTTGGAACATCGCCATCCATTCTTTGGTCCGCTTGAAGAAGCCGTGAGGGGATTCGAGCAGCTGCTCCACCTGCTGATCGCCGAGCCACAGATAGAAGCCGTTCAGCACATCCCACAGCTCGGTCGGCAGCATTTCCCTCAGCGTTCTCAGATTGCTGCGCGCCCCGCTGACGCACGAACGGAGCGAATTTACATTTTCCGTATCCAGCACCAAAAACGACAGCACGTCTTTCTCCGTAAACGCCTCGTACCGCAGCAAATAATCGTTTCGCGCTCCAAGCGCGTCGATGAGCCGGGCCCATTTCTCGCCTCCGTTTTCCCCGTCCTTTTCCTGCTGAATATGGTAGTGCACATCGATCAGCCGCGCGTGATTTTCCGCCCTTTCCGTATAACGCCCCACCCAAAACAACGCTTCCGCATTCCGATTCAGCATCCCGAACCGCTCCTTTATATGAAAATTAATGAAGCACCCACGTATCCTTCACGCCGCCGCCCTGCGAGGAATTGACGACAAGCGACCCTTCCCGCAGCGCCACCCGGGTCAGCCCGCCGGGAATGACGCTCGCCCCGCCGCTGCCCGTCAGCACGAAGGCGCGCAAATCGATGTGCCGCGGCGCAAGCCGCCCGTCCGCCAGCACCGGAGCGCGCGACAGCTTCACCGTCGGCTGGGCGATGTAACGGTCCGGATGTCGCCGAATCAGCTCGGCGAAGGACGCGATCTCCTCGTCGCTTGCCGACGGACCGATCAGCATGCCGTAGCCGCCGGACAGCGACGTCTCCTTGACGACCATCCGGTCGAGCCGGCCGAGCACGTATTCCCGCTCTTCCGGCCGCGACAGCAGGTAGGTCGGTACATTTTGCAAAACCGGCTCCTCGTTCAAATAATATCGGATCATGTCCGGGACGAATGCGTAAATCGCCTTGTCGTCCGCCACTCCCGTGCCGGGGGCGTTGGCGATCGCGATATTGCCCGCGCGGTATGCGTTCATGATCCCGGCGACCCCGATCATCGAATGCGGCAAAAACGCCAGCGGATCGAGGAAATCGTCGTCGATGCGGCGGTACAATACGTCGACCTGCTTTAAGCCCTGAAGATTGCGGATGTAAATTTTATGGTCGATCGCAACAAGATCGCGCCCTTCCACGAGATGAATGCCCATCTGCTGCGCCAGAAAAGCGTGCTCGTAATACGCGGAGTTGAAATGGCCGGGCGTTAGCAGCGCGATCACCGGGTCCGACTTGCCGGAAGGTGCCAGGCTTTTGAGCGAGGATAAAAAGCGGTTCATGCTGAATTCGATATCGACGATCGGCTGGGATAAAGTGAGCTCCGGAAACAGATGATTCATGAGCATCCGGCTTTTGTACAAATAAGAGAACCCGGAAGGAGAGCGCAAATTGTCCTCCAGCACAAAGTAATCTCCCTGTTCGTTACGGATAAGATCTATGCCGGAGGTGGTGACGTACACGCCGCCCGGAACGGGAAGCCGCATCATTTCCGGCCGAAAATACTTGTTCGCCACAATCATGCTGCGAGGGATGATGCCGTCCTGGACGATTTGCTGCCGGTGATAAATATCGCCGATAAACAGGTTCAACGCTTTTACCCGCTGCTGCAGCCCCTTCTCCAAATGCGTCCATTCTTCGCGGGGAATGACGCGCGGGATCAGGTCGAACGGAATCGTCCGCTCCAAAGGCTGCGCTTCCGCTCCGCGGTAAAGCGTGAAGGTGATGCCCTCCTCCAGCATCCGCTTTTGGATGGCTTTCTGCTTGAGCGCCAAGTCGTCCGCCGTCATTTGTGAAAACCGGCCGTGTACGTGCCGGTAATGGGGGCGAACGGTCCTTTCATCCTGAAACATCTCGTCATAAAAAGGCTGCAGGCCGTATGGGCTAATCTGAGCCGGCTTCATCGTGGACATCCGCGTGCCTGATTCTCCGAAAACCGGAAAACCAGTCCCTCCCCTCATCTATAATGTAAGATAATATTACATAAAACCTAACATTAGAAGCCTTGATTCGCTCAAATGTTTGTGTTTTGATACTATTATCATATGTGTATTAGTATTTTATGTCAATATACCTTACATAAAACCCGAATATTCTTAAAGGTCGCCTGAAATCGGTTTCCACGAATAAAAAAAAGGACTCCTTCCCCATGGAAAGAAGTCCTTTGTTCGAAGTGCCGCATTACAAGCTCCGGAAGCCAAGCCCTTCCAAAAAGCGGTGAAATCCTTGCTGCCCTTGCTCCGTCCGCTTGTAGACCCCGGCGTCGTGCAGCACTTGCGCGTATTTGCTTCCGACCTCGTGCCGCACCGCCTGCATGGCGGCTTGCGCCGTAAGCGAAGTGCCGTACTTCGCGGTCAGCTCTCGCGCCCATTCGGCGTGCATGTGCAGCCCGTGCTGAGGATCGTCCGTCATAGCCGCAAGAAGCTCCGTATCTCCTTGCAAAATGCCGGCGATCGCCTCCAGCTCCTCCTTGAGCCGGCCCGGCAGCACCGCCAACCCCATCACCTCGATCAGGCCGATGTTTTCCTTCTTTATATGGTGAAGCTCCTGATGCGGGTGAAAAATGCCGTCCGGATGCTCGGTGCTGGTCCGGTTGTTGCGCAGCACGAGGTCCAGCTCGTATTCGCCGCTTGCGTTATTGCGCGCAATCGGCGTGATCGTATTGTGCGGCGTCTCCGTGCCGTCTTCTCCCTTCGTGTGCGCGTAGATATCGCATTCCGGATCGCTGTAGCCGCGCCACGCTTCAAGAATATCGCCCGCCAGCCGGAGCAGCTGCAGCTTGTTGTGGCTCGAGAGGCGGATGACCGACATCGGCCAGCGCACGATGCCGGCTTTCAGGTTCGGGTAATCGGGGTGGGCGTAAGCCGCTTCCACCGGCGCTTTTTCCATCGCGAAGCGGTGATTGCCGCCCTGAAAATGATCGTGATTCAAGATCGACCCTCCGACGATCGGCAAATCGGCGTTCGAACCGATGAAATAATGCGGGAACTGTTCGATGAAATCAAGCAGACGGTAAAACGTATGCTGCGATATTTTCATCGGCCGGTGCTCCCGGTCGAAAACGATCGAATGCTCGTTGTAGTACACATACGGAGAGAATTGGAAAAACCACGGCTCGCCGTCAAGCATCAGCGGCACGACCCGCAGGTTTTGCCGCGCCGGGTGATTCAGGCGTCCCGCATACCCGACATTGTCGACGCAGAGCAGGCATTTCGGATAATGGCTGGACGGCGCATTTTTCAGCATCGCGATTTCCCGCGGGTCCTTCTCCGGCTTCGACAGGTTTACGGTGATCTCCAGATCGCCGTATTCGGTCGGTGCAAGCCAGTACAAATTTTTCGCGATGCGGTCCATGCGAATGTAGTTGGAGTCGATGCACAGCCGGTAAAACTCATCCGTCGCCTGCTCCGTTCCCGCCTGCCGCGCCGTATGCCAAAAGCGCGCCGCCACCTCCGACTGGCGCGGCATGAGCGCGCCCATCAGGCGGGCGTCGAGCAGGTCGCGCAGCGTCGTGTTGTTGTCCTCGAGAATGCCGACTTCGGCCGCATAATCAAGCAGCGCCTCGAGGACGCCGACCGGGCTTTCCGGCGCCGGCTCCTCGAGATCTCCCTCATAGGGCTCGCCGATCGCGAGCATATCGAGCAGCGCATTGCGCGCCGCGTATACGTCGAGAGGATCCAGAAGCTTGCGGCTCACGCCGAACTGCACCAGCCTCTCGATGTTTTTGGCCGTCTCCAGCCGTAGCTGGGGATTGATTCCTGTTGTCATCGTTGTTCGCTCCTGTCCGTTCCTGCGCGTTCCCTCGGTTACTTCGACGCGTAGCCTTGCGGATGAGCCTGGTGCCACGCCCATGCCGACGCAATGATGTTCTCCAGGCTGTCCCGCTTCGGCTGCCAGCCGAGCTCCGCCCGGCACCGCTCCGAGGACGCCACCAGCACCGCCGGATCGCCGGCGCGGCGCGCCTGGACTACCGCCGGAATCGGATGCCCCGTTACCCGGCGGGCGATCTCGATCACCTCGTTTACGGAAAAACCTTTGCCGTTGCCGAGGTTGTAAATGCCGCTGTCTCCGCCGCGGCGCAGCTTCTCGACAGCGAGCACGTGCGCGTCGGCAAGGTCGCTCACGTGAATGTAATCGCGGATGCACGTGCCGTCCGGCGTGTCGTAATCGTCGCCGAACACTGAGATATGCTCGCGCTGGCCGAGCGCCACCTGCAGGATGATCGGAATCAGATGCGTTTCCGGGTCGTGATCCTCGCCGATGCGGCCGCTCTCATGCGCCCCGGCAGCATTGAAGTAGCGCAGCGAGACGTATTTGATGCCATGGGCCGTGTCGAACCACTTCATCATCTTTTCCATCGCCAGCTTCGTCTCGCCGTATGCGTTCGTCGGCAGCGTACGGTCGTTCTCCTGAATCGGCACGCGTTCCGGTTCCCCGTAGGTCGCCGCCGTCGACGAAAACACGATTTTCTTCACGCCGTGCTCGTTCATCGCTTCCAGCAGGCAAAGCGTGCCGTATACGTTGTTATGGTAATATTTGGCCGGGTTTTGCATGCTCTCGCCCACAAGCGAGTTGGCGGCAAAATGAATGACGGCCTCGATCTCGTTTTCCTTGAACACCGAACCCATAAAATCTTTATCGCGCAGGTCTCCGACATACAGCTTGCCGCCGAGCACCGCCTCGCGGTGTCCCTGCTGCAGATTGTCGACGACAACGACCTCTTCGCCGCGCGCCAGCAGCTCCGCTACCGCATGGGAGCCGATATACCCGGCTCCGCCTGTAACCATAATGGCCATGATTGCCACTCTCCTTTAATTTAAGGAATGCCGGTGAACACCGGCCCCTTCCCTAGATCTTGATTTCCTTGACGCCGTCCCCGATTTGGCACACGTAGAAATCCGCGACCAGCCCGGTTTTTTCCGTATACTCTTTGCCCACTTTATCGATGAAACGTTCGACGCTGTCCTCATGCACGAGCGACACGGTGCAGCCGCCGAAGCCGGCG
Organism: Paenibacillus hamazuiensis; assembly: GCF_023276405.1. Lineage (NCBI taxonomy): Bacteria > Bacillati > Bacillota > Bacilli > Caryophanales > Paenibacillaceae > Paenibacillus > Paenibacillus hamazuiensis. The sequence goes on from NZ_JALRMO010000001.1 coordinate 6,681,804, forward strand.
CCGGTCATCCGCGCGCCGAGCACGCCGGGCACCTGCCAGGCCGCTTCGACCATCGCGTCGAGCTCCGCCCCCGTCACTTCGTACAAATCGCGAAGCGACTCGTGCGAGCCGTTCATCAGCTTGCCGAACGCAGCCAGATCACCTGCACGCAGCACCTGCACGGCTTGCTTCACGCGGTCGATTTCCTCCACGACATGTTTCGCGCGTTTGCGGACGATGCCGCTCTGAATCAGATGCGCATGCTCGTTAAACTGCTCCAGCGTCAGCTGGCCGAGCAGCTTGAGCTCCGGAAACGCCGCCTGCAAATCCTGCACCGCCTGCTCGCACTGCGCTCTTCTCTCGTTATACGCCGAATCGACGAGCCCGCGCTTCTTGTTCGTATTGCCGATGACCAGCTTATACGCTCCGCTCTCAAACGGCACATGCTCGTATTCGAGCGTGTCGCACATAAGCAGGATCGCATGGTTTTCCTTGCCCATCGCCACCGCAAACTGGTCCATGATACCGCATTGGACTCCCATGAATTCGTTCTCCGCCTTTTGCGACAGCAGCGCCGCCTGCACCTTGTCGATCGCACTTACGCCCTCCATCGCCTGGATACCGTACGCCGTGACGACCTCAATGGATGCCGACGACGACAGGCCGGAGCCGTTCGGAATTTCGCCATGGTACAAAATATCGTAGCCGTGTACCGTCACGCCTCGCTGCTGCAGCTCGCGGATGACTCCCTTCGGGTAGTTGATCCATTCGTGCTCCTTGCGGAATTCAATATCGCGAATGGAAATTTGTTGGCGCAATGGAAAATTGGTGGAAGCAAACGACAGCTGATCGTCCGGGCGCCTGCGGATCAACATCGTCGTTCCGAACGTCAGCGCTCCCGGAAACACGTAGCCGCCGTTATAATCCGTGTGCTCTCCGATCAGATTGACGCGTCCCGGCGCGAGGAAAGCCCGTACCGGTTCCGCGCTTTCCCCGAACCATTCGTTAAACTTGCTTTTAAGCATTTGAACATCTGCCATGGTATCGACACCGCCTGTTACATAATAGGATTGTGATCAGTTCGAACTTGGTTTCAGTATAAGCGATCAGACACGTCATCACTATGGAGCATTGTAAGATAGGCATGGAAAAATGTTAGATTTGAGAGACAACTTATCCTCCTCTATGATACACTATGTACCAAATCCATTCCAGCCAAATTCATTCCAGTTGGAGGTGATCCGGTTTGTCCCGAGCCGAAAGCTATTATGTGGTCTCCAATCCCCAGACCGTCGCTTCGGACGACCTGGCCGTGCTGTTTACCGGCTTCAGCCAAACGGCCGCCGGCCATAAGCTCGGGCCGAAGGTGTTCGATTATTTTTTGCTGCATCACATCGAATCGGGCCGGGGACGCTTCACCAGCCACGGGCAGACGCATTCGCTTGAAGCCGGCGACAGCTTTTTCATCGAGCCGGGCAAGCTGGTCAGCTATGAAGCGGATGCCGGCGACCCGTGGTTTTACCGCTGGCTCGCCTTCAAGGGGCCCAAGGCGGCCGAGCTGCTTAGAAGCGCAGGCATCACCCCGCAGCAGCCGATCGCCCATACCGGCGACGATCCGCGCGTGCCGGAGCTGCTGGACCGGCTGCGCGCCGTGTTTCAGGAGCGTTCGGCGAGCTCGCATTTGAAGGCTTGCGGCCTGCTTCATCTGATTCTCGCCGAGTACGCCGAGGCGCTTCATCCGCTGCACGCGCTGCCCGAGGAAGCCGCGACCGCCGGAGAGAAAGCCGTTCAGCAGGCGATCCGGTTCATGACGGCGCAATATGCCGAGCCGATCACAATGGAGATGATGGCGGACAACCTCGGGTACAACCGCGCCTATTTGTCGACGCTGTTCCGCAAAGCGACCGGGATGACGCCGATCACGTTCCTGCTCAAGCACCGGCTCGAGAAAGCGCGGCTGCTGCTGCGCGAAAGACAGGAGCTGACGGTCGAGCAAATCGCCGCTTCGGTCGGCTTCCACGACCCGCTTTATTTTTCCAAGCAGTTCAAACGATGGTTTGGGATGGCCCCGACCGAATACCGCCAGTCGATGAAAAAGCTGTAGACATCTCATGACAAGCAAATGAAGTCGCGTAAACAAACAAAAGGCCGCCGCGACAAGACGGTGGCCCCTGTTAAAATGCTGTATAACGGATCGCTTCACATGGCTTCATCATAAAACGAACACCCGTCGCGCCCGCCCGCCTTGACCCGGTACAATGCCGCATCCACGTTGCGCAGCAAGGTGTCGGCATCCTGTCCGTCGTGCGGGTAAATGGCCACCCCCATGCTGGCCGTCAGGCTCAGCTTGCGGTCGCCCAGCTCCCATCCTTGGCGAATGGCGGACAGGATCCGGTTCGTGACGATATGCACGCTGGATACCGAATCGATTTTCGGCAGCAAAATGCTGAACTCATCGCCGCCCATCCTGGCGAACATATCGACCTCCCGGACGCAGCGCTTCACCCTTTTGGCAAAAGCGATCAAAAACTCATCTCCGGCTTCATGTCCGTAAGAATCGTTGATGTTCTTGAAATCGTCCACATCCAGCGAAAGCACGGCCAGCAGCTGACGGTTCCGCTTGGCATACGCCAGGCTTTGATTCAAATGCACCTGGAACAACCTGCGGTTCGGCAGCTCGGTCAGCGGATCGTGGAACGCCATGAGCACAAGCTCTTCCTCCAGCATTTTGCGCGCCGTAATATCCTTCAGAGCCAAGGCAAAGTGGGCTTCCCCGGTTTCATCGGGAGGCAGCGGAATACCGATGCACTCGTACCAGTTTCCCGGCATTCCGTCCGGCACCGCTTGAAATTCCACGGTAAACGAACCGCCGCCCCGCAGCATCAAATCGATCGCCTGCCTCAGCCTTCCCTGCTGCTCATGACTCACCTCTTGCAAGTACTGCTCCAAATCACATACCTCAAATGCCGAGTCCTCTTTTCCGCTGCGGTCAAACCCGTAGAGAAGCTCTCTCTGGCGATCGACGAAATAAATTTTGTCGCACATTTGGCGAAGCATCGCGCTTAATGAATCCCGCTTCGTTAACAAACGTTCGGCTTTCCCGGCAAGCGAATCCCGCTCTGACATGTTCATCCTCACCTCATCATCCCACCAGCGTCTTTATATGCAGCTCGCGTTCCTTGCTCAAATCGATATACTTCCCTTCCACCTGCACCAGCGGATTAACAATATCCAGCGGATTGACGATCACGATTTTGCATCGCCTTCCGTCGGTCAGCACGGCGTCGTCTCCGATGGACAGCTCCATCAGCCGCTGAATGAACAGCTTGCAAATCATCGGCTCCAGCTTGCCGAATCCGTCCTCCTGCATCTGCCGGATGACCTGGTAAAACGGAGTCGCATCCTTATAAACCCGCTTCGAGGTCATCGCGTGAAAAATATCGGCGACCCCTACGATTTTGCTGTAAAAATCGATCCGGTCTCCTTTAAGGCCGTGAGGATAGCCGCCGCCGTCCTCCCGTTCGTGATGCTGCAGCGCAACGAGAGGGATGCGCGGGGATAAGCCGGGCGTTTTTTGCAAAATTTCGTACCCGTAAAGCGTATGTTTTTTCATCAGAAGGTATTCTTCGTTCGTAAACCGCCCCGGCTTGTTCAAAATATCGTCGTCGATCTGTACTTTGCCGATATCGTGCAGCGTCGCTGCCATGCTGAGTACGGACAGTTCTTCCTCACCGAGGCCGAGCCATTTTCCGATCATCGTGGAGATGACGCCGACCCCGATATTATGCCGGTATGTATAATCGTCTTTCGCCTGCAATCCGGACAAAACGCTGAAGAGGCTCGGGTATTCGGTCGCCTGATGGATCGTCGGGATGATCGTTTTATTGATTTCTTCGTAAGGAACCGTTTTTTTCTCGCGGACAAAATGAAAAATTTCTTTAATTTCTTCGCTGGCCCGGGTGACAAGATTTTCGTTGGTCGCATGTTCGTCCGGGGAAGCCGCGAGTTCGAAATCGTGCGCGTCCAAATAAATATCGTGTTTAGCCATCAAATCGACATGATATGGCTCGATGACGGTTCGAGAAGGGATCAGCACAACGCCCCGCCGATTAAAAATGTCCCGTTTTATCCGGTAGCCGATCCATTGCCGGTGTCGTTGCTCTGACAATTCCTATGCACCACCATTCCGGATGTCAAACCTGGGTTACGGCCCTCATGAATTTTAAAAAGCCACCCGCCTCTCGGGGGTGACGTCCACTGACTTATAATTTTATAGTAGCACTTTCTCGACAAAAAGAAGCTAAAGATTATCTAAAATTTGACAAAAACCGAGTTTAATCAAACGCCCGGTACAGCGGAAGCATGAAACAAACGGTCGTTCCTTGCCCGACCCGGCTTTCCGCCCATATTTTGCCTCCGTGGAACTCGACGATCTCTCTGGCGATCGACAGACCGAGCCCGCTGCCGCCGCCGGCCGAATTGCGCGACTTGTCCTTTTTATAGAAACGGTCGAAGATGTAGGGAAGATCTTCCTGGGCGATCCCCGCCCCGTTATCATGAATTTTCGTCACGATCAAATGATGCTCCGCCTCATACACAAGCCGGATCGTTCCTCCCGCCGGAGTATGCTTCAGCGCATTATAGATCAGGTTCGTGTACACCTGATCCATCCGGTCGAGGTCGATCTTGACGGTACCCTGCAGCTCCTCTGCGGATGAAATATGCAGCTCGAAATGCAGGCCGGCTTCCTTCACCTCCAGCTCGTAACGCTCGGCAACAAGCCGGATATATTCCCGAACCGGCATTTCCTGAACATTGAAGCTGATTTGCCGCGCCTCCAGCTTGGAGAGCTGAAATAAATCCTGAATCAGCCGGTTGAGGCCGATGATCCGCGTATGAATCAGGCGCAAGTACCGGTGCTTCTGTTCCGGATCGCTGGCCACCCCATCCATCAGCGCCTCGACATAACCTTGAATGAGCGTCATCGGCGTTCCCAGGTCGTGGGAAATATTGGACAGCAGCTGCCGCCGCGAATTTTCCAAACGGCCCAGCTCCTCGTACATTTGCTCCAAGCTCTGATTCGACCTCTCCAAAGCCAGCGTCCGTTCCTTCACCTTCTGCTCCAGTCCGCTGTTCAGCTCCTGGAGCTCGCGCGAAATGATCTCCACCTGCCGGAACGCCTTGGCGGAGCGGATGCTGATGATGAGCGAGGTCGCGAGTATAAACACAATCAGGCCGGCCGGAACGAGGTTGCCGCGGGAGGACAGCAGGTTGTAATACAAAATATCGTAAATGACCGTGAAAACAAAGGCCGCAACGCCGATAAAAGCGACGACCGCTCCGTCCCGCTTGCGGCAGGCGGCAAGCACGATCGCGTAAAGCACATAAGCGGATGCCGCTACCACTATCGCCTGATAAGGCGGCACCAAGTAGGCAGCGAACGGAAAAGGCGCCAATACGGCGCAAACCGCGAACGCGCCGCCGACCCAAAGGATGCCGGTCAGCACACGGCGCGATATTTCCCTGGTGTACAGGGAACGGACGAATAAGACGGAAAGCGGTACGCCGCAAATCATCGTCAAGTATTCCACCCGGATCAACAGCTTCCACGGCAAGTCGGGGTCAAACTGGTAAACGGCCATTTCCCCAACCAGCACCGAGCGAACCGACATCAGCAAGCAAAACAGGCCGAAAAACAGCGCCGACCGATCCTGCTTTCTCAGCCAGTATATGCCGAGGTGATACATTCCCATAATCAGCAGGCAGCCGGCCAGAAAAACATCCAAGGCGAGTTTCCGGTGAGCGAACGCCTCGACGCCTTGAATCGTGCCCAAGAACACGCTGTTCCACAACCCTCCCCGGCGGTGGTCGAAATTGGACACCTGGAGCGTCAGCGTAAAGGCCGGTTTCTCCGGCACAAAGGCGACGACCTCGGGAGCGTAATGCGGAACCGCTTCGGCCGCAGTGGTGCCGACCCGGCCGCCCTGCGCGACGAGCCGGCCGTCCACCCACAGCTTGTACGCCGTCTCGATGGGCGGCAGCTTGAGCGCGAGCATCGGCTCCCCTCCGTCGGTACGGACATGAAGGCGGTACGTTGCGAAGCCGGAGGCGGGCAGCTTTTCCCCGTTTTCCTTCGCTTGATTCCACGGAACCGGCATATCTCTGACCGCCGGGCGTTCGCCCGGGGGGAGGGAAGCTTCCGGACCGAGCAAACGGTTCCAATAAAACTCCCATTCTCCGTCCAATGCGACGATGCCGTTTTGCTCCCAGTTCCACCCCGTCAAATCGATCGAACCGGCTCCGGCCTTCGGCGCTTCCGGCGATGAATCGACAAAATTCGAGCATCCGGCTGACAAAAAGATGGAAAGCACCAACAATATCGTTTTATAATAGGAAATAAACTTCAATTTGGACACCACATTCTTTCCTTGGCTTGTTGCTTACTGCTGTACAACTACAGCATAACGCAAACCTTTTCTTTTGAAAACGACGTCACTTGGACGAGGGGGTCATCTTTCATGTCGGGAGAAAAAATAATGATTGTGGACGATGAGCCCGAAATTGTCGAGCTCATTCAGTTGTATTTGCTGAAGGAAGGTTATGAAGTCATCAGCGTCGGCGACGGCCGCAAAGTATACGATGCGGTCATGCAGCACCGGCCCGACCTGATCATCCTGGATATACTGCTTCCGGGGATGGACGGCATCGAGGTATGCTGTCAGCTGCGTAAAACGGTACATACTCCGATCTTGTTCATCAGCTGCAAAAAAGAAGATATGGACATTATTCTCGGGCTCAGCACCGGAGGAGACGATTACATCACCAAGCCGTTCAGCCCGAGCCAGCTTGTCGCGCGGGTAAAGGCGCACCTGCGCCGCATTCGGCTGCAGGGACGCATGATGGAAGACGCGCAGACGCTGTCTTTTCCGGGGCTTGAACTCGACCTGCTCAGCCACAATGTCAGGATGAATGGCCAGCTCATCCCCCTCTCCTCCAAAGAGTTCGATCTGCTGGCACAGCTTGCCCGAAATCCGAGCAAGGTATATCGCATCGAGGATTTGTACAAAGCGATCTGGGGCGTGGACAGCAACGGAGATACGCGCACGCTGCTCGTTCATATCAGCAATTTGCGCAAAAAAATAGAGCCGTGTCCGGCGGACCCGAAATATATTTTAACGGTGCGCGGGATCGGCTATAAATTTAACGATTTTTCGAAGCAGGAGGGCCATACGGGTTAACCTTCAGGCCTGGAGAGTCGCTGCTCATAATGAATAAGCCGCTTAAGCTCGGCCAGCTCGTCCGGCGTCAAATTGCGCCATGTCCCGACCTTCAGCCCGTCCAGCCGGATATTCATGATCCGCACCCGCTGCAGGCGGCGCACCGTATAGCCGAATGCCGCGCACATCCGGCGAATTTGCCGGTTCAGCCCTTGCGTCAGCACGATGCGGAACGTCCGCTCCCCCATGGGAGAAACTTTGCAAGGTTTCGTCGTCGTGCCGAGTATTTTCACACCGGTGGACATCCCTTTGACAAAAATCGGCGTAATCGGCTTGTCCACGGTGACGATATATTCCTTCTCATGCTCAAACTCGGAACGCAAGATCAAATTGACGATATCCCCGTCATTGGTCAGCAGGATGAGACCTTCCGAGTCCTTATCCAGACGGCCGATCGGGAAAATCCGTTCGCGATGCCCGACGAAATCGACGATATTGCCCTTGACGTGCCGTTCGGTCGTGCTCGTAATGCCGACCGGTTTGTTCAGAGCAATGTAGACGTGGCGCGTCTTCTCTCCGATCGGACGCCCGTCCACGCGCACGTCGTCCCCTTCTTCCACCAGGCTGCCGAGCTCGGCTACCCGGCCGTTGATCGTCACGCGTTTCGCTTCGACCCACGCATCCGCCTCGCGGCGCGAGCAAATGCCCGTTTCGCTTATAAATTTGTTGATCCTCAAAGCCTGATCACTCCCGCTGTTGTTTCGCTGGCATTCATTATACCATTGCGTGCGGAATTGCCCAAATGGCGATCTGTTCCTCCCGGGCCACCTGCCGAAACGGCAATCGTCCCACGAATCTTATGGATACGCCAATGAAAGGGATTGTTCCCGTTCATGAATCGACCGTTTCATACGGTACGTTAAACGGGAGGGAAAGTTTATGATCAAATTAGTCCGGAAGACGGCGCCAAAGCGCCCCCGGAGCAAAAAGGCTGTCCTGCGCGGGTTTGTCCTAGCGGCGGCGGTTCTTTTTATCGCGTCCGTTTCCTGGACCGCCTATGCCGTCAGCGCGCTCGACGTGAGCCGGCTGGAAAATCCGCTGCCGGAGCCGACGACGGTGCTGGATCGGTACGACCAGCCGGCATCCCAGCTCTCCGCTTCGAAAATCGTCCCGGTCCCGCTTGCGCAAATGCCGCTCGATTTGCGGAACGCCGTCATCGCCACGGAGGACCGGCGCTTCTATGAACATATCGGCGTCGATCTGTGGGCGATCGCCCGCGCCACCATACGCGATGTGGCGACCGGTTCGATGAAGGAGGGCGGAAGCACGATTACGCAACAGCTGGCCAAAAATATGTTCCTTACCTCCGACAAAACGTGGAGCCGCAAGCTGAAGGAAGCGGGTTATGCGGTCAAGCTGCATTTTGCCTATACGAAGGACGAGATATTGGAGCTGTATTTGAATACGATCTATTTCGGGCAAGGCTGCTGGGGGGTGCAGTGCGCCTCCCGGCAATATTTCGGCAAGGACGTCCAGGCGCTGACGCTGGAGGAATGCGCCGTGCTGGCCGGTTTGCCGAAGGCGCCCAGCGCCTATGACCCGATCCGCCACCCGGAGGAGGCGGCCGAGCGGCGCAATACGGTGCTGGCGCTGATGCGGGACCAGCACTTTATTTCCGATGCGCAGTATGCCCAGGCATCGGCCGGTCCGATCACGCTCAGCAGCTCCAAGCGGCCGTCGCTCAAGGGGCAATATCCGTCCTACACGGATTATGTGATCGAGGAGGCTTCCGAGCTTTACGGGTTTACCGAGCAGCAGCTGCTGACCGGCGGCTTGCTCGTGTATACCGAGCTTGATCCGGCGGCGCAGCAAGCCGCCGAGGAGGCGTACCGCCGGGACGACCTGTTCCCGAAGTCGCCGGACGACCAGCCGGTGCAAAGCGGGGCGGCCGTGCTGGACCCGCACACCGGCGGCATCGCGGCGCTGATCGGCGGCCGCGGCGACGCGGTGTACCGCGGCTTCAACCGCGCAACGCAGCTGAAGCGGCAGCCCGGCTCCGCGTTCAAGCCGATCGCCGTATACGGCCCGGCGCTGGAGCGCGGCTGGACGCCGGAGTCGCTGCTGTACGACGGCGAGCTGAACATCGCCGGCTACCGGCCCCGCGACTGGGACGGCGGCACGCGCGGCCAGGTGACGATGCGCGAGGCGCTGCTGCGCTCGTGGAACATCCCGGCCGTCTGGCTGCTGAACGAGATCGGCCTGCAGGCCGGCATCGACTACGCGGGGCGTGCGGGCATTCCGCTGGGAGCCGGCGACCGGTCGCTCAGCATCGCGCTCGGCGGCTTGTTCGAAGGCGTGTCGCCGCTGCAGATGGCGCAGGCGTACGGCGCCTTCGCGAACGGCGGCGAGCTCGTTCAGGCGCACGCCATCCGCAAAATCACGACGAAGGACGGCCATGTGCTCGTCGAAGCCGCACCCACGCGCAGCCGCGTAACGGCGCCGGAGCACGCGTACACGATGACGCGGCTGCTGCAGGCGGTCGTGGCCGAGGGCGGCGGCCGCCAGGCGGCGCTGCCCCGGCCGACGGCCGGCAAGTCCGGCACGACGCAGCTGCCGGACTTGCCGGAGTTTGCCGCGGCGGGCCGTGACGGCGCCCGCGACGCGTGGTTCGTCGGCTACACGCCGGAGTATGCCGCCGCCGTCTGGGTCGGTTACGACAAAACCGACCGCAGCCATTATTTGACGACGTCGGGCGGAGCCGTACCGGCCGTCCTGTTTCGAGAAATCCTGCAGCGGGCGCTGAACGGCGTGCCGGTGCAGGATTTCGCCGCGCCGCCGGGCTGGCAGCCTGCGGCGGGCGCTGCTGCGCCGGGCCCCGGCGGCTTGGCGGCGCCTCCTGCGGCAAAGCCGGAGCAGCCGGCTGCACCTCCGGGGCAAGCCCACGGCGGCGGCCCGAAGGGCAAAAAGAAGGGCCGGGATTAAGCATCCCGGCTCCTGAATTATCGCTGCTATACCTTTAGCTGGGGGCCCTTCGTTAAGGGAGCGAATCCGCCAAATTCACACTCTAACGGACATCAGCGCCGCTATTTTCCGTCATTTGCACGGATCTTGAATGCAACGGACTCCAGCGCCGTTATTGAGCAAAAAATACCATCCGTTTACGGTTTTTTCGCTCAATAGCGCCTCCCGGGTCCGTTACATTTTCAAATCGCCCTATTTTCATTAAATAACGGCTGCTCGGTCCGTCAGCAATACGAATGGGTATTCCGGGATCAATCTCAATCTATGGGCGTCCTACGCTATCGGGTTAAGCGGGGCCATAGCGGAACTGTGGTAACTATGGTTCGCTAAGTGGATCCATTTCGGATATTTTTGAAAAATTAGCGGTACTCAGGTGATCTATTGTCTGTTTTCCCACTCCTCAAGCCATTTTCTACCGATATATTGCCTCTCAGCTCCTTTATTTTTTTCAATGTGCCCATCTATCCGCGGATAGCGAACGTGTATTCCTCTTCGGTTTATATACCTATATACTACGATCCGTATGTATCCGTTAAACCGACACCCATTGACTGGGCATCTCATCCCAGCTAACTTCCGGTCACTTATTGCTCCGGTTAACCCCAGCACGGCAACTCTCTGTTCCTACAAAAACGGCCTTTACAACGGTTGATTCTCGTCTGTCCTACAGTCTTGTACTTTGTATGGACCAAAAAAACATGCAGCCCTGTAAGCTGCATGCTTCGGAACACCTTGACGTACGCCCGTTCAATCGTCTTTGTCTTTGTCCTTGCCTTTGTCCTTTCCCTTGCCCGGATGTTCGTCGCGTTTTTCCTTCGTCTTCTCGTTCTTATCGTCCTTTTCGGAATCGGCGAGTTTGCCGCCGGGCCGTTCATCTTCCGCGTCCCGGATGGAGGTAGACGATGCCGCGGAGGGCGGGGACATTTGAAATCCCTTAACCTCCAGCTTCAGGTTAAGCGAACGGTCGGATAAGCCTAGCTCCTTGGCGAGCCGCTGCTTCACCTGCTCCTCGGCGTCGGCTGCGGACAAATTGACGCCTGCAAGCCACTGGCGAAGCACCTGCTGCGCCTCATTGCCGTCCAGCTTGATGCGGGCGTGGTCCCCGGAATCGATATACAGCCATCCTTTGCTTTCGCCCTGCTTGCCTTCCAGCTTCGCTTCCAGGCGAATTCCGCTGCCGCGCAGCGACAGCTTCAGTTCGCTCCATACAGGCTGGGCCTGCCCGGTCCCAACGGAAGCCGCTGAGGACGCTTGACCCTTTTGGCCTGCCCCCGTCCCTGCCGCAGCCGATCCCGGTTGCGTTGCCGCCGCAGCACCGCTGCCCTGCGAAACGACACCGGAGCGTGCGCTTCCCGATGCGCCGGTGCCGGAGGAGCCGCTTAAGCCGGTGCTGCCGGGTGCCGCGATGCCGGAAGAAGCGCCGCTGCCCTGGCCGGCGGCTCCGGCGTTCGGCGAGCCTGCGGAGCGGGCCGTACCGGACGCGGCTTCCCCGGGGGCTGCTGTGGTCCCGGCTCCGCCTGTACCGGCCGCAGGTGCCGGCGACGGAGCCGCGCTTGCCGCTTTTATATAAGCAGCCTGCCCTTTGCTGTTCAATATGATGTCGAGCGTATCACCCGGCTGAAGATCGGACAGCGCCGCCTTTTTCCCGTTGCGGTATACCCAGACGGACGACGCGAGCGGATAGCTTTGATCCGCCCCTTGAACACGGACGTTCATCGTTTTCTGCTTGGCGTCCGTCCCGGCAAAGATGCCGCTCGTTTCCTGGGACACCTCCGCAGAAGCCGGACTATCGGCCATCCACAGGCCAAAGACAGCCAAAAGCGTACAAAATGCGCAAAGCGAAATGACGATCATTTTTTTCATGGAAAATCCCCCCGAACTTGCTGCTGCACCGCTTGCGGCGTATGGTTATACGATTCGTCGCCTTTGGCGATTTTCGGGGGGATTGATTGTGCCGCTGCGCCTATTCATCTCCCGCCTAAACAAGGGCGGGGGATTTTTTACAGAACCAGCCGCTCCCAACGGTTCTCGTTCGAAAGCAGCTTCGGATGAAACACCGGGGCCGAAGACGGTACGATGACGAGCCGGATTTTGCGGATCCATTCGTCAAACGACGCATACCCAGCGAACAGATTGGCCGTCCTCTCGGTCATATACACGGCGTGCGGGCCTGGGTACTTCTCCGTCAAAAAGCGAAAAGCCGTCTCCATCGGCGTATATTTTTTGCGGCGGCCCTCCCAGTCCTCGACCGTTTGGTACACCTCGCCCGATTCGAGTTCGCCGATCATCTCCTCCAATTCCTCGGCCCTCCGGTAAAAAGGCCGGACCGGGCCGGTGCCCATGCGCCGCACCGTCTCCTCGTGAAGAGGAAACCACACCAGCTTCGCGTACTGCTTTTCCGCAGCCCAGGCGATCACACGCTCGAAGTCGCCGCGCTCCCACCCTTCCATGCTGTCGTAGACGAACAGGCTGCCCTTTGGCCCGCTTTTTTGCTGGTTATTGTACCCGTAAGGGACGTGAAACGCTCCCCGCGCCATAAGGCGCACCTCCCTGCCTCACTGTTTTTGGTATAGTATACCATGGCCTGCCGTTTTCATTCCGCGCGAATCCCGGCTCCGTATAAATCTTTCTCCCGCTGCACAGGTTAAAGTTGGAACGATCAGATCACCTTGACCGAAAGGAGCGGCAGCAATGTCCGAAAATACCGAACATAAAGGCAACTACGAAGGCACCGCCCACATGGAAGCGGAAAACCAGGACATGGAATTCGTCAACGATACGGTGGAAGATGTGAAAACGACGAAAAATTTGCGCGGCGCGATTTTCAAAGAGAAGCAATAGCCGACAAGGCTGCCCTTAAGAGCCACCGATTGCCCGCAAAACTTGCTTGGCCCCATTGTTTCCTGAATGTATGCCAAAAGAGGACGGACGGCTGCACGCCGAATCGTCCTCTTTTTTTCCTGACCGGCCGGCAGCCACCCTCTTAAGCGGGGGACCACGATAGCGAAACTACGGTGCTCTAAGCGGTCGATTTCAGGTTATTTTGAAAATTAGCGGAGCTCAGGTGCTCTGTTTCCCCGACACACATGCCATTTTCCGCTGATTTAGCGCACCTTTAGTTCCTCTGTTTATTCAGAGTTGGGCATCTCCCGAAATAATAAACCCTGGCCAACCCGCGATTCCGCGCGAACGCGGATAACCTGAAGCACTCGGTCCGCCCCCTCTAGGGCTGCTCCTTCAAGCTCTCCCGCACCGCCTGCCAAGCGGCCAGCTTGCGCTCCAGCGGCATCGTGTTGGCCGGGCTCGACGACGGCAGCGCCGTCACCGTCAGCCGCCCGCGAATCTCCTCCGGCAAACGGACATGCTTCGCAAACAAGCGGGCCGCCGCCGTCCCGTTCAGAAACAGATGCGCGATGCGCGGGTGCTCGGTCAAAAACGCGGCGAAATCGCTCGCCACCGGGCACCGGATCGCGCTGTCCAAGCTCCCTTCGCGTTCGCAGCTCTGCAGCACGTCCCACAGCGCGATGCGGTGCCGCAGCGCGAACGCCAGCCGCTCCTCGTATGCCGCGTCCGGGGTGCCGCCACCGAAAAGCGCATACAGCAGAGGCCAAAAATGATTGCGCGGATGGCCGTAATACTGCGCTTTGGCAAGCGACGCCTCGCCGGGCATCGAACCCAAAATCAGCACACGGCTGCGGCTGTCCGCAACCGGAGGAAACGAGTGAATCAAACGTGCCCCTCCTCCCCATCCAGCGATTGCCGCAGCCGCTCCCACGATGCCGCGCGGTCCCGTGCTTCCACCGGCTGCTGCAGCTCGGCCAGCACGTCGTCGACATACGCGGTGCTCCGCATGCCGACGAGCACGCTGCCGACGCCCGCCGTGCTGCGCAGCGCGCGCACCGCGAGCCGGCTCAGGCTGCCGGCAGCGCGCCAATCGGCATCGGCAGCCTCGGCACGGGCGCGGATCGCCGCGGCTTCTTCGCGCGCCGCCTGCTGGTAATACAGCGTGATGAGCCGGAACGCCCGGTTCATCACGTCCGTGTACTCGCCGCTCCAGCGCGCGAGCTCGGCGTGCTGCGGCGCCAGCCGGAGCAGCGGCGCCATCGCCTGCTGCACGGCCGGCACGATGCGGCCGCGCAGGCTGTGCATCCACACCGCGTGAGCGCCGTAGGCGTGCCAGCGGCGCAGCAGCTCGCCGCCCTCCACGGGGGCGGCGGCTAGCCCTGCGCGCGGCAGCACGCCGCGCGCCAGCTCTTGCTCGAGCTCGCGCAGGCGCTCGAGCGCAGCTTCGACGTCGCCCTCCCCGACGGGGGGCGACTCCGGCACGTCCGCGAGCCGCGTCAAGCGGTGGCCGCGGTACGCGTTCAGCGGGCGATTGACGAGCACCGCGAGCTCATGCTGCTGCGCGAACTCGGCTGCGGTCAAGCCGCCGCGCTGATTGCGTTCCGTGAACGCACCGGTTTCAAGCAGGTTGGCCGGCAGTTGGATGCAGCGAAATCGATGGTTCGGCGAAATGCGCTCCGCAATGTCCCAGATCGCATCCAGCGGCGTATGCGCGAAAAACCCGGCCGGCGACGGAAACGTGTTCGAGCTGATGCCGTAGCAGCCGATCCGGCCGCGGTCCGCTTCGCTCTCCAAATGGCGGAACGCCGCCTCGATGCGGCGCAGATATTCCTCGCGTGCAGCCGCCGGGGATACGCCATGCGAGCCGGCCCAGTTCAAGTAGTATTCGGGATTATGCAGCAGGTACACGTCGATCGTGTCAAGCTGGAGCCTCTCCAGGCTGCGGGTGAGCTGATCCTCCAAAAACTCCGGGTGGATGCAGTGTTCAAGCCCTTCCGCATATTCGACCAGCTCGGGAAAAGGCCGCCCGGCCCGTTTGCGCTCCGCGCTCAAACGGTAATTTTCCCCCTGCAAATACCCGGCCTTGGACACAATCACGACGTGCTCGCGGCTTAGCCGCCCTTCTCCGATCTGCTCCGCGAGAACTTGTCCGATCAGCCGCTCGGAACCGCCATCCGCATAGTTGGCGCTCGTATCGATCAGATTGATCCCACGCTCCAAGCTGTGTCGCAGCGCCTCGCGATGCGCTTCCACGGAAGCGTCAACCCGATAGGAGCCAAATCCGGCGGCGCTCACCATAAGCCCCGTCCGGCCGAGCCGATGAAACGAAACGGAAGGGTGCGCCCCCGCCCATCGCGCTGTTCCCTCTTGCGTAGCTTGGCCCGCTATGTTTGCCAGCATCAGAACCCTCCTCTTTGTCGCAGCCTATTCATTGGTATAAATTAACAGTACTCCAGAGGCGAATTCCCGTCAAGCGGAAACGGTTTAGCTCTGAATGGTCCAAAAAAACGCCAGAAGCCGCTTCGGCTTCCTGGCGTTTTTAACGTTTACGGGAGCGGAGACCCCGCGTCGAACAGCGGCTGCAGCCGGTCCCGGAGCGCTCTTTCCAAATAAGGATCGATATGCAGAAACTTTTTGAACTCCAGGTATTCCTTGACCATCCGGGCTTGGTCCGAAGATCTGCTCTTCCCTTTAACGGCGCGGATCAGAATATTTTTCGGCGTATGCTCCATGTCGATAAATTCGACAAGCTGCGTCTTGTAGCCGACGATGTCGAGCAGCCTCGCCCGCACCGCATCGGTGGCCAGCGAAGCGAACCGCTCCTTGACGATGCCGTGGCCAAGCATCGGCGCAAGCACGTCGCTTTGCAGCTGCGGCATCAGCTCGTGCTGGCAGCACGGCACGGACAGGATCACGGATGCGTTCCAGCGCACCGCTTTCTCAAGCGCAGCATCGGTCGCCGTATCGCAGGCGTGCAGGGTGACGACCATATCGGCCTCTTTCAGCCCGCTGTACTCCGCGATGTCGCCGATCAGAAAGCGCAGCCGGTCGCAGCCGAGTTTCTCGGCCAAGCCGCCGCAATGCCGAATGACCTCCGCCTTGAGGTCAAGGCCCGTCACCTCGATATCGAGCCCCTGCACTTCCTTCAAATAATGGTATAAAGCGAAGGTCAGATACGACTTGCCGCAGCCGAAATCGACGATTTGCACGGTGCGGCCTTTCGGAAGGTGGGGGACGACATCCGCGATCATCTCGACGAAGCGGTTGATCTGACGAAACTTATCGTATTTTTTCGCCAGCACCTTGCCCTCCTCGTTCATGACGCCAAGCTCGACTAGGAAAGGAACGGGCGTCCCCTCCTCGAGCAAATACCTCTTCTTCCGGTTATGCGACAGCTCCGCCCGCTGCCTGGTCGCCGGCTTCTTCAGCACGGCCACCTTCATCTTTTTGCTGATCAGCACCTGGTAATCGGCCTCCGCCGTTTGATACAACGCTTGGCGGAAGGTCTCTTCCAGAAGCTCCAGCAGCCTCTTGCCGGTATCTTCGGGCGTCATGTTTTCGTGGGTCACTTTTTTGCTGTAATGATAGCTGAACTGGTAATGCAGCGCACCTTTCAGCTCCACCGGCTTGACCGTTACCTTGGCGAAGCTGTCCGGATCGCTTTTGCGCCGCTGACTGAGCGTGGCCTGAATGAGCGTACCGGCGGCCATCACTTCATCCGTCAGCTTGACTAAAGATTCCATAAAACATCTGTTCTCCGTTCTTAGTTGAATTTTGGCGCGAACCGGATCAATTTGTCGTCATCCGGCTTCGGCTGTCCTCGGCCGTCCCGGTTGTTCGTCATCACGTAAATGGAGCCGTCCGGCCCTTCGACGACGTTGCGGATGCGGCCGAGTTCGTCCTTCAGCAGCGTATCCACCTGCTTTACGGTCCGGTTGTCGCTGCCGAGCTCGATGCGCAGCAGCCGCGTGCCGCGCAGGCAGGCCACGAGCAGATTGCCTTTCCATGGGCCCCTGGAGACAAAAGTGATGCCCGACGGCGCCCACGTCTCTTCTTTGCTGTGGACAATCGGAGCAATCAGCTTGCCCGGTCCGAGTTTGCTTTTATCGTTTGCCGCCGGCTCCGTCCGGTCCCCCTCGATGTATGGCCAGCCGTAATTGCCGCCGGGTTCGATCCGGTTGATCTCATCGTGCGCCGACTGTCCATGCTCCGAGCTGAACAGCTCTTTCGTCACCGGATGCCACGCCAGCCCTTGCGGATTGCGGTGGCCGAGGCTGTATACCGGCGAGCCCGCAAACGGGTTATCCTTCGGCACCCCGCCGTCCGGCTGGATGCGCATGATTTTGCCGCCGAGCCGGGTCACATCCTGCGCCATCGGCCGGTCGTTCGCGTCGCCGTTCGTCACGTAAAGCATGCCGTCCGGCCCGAAGCGGATGCGGCCCCCGTCGTGAATATTTTCGCCCGGCAAATCGTCCAGCAGCACTTTATCGATCCGGGCCGCGTTATCCTTTTCCACGAGCCGGACGACCCTGTTTTTGATTTGATTCCCGCTGCGGTACGTATGGTACACATACATGTAGCGATTGCTCGCAAAATTCGGATCGAGCGTTATTCCGAGGAGCCCCGCTTCGCTCTTCGTATAAAACGTGTCGTTAAACCGGTACACCGGCTCCTCGCGCAGCTTGCCCTTCTCGATCACGCGTATCGCTCCCGGGCGTTCGGTCACAAAGATGCGCCCGTCCGGCGCGATCGCCATATCCCACGGCACGTCCAGACGATCCGCTACGAGCTGCCGCTCGTACGGAAACGAGTCCGACTGCTTCGCAGCGGGCGGCGTTTCCCCCTGCACCGGCCCGGTCACCGCTTTGTCGGCAGGAGTTTTCGCCTCGCAGCCGGATACCATCAGCGAGACCAACAGGCTAAGCGCAGACCCTAAAGTAACCAGATTCATCATTTTCCCCCCGATCGAAAAATTTGAAATATTTGCCTAAAGCCTCTATTCAAATGATATCAAAGCCGGCCGACGCAAGCAAAAAGGAGCCCCTTCGGGCTCCCTGAACCGTTTCATGCCGCCTTTATTTTCCCATATGCGCCTGCAGCATCCATACGTGCTTTTCCAAACTGCCGGCCACGCCCAGCAGCATATCGGCCGTAGCCGGATCGTTCGACGCTTCGGCTGCGCGTATGCCGTCCTTCAGCTCGCCGATGATGGCCGTGAAATCGGATACGATCGATTGCACCATCTGCTCGGCCGTTTCGCCGCCGGTCGCTTCCTTGATTGAAGCCGTCTGCGCAATCTCCTTCAGCGTAGCGACCGGTTTTCCTTTCAGCGCAAGAAGACGCTCCGCGAAATCGTCGATGATTTGCGACGCTTCGTTATACAGCTCTTCGAACTTCGCGTGCAGGGTGAAAAACTGCGGGCCCTTCACGTACCAATGGTAATTGTGAAGTTTCACATACAGCACGTTCCAGTTGGCAATTTGCGTATTCAGCACGGCGGTGACGTCTTTGGTCAGTACGGTTGTCATCCCGTCATATCCCTCCTTCCTCGCCTTAGTGTAACGCCGGGAAGGGAAAAATATGCCGTCCGTCAGAATAAGCTGGAGCTTTAGAAGTTAAAATTGTCCGGATCCGGGCCGAAACGCTTGTTTTGGTTCATCGAAGCTATCTTGTCCATATCCTCCGCCGACAGCTCGAAGCCGAACAGATCGGCGTTTTCGCGAATGCGGCTTTCGTTTACCGACTTCGGAATCGTCACGACGCCGTTTTGCAGATCCCACCGCAGCACGATTTGCGCCGGCGTGCGGCCGTATTTCGCGGCAAGCTCCCGCAAGACCGGATGATCGAGCGAGTTGCCCTGCATCAGCGGGCTCCATGCCTCCATCTGAATGCGGTGTTCCTTGCAAAACGCCAGCAGCTCGCGCTGCTGCAGCAGCGGATGATATTCGACCTGATTGACCATCGGCACGACTTCGCAGTCCGCCATCACATCCTGCAGATGGTGAATTTGGAAGTTGCTCACGCCGATCGCCCGCACCTTGCCGTCCTTGTACAGCTTCTCGAGCGCCCGCCACGTCTCCTTGTATTTGCCTTTAACCGGCCAGTGCACCAAATAAAGATCCACGTAATCAAGGCCCAGCTTGCGGCAGCTTTCCTCGTATGCAGCAAGGGTGGAATCGTACCCCTGGTCCGAATTCCATACCTTGGTGGTGATGAAAAGCTGCTCCCGGCTGGCCCCGGATTGCTTCAGCGCACGGCCGACGCCTTCTTCGTTGCCGTAAACGGCCGCGGTATCGATGCTCTTATATCCCGCGGCGATCGCCCATTGAACCGCCTGCTCGACCTCCCGGCCGTTATCTACCTTCCAGACTCCGAGGCCGACCCAAGGCATATTCACTCCGTTATGTAATGTCGTAGCCGATTGAAGAGATGTCGTCATGTTCATGACCTCCCGTATTGGTCGAATTTTGAATACTGGCTGGACACCCCTATCATAACATACAAACTCCCACGGAAAAAAATTCGCTACTCCGTCGTGCCGCTGCGTACGACCGGGCGGGGCGTTTGTTCGAAGCGCACCCTGAAGGTGGTGCCGCCTTCCCCAGTCTGTACCTCCAGCCGGGCATTATGCCGGGCAACGATGCTGTAGCAGACGGCAAGCCCAAGCCCGGTTCCTTGGTCCTTGGTCGTAAAAAACGGCGTGCCGAGCTTGTCCAGCACTTCTTTTTCAATCCCTCTCCCTTGGTCCTGCACCTCCAGAAACACCGCACGGCTGCCCGGGTCGGCAAAGGAGCGTATGATCAGCAGACCTCCGGCTTCCATCGCTTCCAGCCCGTTTAACGTCAAATTCAGCAGCATTTGGCGAATTTCTTTTTCGTCCAGCAGCAGCTCCGGTGTCGGACTCAGCTGCAGTTCGACGCTTTTGTTCGTCATTGTCGCCTCCGCCTGAATGAGCGGAAACATCGTCTCTACGATACCGTTCAGAGACTGCTTCTTGCGGTCGGTCGTTTTATTTTTGGCGAGCGTCAAAAATTCCGTGATGATCATATTGGCCCGGTTCAGCTCGTCCACCATCAGATCGATAATATCGGAGGACGGCAGGGCCGAGTTGGATTTCGCCATCTGCAGGAACCCGCGCACGGTCGTCATCGGATTGCGGATTTCATGAGCGATGCCCGCCGCCATTTCGCCGATCAGATGAAGCCGGTCGAGCCGCGCCAGCTCCCGCTCCAGCTCCATCCGGTCGGTGATGTCCGTGATAACCGTCAGCATGCACGGCTCGCCCTGAATGTCGATGATTTCCGTGGAAAGCAGCCCTGTGCGGGTTTCGCCGCTTTTGGTCACGAAGATCACCTTCTCGTCCTTGACGACTGACGCCGCATCCAGCGGAACAACACGGTCCGGGCTTTCCACCGTCAGCTTCAGATCGACCCGGCGTTCCATCGCTTCCTTATACGTGTAGCCCGTATGGCGGATCCAGCTTTGGTTCACGTCGATATACCTTCCGTCCACCGTCGAATAGATCGCGATCAGACTTGGGCTGGACTGAAAAATTTTATAAAACCGCTCCTGGGAATGGCGGATGTCTTCCTCCATCTGCTTGCGTTCCGACAAATCGCTTAAATAGACGGACATTCCTTGCGCCGTCGGGTAAGTGCGTATTTCCAGCCAGCTGTCCGAAACGGAAGAAAACACTTCGAAGCGAAGCGGCAACTTCTCGCTGGCGCTTTTATGCAGCAGCTGATGCATCATATCGTGGGCCGGATAAACGTCCCATACGTTCTGGCCCAAAACGTCCTCCCGCCGGACGCCGAGCAGCCGCTCCGCGACCCGGTTGATATAGAGCAGCCGCCACTGGTTATCCACGGTCAGGAAGCTGTCCGTGATGCTTTCCAATATATCGCTCAGTTGATCGCGAGACGCGCGTACCTCTTCCGTTCGTTCGGCCACAAGCTGCTCCATTTGTTGGAGCTGCCGCTCCCGCTCGGCTTCAAGCTGCTTGCGCAGCGTAATATCGCGAATCGTATAGACATAGATCGATTTGCCGCCGACGCGGGCTTCGCCCTTCTGCACCTCGACGGGGAAGGCCGTTCCATCCTTGTGCAGAGCCGTCCCCTCCCCTGAATCCCCTTCCATGCCGCCGCGCGGTATCGCACAGTTCGGGAGTATCGATTCCGCCACCGTGCCGATCAGCTCCTCGGGCCGTATCCCGAACATTTTTTCAAGGGACGGATTGGCTTCGATCACGGTGCCGTCTTCACGCAAGGTCAAAATCGTATCGGCCGAAGTTTCCAGGGCCATCCGCGCCAGCGCTTCAGTCCGATGCAGCTCCTCGGCGGTGGCCGTCAGCCTCGCATTCGTGATCTCGAGCTCCGTCGCGTATGAACGAATCACCTCGTTTTGCTGCTTCAGTTGCTGACGGTACCGGTACATGTTCACGAAAGCGTCAACCTTATACCGCAATGCGCTCGGATGGAACGGCTTGAAAATAAAATCGATCGCCCCGGCCTCGTAACCCTGGATGACGTTTTCCGTCGCCTGGCTGAGCGCCGTCACGAAAATGATCGGAATATGCCGTGATTTTTCCCGCGCTTTAATCAGCTTGGCCGTATCGAAGCCGCTAAGTCCCGGCATCTGTACATCGAGTAAAATGAGCGCAAAATCCTCCTTCAAGATGCAGCGCAGCGCTTCCTCGCCCGAGTAGGCCGCTATTAAACGGTAATCCGGCGAATCCAGCAGCGACTTCATGGCCAGCACATTTTCCGGACGATCATCCACGAGCAATATATTTACTTGCATCTGATTCATGGTCCTCTTCCTTATCACTCGAATTCCTATGCCGCCGACCGCTCACCTGATCTTGCGATATAAACGCTTCGCCTCGCTAATGCTGTCATAACAGCCGGCATACTCCGTCAAGGAGATCGTTTCCCGGCCTCCGAGACCGAGCAACCCTCCCATGCTCAAGCTGTCGTAGAAAAGCCGATGGACGCGCGACTGCAGCCCGGAATTAAAATAAATGAGCACATTCCGGCAAATGATCACCTGAAATTCGTTAAAGGAATGATCGGTCGCCAGATTATGCTGGGCGAATACGGCCGGCTCCGTCAAAAACGAATGGAATTGCGCGTACTCCCGGTGCGCCGAGTAATATTCGGAGAATGCGTTTTTGCCCCCGGAGCGAAAATAGTTGGCGGTATACAGCTTCATTTTATCCAGCGAAAACTTGCCTTTTTTGGCATGCCTCAGCACGGCGTCGTTCAAATCGGTCGCGTAGATTCGCGTCTTCTTCAAAAGCCCTTCCTCGTGAAGCAGGATCGCCATCGAGTAAACTTCTTCCCCCGTCGAGCATCCCGCGTGCCAGATGCGAATAAACGGAAGCTCCCTGAGGAGCGGCACCGCTTGCTCGCGGAACGCGAGGAAAAACGTAGGATCGCGGAACATTTCCGTCACATGAATCGTAAAATCGGCGAACAACCTGTCCATCACCCGCGGATCGTGGAGCACCTTTTCCTGGAGGCCGGAGACGGTGGAAAGCCCTTCCGCCCTTACTCTGTGCCATATGCGGCGCCGCAAGGTGGACATCGAATAATCGCGAAAATCAAACCCATAATGCCGGTAGATTCCCTCTAGGAGCAGCTCGATTTCAATACGCTCGACCTCCGAAAGATCCCGCTCCAGGCATTTGACGATATTTACGGCAGGATGCGTCACTATTCCCCTCCATCCTGCAGGCATTAGGTTCCCGGCCCGCACGGTCGTTTATCGGTAAAGCCAAACGCGGATCAGTGAAATAAGCTGGGCCGGTTTAACCGGTTTGCTTATATAGTCGGACGCCCCCGCTTCGATGCATTTCTCCCGGTCGGACTTCATCGCTTTCGCCGTCAGGGCAATGATCGGCACCCCGGCCCACTCGGGCATGCTGCGGATCATCCGCATCGCCTCATAGCCGTCCACCTTCGGCATCATGATATCCATCAGCACGATGTCCACCTGCACGCCGCCCCGCATCATTTCGACCGCTTCGCCTCCGTTCTCGGCAAACAGCACCTTCATGCCCTGTCCTTCCAATACGGTCGTCAGCGCAAACACATTCCGCATGTCGTCGTCGACGATCAGCACGCATTTGCCGGCGAGCGTGATGCCTCCGGCATCTTCCTCCGGCTCTTCCGGCCCGGCAAGGGCCTCGTCCGCCCTGGCCGCAGCCGTTTCCCGAAGCGCCTCGCCGGAAGGCGGCAGCACGGCTGCGGGCTCCGGAACCGGCAAATACAGCGTGAACCGGCTGCCCGCTCCCACGGCGCTCTTCAGCGCGATGGTCCCGCCAAGCAGACTCGCCAGCTGCCGGCTGATGGAAAGACCGAGACCGGAACCGCCGTAGCTGCGGCTTGTTGAGCCGTCGGCTTGCTGGAACGTCTCGAAGATCAGGTTTATTTTGTCCTCGGGGATACCGATTCCGGTATCGGACACGGCAAACGCGAGCACATACGGTGCATCCGCGAGCTCGCTCCCGGCGCTCCATTCCTTGCGGTCGGGCGCATATATATCGAGCCGCACCTCTCCGAACTCCGTAAATTTAAACGCGTTGGCGAGCAAATTGATCATAATTTGCTGAAGCCGCTGCGGATCCGTACGTACCGTCCTCGGAATGTCGGGTGCCATGTTTACGTGAAAATCCAGTCCTTTCTGCTGTGCCATCGGCCGAAACTGCCGCTCCCACAAGCCGACGAGTTCTTCCAGCAGGCATTCCTCCGCATATACGGTCAACTTGCCCGATTCCACCTTGGACAAGTCCAGGACATCGTTAATCAGCAGCAGCAGGTCGCTGCCCGATTGATGAATCGTTCGCGCGAATTCGAGCTGATGCGGCAGCAAATTGCCCTCCTTGTTCTCCAGCAGCAGCTGCGCCAAAATCAGCAGGCTGTTGAGCGGCGTCCTCAGCTCGTGCGACATATTGGCGAGAAACTCGCTTTTGTAACGGGACGCCCGCTCCAGCTCCTCGCGAATGCGCTCGAGCTCCCTGGTCCGCCGATCCGACTCCGCGTATTCGCGTTCGAGCTGTTCGTTTGTCGTCCTCAGCTCTTCCTGCTGCAGCTGGAGTTCTTCGGCTTGACCCTGCAGTTCTTCGGCTTGCGCCTGCAGCTCCTCCTGCTGCAGCTGGGATTCCATGAGCAGCTTCTCATTGTGCATATGGCTTTGCACGGCATAAATCATAATGCCGAGCTGGTCCGCAAGCTGGACCAAAAGCTGTACCTTCAGCAGCTGCGGCTGCTCGAGAAAGGCAAACTCCAGGACGGCGATCACTTCATTTTGGTAAGAGACGGGCATAATAAGCAGCTGCCTGGGAAGCGCTTCCCCAAGCCCCGATTGAACGGCAAAGTAATCCTCCGGCACATTCGCCAGCCGAATCGGATTGCCGTCCGCCGCACACTGACCGATAAGCCCTTCGCCCGCAAGGAAGACGTCGCGTCCCGCCCCGCCGCCGGAATGTGCATAACCGGCTGCTTTGACAAAAGTGGTAACCTTCTCCTCCTCTTGCCTCGTGTACATCACCGCATAGGAAGCATCGACGGCCTTGGCCGCATCCCCGATAAACGTTTCGGCAAACCGTGCCAGATCCAAAACTCCTTGCAGCCTGCCGGTGATTTCGGCAAACGTGCTCTTCAGCCAGCTTTCCTGCTCGAGCCGCTGCTGATAATCGCGCTGCCGGCGGGCATGCTCCTCCAGAGCATCGGCCATGCCGTTGAAGGAGGCGGCTATTTGTCCGATTTCATCCTGAGCTCCCGGGTCAATCCGGGGAATATCCTCGTAGCTTTTGTCCGCCATCTGCATGATAACGGCGACGATATGGTTGATGCGGCGGGAAATGGTGCGCGCGGCCCAAAGCGTAACGGCGCCGCCGAGCACGAGCGTGAGCGCCGTCAGCGCAATGCCGGTCCAGAGAGCGGTCTCTCTGAGCCGCTCGGACTCTTTCTCCGCGGCCTGGATCGCCTCCTCCTGCAAATCGTTGATTTTCTGCACATCGGGATAAATGTTCTCGGCTACGTAGGACACTTCTTCCTGCAGAAGCCTGGCAAATTCGGTAGTTTGCTTGTTTTTGTACGCCTGCATCATATCCCGCTCCGCCCGGGCATGGACGGCCATAGCGTCGCGCAGTAGTCCGATAATTCGCTTCACTTCCGGACGATCCGTCTTCTCTTGAAGCTCATCCAAAGACGCCGTGGCGTCCGCCCGATCCTTTTGAAGGAGCACCAGTTGGTCCATGATTTGCCGCTCATCCTTTAAATACGGCAGCAAAGCCATCTTTCGCTGCATTTCGCTTACCTTAAAACGAATCCACTGCGATTGCTGGGACTTTTCGTAATGGAGCACCACCTTTTCCATGTTGCTCTGCAGTACGGACTGAATGTTTACTACGATCGCAAACAAAATCACCATCATAACGGCGACGACGGCAAATCCCCAGTACAGTTTCGTCTTTAATTTCATGTTCAGTCCTTTTCCCATTCTGTGATGAACCTCACAACCTCATTTATATCTTCGATGCATTGCCTGATTATTCCTGTTGGGAAATATAACATTTGTATTAAAAAAGCCCCTTCCGAAGAAAGGGCTTACTCGCCTTAACTATGTAATACGCCTCAACCGCCGTAGCTTTGGGTCGGCAGACCGCGGACGCCGGGTTTGACGCGGAACACGCCGCCGGCGTAGGGGTAACGCTGCAAAAAAGCTTCGTCGTGGCCTACGCGCGCCGTTGTAATATAAAGCTCATCCCACTGATCTCCGCCGAATGTGCATGATGACACGCGGGCCGCGGGCAATTCGATGTAGGATAAACGTTCACCGGTGGCCGGGTCCCAGCGCGATACTTTGTGGCCGTCCCATTGTGCGACCCATAACATGCCTTCCTCGTCGATCGTCATCCCGTCGGGGACGCCTTCACCTTCGGACAGCGTAACGACCGTCCGTTTGCCGAAAATTTGTCCGCTTTCCTCGTTATAATCGTAAGCAACGACCTGCTTGGTCGGCGAATCGATGTAATACATCGTTTGCCGGTCGGGGCTCCAGACCAATCCGTTCGAGGTCGTTACTCCGTCAATCATCGTATGGACCGTTCCGTCCGGATCGAGCCGATACAGTTTGCCGGCGCCCGGCTTCTCCTGCATATCCATTGTACCTGCCCAGAAGCGCCCCTTCGCATCGCATTTTCCGTCGTTAAACCGGTTGTTCGGCTTATCCGGCTCAGGCTCCGCAATCGCTTCCAACGATTCGTTGTCCAGGTTGAGCGCGTAGAAGCCCCGGCGCAGTGCGAGCACGACGCCCCCTTGAGCCCGCGGAACGACAGCGCCTACCTCCTGATCCAGCTGAATGACCCGATCCGTTTGCGACCGCGGATCATAAATGTGAAGCCTTTTCCCCAAAATATCGACCCAATACAGCCGCCCCGAGACAGGGTCCCAGCACGGGCCTTCTCCCAAAGCCGCCTTGGCGTCGATCAACAGCTGCACTTGCTCCATAACAAGCCTCCTCCTGTAGATCTCATTCATTTTAGGATTATTTTACCACAATGTCGGCATGCTCAGAAAAAAAACCTGTACCCGGTCATTACCGGTACAGGTCGTCTTCCGCTCCTTTATCGCTGCTGGTCCTGCTCCGCCTGCTGCAGAGCTTGCTTGTCCTGCTCCAGGGACTCGCGCGCTCTTTGCAATGGCTCCTGGTATTCGCCGTCTGCCGCTTGGGCCAGCGCCGTCTCCGCATGCTCGATGGAATTATGCGCTTGCTCCACCGTCTGTTCGGTCGGATGCGATTGCGCCTGCGTCACCGCCTTGTGCGCGGACTCGACGGAGTTTTGCGCCTGGGAAATCGGGTTTTGCGATTGCAGGCTGGAATCGTAACGGGGCATCGTTCATTCCTCCTCTTATTGGAATACGTCGGGAAAATTGGTGCACTTTCTCTAATGTGAGGAAATGAACGTTTTTTTATGCAAGGAGAACCGGGTTACCCTTCAAAACAAATCCAACTGCCGGGGCGCAAGCCCCTCATAATCCAACCCAAGCAGCTCGATCAACTGCTTGGCATTCGCGGCGGCATCTCCGCCGGAGTTGTTGTTGAACACGACGCACACCTCTTCCGACTGCCCTGCGAGCAGCTCCAGCCGATCCTTCCACTCGAGCAGCTCCTCCCGGCTGTAGCGGTACAAGTATCGCACCTCCCGCCAGTTCGGGCCGCCCCCCTGATTCCACGCCGCCGCATTGCGCCCGTGAAACCGGACGACGGTGAGCTGCGGATGCGTCGCTTGAAGCACGGTCGGCACCGATCCGACACCCGCCTGCGGCTCGTCGCAGACGCTGTGAATCCAGCCTTCCTTCGTCATGAAAGCGAGCGTGCGTTCCCTCATCTCGGAGGTAAACCAGCTTTGGTTGCGAAACTCCAGCGCCAGCGGAATGTCCTTCATCTTGTCCTTGGCGTAGCGGAGCTCATCGACGCTTTCCTTCACGCATTCGAACCAAGGCGGGTACTGGAACAGGACAGCCTTCAGCTTGCCGGCCTCGATCAGCGGGCGGATCGACTCCCGGAACGCCGCAAACATGCTGTCTTTATCGGCAAAAGGCGACTCCCCCCGCGCATGGCCGGTCATCCCTTGGTATGCCTTGACGATAAACCCGAAGCCCGGCGGCGTTTCAGCGGCCCATTTTTCATAGTTCTTCACCGGCTGCACGGCATAAAAGGAGCTGTCGACCTCCACGACCGGAAAATGGGCGCTGTACGTCCTCAGCTTCTCGCGCGCGGCCTGCTTGTCCGTGTACAAATCGTCATGGTCCCCCCAGCCGGTGAGGCCGATTCGAATGTTTTTCAGCACTTCTGACATCACTCTCCGAAAAAGGCGAAAAACAGGCAAACTTTGTCTTTCGCGTCGATCTTATGGTATTGTAGCATGCAGCATCCGCCGTTGCATCTGTCGCTTCACCCCTGCAACGCCAAAATTGGCTTCTTTGATTGCAGCCGCCACACTCATTGATCTTAGGCTTCAAAAGAAGGAATCGGAAAGGAGATCTTATGGATGTGCAAGGATAAATTTGATATAGACTGGGAGCTTGTTAATAAAATCGACAAAATGGCTCTTGATTTATTAAAAAACGGATTAAGTCCAGCGGAAACACAAATAAAGATTTTAAATTCCGAGTTATTTCAAGAATGGACATCAATTGAAAGAAGCTTTGACGTACATTATCATGATGTTTCACGCTTTGAAGATTTATTAAGTAGTCTAGAGTTCGATCATTATGTAACCAATCTAAAAAGTATTGCTCTTCAAACAATGAATAACAAAACCTTTTCGAATGAAATTGAATGGGGTATAAAAAGTAATGGTCCAACGATAGTTGACAGCAGTTCAAAAAATATATTCGATAGGCTTTTTTACCAGATAGGTTTTTACGTTTCACCACATAACCTCGGAATCGAAATAGGTGAATTAAGTAAGCTGATGAAGTTTAAAGAACCTATCGGCCTTTTGGAATTTTTGGCGCTGTTTACAAATAACGAAAGCGGACTTTTTAATCTTGAAGCAGAAAAATTAGATGAATTGATGAAAAATGACATTTTACTAGAAAAATTCAAAAATGATTTCAATTTGAAATATAAAAGAACAGACATCAATCGCTGATCGGCTATTGTGGCGCTATACGCCATCACTCTTCGAAAAAGGCGAAAAGGCATACCTTATGCCAAGGTGTGCCTTTCGCGGTGGTCTTCTGCAATTGTATCATGGAGCTTCTGCTACTGGATCGCATCCCGCATAGTCTGAACGGCGTCTTTGACCGCGGCGGCCGCTTGCATCACCGACTCGCGTACTGCGTGAAGCGCCGTGGTCTGCTCCCGAATCGCACCGGTTACATCCGCGGCGGCGTCGGATAGCTGAATCAGCAGCACGAACAAAACGGCTACGGCTGCCGTGGCCAATACCAGCCCGGCCAGACCGCGGATTTGGCCGCGCCCCTTGTGAAGCTCCTTTTTCAACTGATATATTTCGTACATCATCTGCCAATGCTTGGTATCCTGCGACGTTTGCTGAGGGATCTGGTTCGGTTCGGTATCGGGCTGAAGCTCGCGCAACCTGCGCATTTCCGCGTTATCCGGGGTATTGTTCATCCTCACCTGCTCCTTTCTGTCCTCATGCTGTCCGAGGTGTGTTTGACAAAACCAGCGCCTAACGGGGAAGGCCGCTGCACTATACCGTTCGAGCGGGCAGACCGTTTTCCTGGGGCGGAACGATGAATTTTTTTCGCCGACACCCATAAATTGGGCTCCTGCCGCGTATATTATAAAGTAACCGCAGCTGTAATCATCCCCATAAAGACATCCGCATCCGGTTTTAAGTGAAATCCAACTTGAACAAGGTGGTGTTTTTCATGGAAATGGCTCTGTTGTTGGTTGTCGTGATCGTATTGGTCTGGTTCATTGTGAAAAGGAATTCAAACTGGCGGACGCTCACCGCCGCTTCCGGCGAACGGACGGCGGACATCGAAGCGAAGTACGCCTACCTGCGGGAGAAGCAAATCAAATGCAGGGTCAAAGCCGCTTCGGACGTTTCGTCCGGCTTGCAGGCGGGCGGACACGGAGCGCAGTCACTGAAGCTGGAAGTGCACAAGGATCACGTTGAAAAAGCGCAGGAGCTGCTGAAAACATATCAGGAATAATCCGCGTTTTATTCAAAAACCCTCTGTACCGGCCATTCGGCCGATGCAGAGGGTTTCGCTTTTCCCGCGCTTTATGCGCCTTTAAGTACTGATCGTCTCCACTTCCACGCCGATGACGTAGTCGATCTGCTTGATCACCTCGTAAATCGAGGTCGTGCGCAGCTTCTCCGCCGCGGAGATGACGAGCTGCATCTGCCGCAAATTATCGTTCACGTCTTTGATCTTGATGTGCTTGACCTTCACCTTGAGCTGGTGTGTGGTAAGTTCGTCGATGAGGCCGGCCATATCCCCCTCCGGCCCGATCAGCACCTGCACCGACAAATCCCGCTCCCGGAGCCGCTCCGGACCGAAAAGCTTGACGAGCAGCGGAAACAGATTGACGGCAAAAATAATCAGGACCACCGCTGTTATCGCTTCCATATAAAAGCCGGCCCCGGCGGCAATGCCCAAAGCGGAAGCGGCCCATACCATCGCCGCGGTCGTTAAGCCGGAAATGATCTCGTTGCTGCGCCGCAAAATGACGCCCGCCCCGATAAAACCGACGCCGCTCACGATTTGGGCGGCGAGCCGCAGCGGGTCCATGTTCGTGTGTCCGGGCACGGAATATTTGCCGACCGATTCGATCGACACGATGGTGATCAGGCAGCTGGCCACCGAGATGACCATGCTTGTTTTCATGCCGAGCGGTTTGTGGCGAAGCTGCCGGTCCAAACCGATGAGCATGCCTAACAGCAGAGCGAAGAGCAGCTTCTCGAAGAATATGTATGCAGTCACCCACGGTTCTCCTTTCGTACGCCTTCTTTACATGTGATTGTAGAGCACAACGAAAAATTGTCAAGAGCTCCGGTTTCCCGGAGCCCTCATAATAATGATTGATTTGATCCCCTATTCCTGCGCGAGCAAATCCCTGAGCCGACCGGGAAAATCCGTAATAATGCCCGAAACGCCGAGCTCCGCCAGCTGCCGTAATTCGGGAGCTTCGTTGGCTGTCCACGGATACACCTGCAAACCGCTGTCCAACGCTTTATTCACTTCCTCCTGATCGAGCAGCTTGAACAAAGGATGCAGTGAATAAACTTCGACACCCAAACTGCGGGCGTAAGCGGCCGGATCGTACAAATTGAGCTGGTACAAGAGGCCGATTTTCACTTCCGGGTCAAGCTGCTTCAGCCGCCGCAAGCATTTGTGGTCGAAAGAAGAGATGACGACGCTGGCGGTTCGGCCGCGTTTGCGCAGAAAGTTCACCAGCACAGGCTCCAGCTTTTGTTCGCGGTGGTCCTTCACTTCGATATTGATCATGATGCTCTCCGGCACGAGGTCGAACACCTCTCCCAGCGTGGGGATCGTTTCCCCGCGGAACTCCTCGCCGTACCAGAGACCGGCGTCGAATTTTTTGATCTCGGCGAGCGTCATGTCGGCAATGCGTCCTTTTCCATTCGTCGTCCGGTCGAGCGTATCGTCGTGGCAAACAATCAGCTCGCCGTCCGCCGACAGGTGAATATCAAGCTCGATGGCATGGCAGCCTTGCTCCAGACCAAGTTTGAATGCGGCCAGCGTATTTTCGGGAGCCATCCCTTTGGCGCCGCGGTGCGCGATGATCAACGGTTTTTGAGCGGACATCGGTGATACTTCCTTTCCAAGTCGTTTTTTTATCGCGAAAGAAAAAAAGAGCCACATAAATTGTCTTATCGGGTCGATAAGCAATCCATGTGACTCTCCTGTTCTCCGTCACGACGATTCACTTGGCTTTAATTCTAAACGCTCCTCCAGGTGGTGTCAATTCGTTTTTTTTCCCGATTTCCCCCGAAAAAACCGTTGTCAAACGCCATGCCCCGGTATAAAATAGATGCTGTTGTTTTTTTAACGCAGGCGCAGGGCGCCTTATAGCTGCATCCCCATAACAAGGAGTACATAATGTTTATTCGTTCGGTTATCATTTGCACATACTTGCTGGGCGCTTACTGGCTGTCCACTCATTATTCGATGTTAAAATTGTTCTTTTACCCGACGCTGGGCGCTTTCAGCTATTTCGTGATCACCCGGCAGGTGTCGGTGACCGAATCGTGCAGGCTCATTTCCGCTGCAGTTGCCGCTTCGTTCATCGGCAGCCTGCTGCATTTCTTGTATCCGGGCACGCTGTCGTTCTTCATTACCTGCATACTTACCTTAGCCATGATGCAGCGGTTCAACATCCAGGCTGCGCCGGTGCTGGCCGTTTCGCTCATCGCCTTCTTCTCCAACCTGACGTCTTTTTGGATGCTGCCGGTGTCCGTACTTTGCTCGCTGAGCGGACTGTTCATGACACTCGGGCTTGCTCAGCTGGCGGAAACGAAGTGGGTGCAGCTGAGAAAAAAGCAGCCTGCCGGACGTGAATCGGCCTCAGCCACCGACTTTCAGGCTTGATGCGGGTCCATTTCATCTTCGATGATCGATTTGACCCGGCCGACCTGCCCGCTCGTCAGGCGCACCTTAATGCCGTGAGGGTGGGTAGGGGAATTCGTCAAAATGTCCTTGACGATCCCTCGCGTCGTCCGGCCCGTCGCCTGGTCCTGTTTCAGCACGATGTCGACCGTTAGCCCCGGGGTGATGTCTTTGCGCTGCTGACCGCTTTTCAAATACGTCTCCTCCTTATACGCTCCGCTTCGTTTTTTACCCAACTTCTAATCTTTCCCGCACACCGCCACGCCGATAAAGTACCGTACCCCTTCCCGCGGCTTCTCAAACGTTACGCCCCTCTGGTAGTAGATGTCCACGTCCCGGTAACGGTCGAACAGCGCTTCGAACTCCCGCGGAGTCAGCTGATGAATATGGAACGGCTCGCTCGTCGGCATACCCCGCCCCCGGCCGAAAGGACTCGATAGCACAAGCGTGCCGCCGGGCGCCAGCATCCGGTACAAATTATCCATAAATAGCTGCTCCTGCTCGATATGCTCCAACGTTTCGAAGCTAAGGATCGTATCAAACTGCCCGAGCTTGTCCGGCAGCTCGGGATCGGCGGCGTCTCCTTGCCGGAAGGCGATTTTCTGATGGGCATATTCCCGCTGCGCATAGCGGATCGTATCCGCGTCGTTATCGACCCCGACGATCTCCGTCACTTCCCGTTTGCGCTCCTTCGCTACCATGTGCGCGCCGTAGCCGGTACCGCAGGCAATATCAAGCACCCGGCCGCGTACGTACGGCGTGGCGAAATAATAACGCGCCAGATGCTCCAGCAGCATGCCGTTCGAAGGCTTCAGCTGCTTCGGGATAATCCGCTCCCCGGTCCATTCGAGCACGGCTCTCGCCCCTTTTCTTACATTCTATTTAGACATCATACCCAATTTTGACGAAAAAAGATAACCCGGCGAGCGAAAGTCTCCTTGTGTGCATTTGGTGCGTCCCTGGCGGTATGATATAATCTCTGCCATACCGAATTTTGTGGAGGTTCCTATGCTTTCATTTGACCAAAAGCTGGAGATTATCGCCGAGTTTCCCGAGCTGACCCGCAAAGACGTCTCGCTCGGACGCGTCAACTTCCAATACGAGGACAGCGCCTACGACAAGAAAAATATCGTCTATCACCTGCACCCGAACGGCAACGGGTTCGTCTACGCCGGGCATTTGCACGGCTACGATACGGACGAGCGCGGCCTGGTGAACATTCGCGACTATACCGCGGATGAGCTGCGGGAGCTGATCCGGGCATCGATTCACTCGCTTTCGCCCAAGACGGACCGGGAACAGGCACTCATCGGGGAAGGCCGGGAGCAGCGCTGGAAGGGACCCGATAACCAGACGCTGCTGCTCGTTCACGAGGACGAGCTGTGGTACGTTTATGCGGGGCTGAATCTCGAATCGGCCTTCGAAACCGAAGAGGAAGCGATCGCTTATTTGAAGGAAGAAGGGTTTGAGCGGGTATGATGGAAAGCCAAGATTTCCTCATTTAGAAACATAAAGAGCACCGGTCACGGTGCTCTTACTTAACATTCGGGCAATGATGATTTGTACCTTCACATGAGACGGATTTTTCTCAACCCACACCGGAAGCTGCCGCCTCTTCCATTCCATGCAAGCTAATTTTCATACCAAGTGCAAATGCCAACTTAAAAACGGTATCCATGCGAGGAATAGTCCCTCCACTCTCGATTCGTGCAATAGATTCTTGATGGAGGCCCACTTTATCCGCTAACTCCTTTTGGGTCCAGCCTAACTGAATACGTCTCTGATGAATCGCATTCACTAATTGTGCGACCGCTTCAAGCTCATTCATTCTCATCGGATCTATTGATTTTAATTCCTTCTTTTTCTCACTCCAGCCTTTCATAAGGTCACTCCTTCCTCTTTCTAGAGAGCCAATCTTCCATTCGTTTCTCAGCAAGTGTTATTTCCCGTTCAGGCGTCTTTTGCGTGGTTTTAGTAAAATGATGAAGTAGGACAAAATGATTTCCATTCCAACCAAAGAATAAAATTCGATTATTTCCTGGCCGTAGTTCCCAAATATCACTTGAGATTCGTTTCGTAAATTTTTCGCCTGCACGCGTACCTTTATCCTCTAACCGATTCAGGCAATAAATAATCTGTTCTAGTTGGACCCGTGCATTTTTATTACTTTGGGCAGCAGCATCAAGCTGATCGATAAAATCTTCAACTGGTTTAGTCCCATCTTCTTTCTCGTAAAATAGTATATTATACAATGCTGCCTCCGACTTTCAATTAGTATATTCACTATTTATTACAATTATAACATATAGATCATAAATTTAGAGCGTTTTAGCGAAAGTATTTTTGCGTGCAGAAAGTTCTCATTCATGCATATCCCACTATTGGACTAAACTGGCCTGACGACAAAAAGAGACAGCTTATGCTGCCTCTTTTTGTAATGATGAGTTTATTTAAGCCAGATTCAGCTCCAGCTGATCCTCTTCGTCCCGGTCGAACGCTTCGCGGTCGAACTCTCCTTCGGAATTGGCGATGATCAGCGAGCATACGGTAGTGCCGGTCGCATTGACGGCGGTACGTCCCATATCGACGACGGCATCGATCGCGAGCACAAGACCGAGTCCTTCGATCGGCAGGCCGAGAGCAGTCAGCACCACGGTCGTGGAAATCGATGCGGGTCCCGGTACGCCGGCTACGCCGACGGAAGAGATCATACTGACGAGCACAATCAGGATATATTCGGGAATGCCGAGAGGAATGCCGTACACGCGGGCCACGAAAATAGCCACAACGGCTGGCCAAACGCCTCCGCAACCGTTCATATTCATTGTTGCTCCGAGCGGTGCGATGAAGCTGGCAATCCGCGGCGATACGCGCAGCCGCTTGGTGATCACTTCAAGGTTGACCGGCAGCGTCACATAGCTGCTCCGCGTCGTGAAGGCAACCGCAATCGTCGGGTACGCTTTGCGGAAAAACTTGATCGGATTCACTCTCGCTACCAGCGAGACAAGTCCGCCGAACGTGAGCACAAAATGAATGATCAGGGCGACGTAGGTCGCTGCAATGACTTTAACGAGCGGAGCCAATGTTTCCAGCCCGTATTTGGCGGCCATGGTGGCAATCAGCGCGTACACTCCGTAAGGGGTCAGGCGGATGATGTATTTCGCCACCTGGTGCATAATTTGCGCGAACGATTCAACGAACTGCTTGACAGGTGCCACAACCTCCGGTTTTTTCGAGCCGACATGAACGATCGCAATGGCGACAAAAATGAAAAAGATAAGCACGGGAACGACTTTCGCATTGGCCATATCGCTGATTGGATTCGTCGGCATCAGGTCGAGAATAACTTGGGAGAACGTCGGAATTTCGCGCGGCTTGAAGTTTTTCGGCACCGCCTGCTCAATGCCCGACCCCGGATCGATGACGAGCGCTACCAGCAGCCCGATAACCGCGGCAATGCCGGTTGTGATCAGGAACAAGGCAATCGTCTTGACTCCGATTTTTCTCAGCTGGCCGAGGCTCGAAATCGACGTAATACTCGTGATCACAAGCGCCGAAACGAGCGGAATAACCAGCATTTTGACCAGATCGACGTAAATCGTCCCAATGGTGTTGACACTGGTGGCGTCCAGCTTAAAGCGGTTGAAAATAATGCCGGCCACAAGGCCGAGACCTAAGGCAACCAATACGCGGTAGCCGAAATTGACCCGCTTTCTGGCGAGCAAGTGCAGCAGCACGATCAGCACGACCGAAACAAGCAAACTGATCCAGTTGGATTGGATCGCTTCGATCAAATTGTTTTTCAAGCTCCTCATCCCTCTCATATTTCTGACTGATTTGGTCGGAATTACTTTAGAAAATAATACTGCCGAAGTCCGTAGCTGTCAAGATGCCTTTTTTAAACCTCGCTTTAGACTGAAAGATGGAACAATTTGCGGGTTGAGGGTACTTCTTTGTAAACGCTCTCTTTATTATGACAGGACAGTGCAAATCTTATTCGAAAAAGCTGTTCCATCCTTAACGTATGTCCGGAAACCCGTACAAAGAACCGAACCGCATGCAGTCGAAGCCGGATGACAGCTCGCTTGCATGCGGTTCGTATTATCGTTTAGGTCCGCCGATTCCGGCGATATAAATGGCAAGAAGCCGCCGCAAGCTCTCGTCCCGGTCGATGTCCATACCGAAGCCGTGCTTCAGCTCCAGCATGGCGAATCCGTGCACCAGGCTGCGCAGCCCGCGGATCACATGTACGGCATCGTCGGTACTCAGCCGGTACGGCTCCAGGATGCGGTACAGCAGACCGACTACGTCTTCCGATGCCCGAACAAGCTCCGGGTCCTGCGGATCCGGCGCGGAAATCGTCGCCTCATATAACCCCGGGCGGTTCCGGGCAAATGTGACGAATGCCCAGCCGACGGCCAGCAAAGCGTCGTCTCCCGCCTTGCCGAGCACCGCATCGGCCAGCTCTTCCTTGAGGAGCGTCAGCCCGTGCAGAGCCAGCTCCTTGCGTAGTCCGGGCAACCCGTTCACGTGGTTGTACAAGGAAGGTGTCTTGACGTTTAATTTTTGCGCGAGCGCGGCTAAAGTGACCTGTTCCAGCCCGACCGAATCGGCGATTTCCGCTGCCGCACGCAGCACAACGGTTTTGTCCAAGCCTTGTCTATATGCCATGACGGCCTCCTTTCCGCAGCGACTGTGCGGCTTCCTCGATCGCCCGGTCCATAACGTTCAGCGGCTGAACAATCACGTTCCCATGTCCCGGCGCGATCAGCGAAGGAGCGAATTCACGCAGCCGCCGCGCGCTGTCCAGCGACATTTCCTTGCTCCATGTGGCGAAAGCCGGAAACGGAAAAAGCGGCTTGACCTTACCCGAAACGGCCACTCCACCGAACGTCTGCATCGCGTCGCCGACCACCATCGCGCCGCTGCGCACATCCTGGAACGCCATCATGCCGGGTGTGTGCCCGGGGGCTGCGATAGCCCGAAGCGAGCCGATCATGTCGCCGTCTTCGAGCAGCCGGTCCGGCTTCGTGCGAACCGCTCCCGGCTTCGGCACGTCGCCCTTAAGCGGCGCCGCCGGCTCCCCCGGCTCCGGCTCACGATCGCCGGCGAGCAGCTTGGCATCGCGCCGGGATATCATGATCTGCGCTTCCGGCAGCGCCTCCTTCAGCCGATCCAGCGCACCGATGTGGTCGCCGTGGGCGTGCGTCAGGATAATGCGGGCAATCGGCTTGCCGATCTTCCGCGCCGCTTCGCGAATAGCCGCCGCGCTGTATGGCAGCGCCGCATCGATTAAAGTGAGATCGCTCTCCTCTTCCACTAAGTAACAATTCACCGGGAAAAAATTCGGCAAAAAAGTAAGCTGGGTCAATTGGCCGTACGTTCTTGTTCTCATGTTTTGCCACTCCTCAAAACTAATTATATTAGTATAATAACTAATCATATTAGTTTTGTCAATCGGCTATTTTACAAATTCTCATTTGAAAACATCGCCGGAACCCTGGGTCTGCTTGCAGGGTTGTTATTTTCGCACTCCGAATAGTTTGATCTTTAAACAATTTGTTAGTACAATACAAAATAAATAAAGCGAATAGGGGGGACGGCATGGATAAAGATCAGCATATTTCCGTTCTGTGGCGCCATCTGATGGATATGAATCGGCAAATCAAGCAGACGATCGCGCTTATGAGCTGTGATGCCAACATCTCCTGCTCCTCAATTTCGCTCATCTTCCAATTGGAACATAAGACTCAGATGAAAATGAACGATATTGCCGACCATTTGGGCATCACTCTGGGGGCGGCAACCAGCCTGATCGATAAATTGGAGGCCCAGGGGTGGGTAACAAGAGTGCGCTCCACCACGGACCGCCGCATTATTTACGTCGAGCTGACCGAAGAAGGAAAACGCAAGCTCCTGTCTATGCGCGAACAGTATGCCAAGCAGGCTACCCAGATTTTCGAAACAATTTCTGTGGACAAACTGCAGGAAATGAGCACACAGCTGAAGGAAATCGAGCGATATTTAAGCGATTACAACCAGCTCGCGGACAAACGCAAGCCTTCCTGACCGCGAACCGAAGAGTCGACCTTCCTATAAAACCGGCACCTGGCATCGAACATGCCCGGCACCGGTTTTTTGTCTTTTTTTTCCTTGGGGCATTGACAAAAAGCGGTCGGACTGATACTTTAGTTAAAAATAGTAATGTAATTAAACTATTTATTAATCAAAGTATTTGCCGGGAGGTTGTTTATGCAAACGCAAACCGCACCACAAGCCGCTTTGGCTGCGGATACCCCGCTGATTCGAAGAGAGGGCCTGCTTGTCGCGCTGCTAAGCATCACGGTCATTCTCGTCGTCATGAATACGACGATGTTTAACGTGGCTCTGCCGCAGGTCGCCAAAGAGTTCGCCCTCTCGTCCACGGCGGCTTCCTGGATTGTGACGGGATACTCCATCACGTTTGCGATCTTTTCGATCACGTACAGCCGGTTGTCCGATTATCTTCCCATCAAAACGCTGCTGACGATCGGCCTTACGTGCCTCACCGTCGCCTCGGCGTTAGGG
The DNA here is from genome assembly GCF_023276405.1 of Paenibacillus hamazuiensis. NCBI lineage: Bacteria > Bacillati > Bacillota > Bacilli > Caryophanales > Paenibacillaceae > Paenibacillus > Paenibacillus hamazuiensis. The sequence goes on from NZ_JALRMO010000001.1 coordinate 6,720,550, forward strand.
TTCGTCAGCCACAATTTCATCATGCTGCTGTGCGCAAGACTGCTGCAAGCAGTGGGTGCGGCATCCGCTCCCGGTCTCGGCATCGTGCTGCTGACCCGCTACGTACCGGCGGCCCGCCGGGGCAAGTCGATTTCCGCCATCATCTCCTCGGCATCGCTCGGGTTCGGCCTGGGACCGGTTATCGGCGGAGCCGCTACGCAGTACTTGGGCTGGAACTATTTGTTCGCGGTGACCGGCTTCGTGCTGGTGATGATTCCGTTTTTTAATCGAATTCTTCCGTTCGAAAAAACAAGCAAGGTCCAATTCGACCTGATCGGAGCCGTTCTGGTCGGCATCGGCACGACCGGCCTGCTGCTGTTTATGACTACCTATTCCTTCCCGGCGCTGCTTGCCGGAGCCGTTTCGCTAATTGTCCTGTGGGCCCGCATCCATCGGGTGCCGAACCCTTTCATACAGCCTGCCCTGTTTCGCCATAAACGTTATATGACCCTCAGCGTATCCGGCTTCGTCTCGTACGTAGCCCAATTTACGACGCTGTTCGTAATGCCGCTGATGCTCATCCGGCTGTTCGGCAAAAGCTCTTCGGAAACCGGGCTGATGATTTTTCCCGGAGCAATTCTTTCGGTGCTCGCCTCCGGCGGAATCGGCCGGATCATCAACCGGTTCGGCAATTTGCCGATGATCCGCTGGGCTCATGTGCTGCTGATCGGCTCGACGGTGCTGTTCGCTTTGTTTGGCGGGAGTTACGCCTTCGCGACCCTCGTCATCTTCATGCTGATGAGCCTCGGCATCACCTCGCTGACGAGCAGCGTATCCAACGAAATTTCGCGCATTCTGCCGAAAGAGCTGGTCGGCGCCGGAATGGGGTTGTCGCAGCTCACCCAGTTTTTCGGCGGCGCCTTCGGCGTGGCGATGACAGGAACGGCTCTCGTCTGGCAAAAAAATTTGCCGCTCGCATCCGCATACTCCAATATATTCTGGGCCATGGCGGGTATGGCTTGCATTTCCGCGATATGTTCCCTGCTGTATAAGCCTGCGCCCCGCAGTTAAAACGGTATAAGCAGCCCCGCTCCTTAAGAGACGGGGCTTTCCTGTGTTTAATGGTATACCTTCGCCGCTTTTTTCTGTACAATATAATATAAAGTGATCCCACGGCCTCGAGAGGTGAAGCATATGAGCCTGACACAGCATCCCCCGCCAGACGGCAATTTGCCCGGGGACGAGACGAGACCCTACAAAACATGCGCTCATTGCTTGAAAACGAAACCTCTCACGCAATTTGACCGCAGAGCCGGCAGGCGTTCCGGCAAAACATCCCGCCGCGGCACCTGCCGCTCCTGCCAGAAGCTGAAAAGGAAGGCGACCGCCCAGCCGATCCTGCCCGAAAACATCGCAGCGCCCCGCCGGCGGCAGGTCCTTCCTGAAACGGAGACGCCAGCTGCACCGGTACGGCTCTCCCGCCGGCCTCTTCCGCTGCCGCCGCCCAAGCCGGCCGGACCGGACCCGCGGGTGCTTCGGCTGAACCGCAGCGGCATCATCTGGATGCGCGGCAAAACGGACAAAGGTCGGCGCTGGCAGCAGGAGACCGATCTGGAGACGGCGGTTACGCTCGTCAAGGAGTACGCCGCCGTCGTCGTCAATCGCCATACGATCCGGCGCATTTACAGCAACAAATCGTTTCGCCGATATATTTTGGAACGGGACCGGTACACGTGTTATTTTTGCGGAGAATATGGAGACACGATCGACCACCTGCTGCCCCGCTCCAAGGGCGGTCACACCACGCCGGTCAACTGCGTATGCGCCTGCAATTTGTGCAATCAAAGCAAGGCCAACCGCAGTCTCGATGAGTTTATGGGACCGGACGGCGAGTAAGCCGGCTAAGTTCTTCTTGAAACGCTATAAAAAAACCGGAGCTCCTTCCTTGGAAGAAAGCTCCGGTTTTTTGCTATGCTCCACAATGTCAAGCGGTCTTGCGCGTCCAGCTTACCTGCGTTTTCCGCTCTGCCCGAATCACGTTCCACAGTATGACGGCCAGCACGACGAGCTGCGCCCCTGTCGTCTCCCAGCTGCCGTACATGCCGAGCAGTGAAATGTCCGGCAAATACCCCGGCGTGTGGGCCGCTACGTGTCCGGTCACCTGAAGCGCGTGAATGCTGACGCCGATGAATTTGAACGCCAAGTAATACAGCAGCAGGCTCGCCATCAGGAAAAACGGCCGCACGGGAATACGCTTGCTCATCCGGATGATCAGGAAGCCGATCACCGCAAGCAGCAGTAAGGCGGTCCCGACGCCCAGCAGCATATCCGCGGTCGAAATGGCCTGGGCCATCCCGATGTAAAAGATGAGCGTTTCCGCCCCTTCGCGCATGACCGACAGAAAAGCCGCCGCAAAAAGCGACCAAAGCGCGCCTTTGGACAGCGATTCGCCGATCGTTTTCTCGACAAACGCGTTCCACGCGCGAAGGTTCGACTTGCGGTGCAGCCACGCTCCGATCGATACCATGAAACCGACGGCGACAAGCCCGGTTATTCCCTCGATCAACTCGCGCGAGCTGCCGGTCGACAGCTGCGACAGCAGCATCGATAAGACGACGGCCATCAGCCCCGATACGGCAATGCCGGCCCCCGCTCCGGACCAGATCCATTTGCGTTTGTCGGCGTTGCCCGACCGGTTCAGGAACGAGACGAGCGCGGCGATGATGAGGATCGCCTCCAGCCCTTCGCGAAACAAAATCACGCCGGCATCCCACGCCGTGTACGATGCCGCTTCCGCGTAAGGCTCGAGCTCCTTGCGCAGCTCCCCGAGCGCAGCGCTTGCCTGTTCGAACGCAGGCGGATTCGACAGCAGCAGGATGGGCACCGCCACCATTTTCGCCTCGATGCGCTCGTAGGCTTGCGGCGAGCGCGTCGCCACTTCGCCTTCGAGCGCAGGCCAGACCGCTACGAAGCGGTCCATCTTCGCCGCAGCGTCGGCGGCGCGCCGGCTTTGCACATCCGCCGAGGCGGCGTCCAGCAGCTGCAGCAGCCCGCCGATCGTGCGGATGCTGTCCGCCGGCGCATCGGCCGCGCCTGCGGCGGTGCCGCCCGCCGCGTAGTCCTGCAGCGCGGCGATCAGCTCCTGCAGCTTGGCGGCCGCTTTGGCCGCATCCGCCGGCTCGGTGTTCAGCGCGATGCGCGCGCCGCTGATTTTAACCTCGATCGCGCCGTAAACCTTGGCGTTATCCTGGCGAATCAGGCTCTCCGCCTTCGACCAGCCGCCGTTAAACGCCGCAAACGCCGTCTTCGCCTGCGCGATATCGCCTGCCTGCACGGCGATAAGGCTCTTTTGCAGCTGCGGCACAAGCGCCGTCTGCACCTGCTTGTGCGCCTTCTCTTTGGCGGCGTCGCCGTCTCCCGCGCTGACGTAGCCGTCGAGCGCCTTGACGAGCGCGGATACCGCTTCGTAAGCGGCAGCATTATCCTTCTGCGGCTTCGCCAGCTCCTGTTCGGCTTTCGCAAACGCCGCCGTCACCGCCTTCGCTTCGTCCGACGTATCCGCAGCCGCCGCAGACGTCCAAAGCGGTTTGAGCTGCCCGATAACCGCCGAGACATGGCTCCAATCCTTGCCGCCGGCGCCGATAAGCGCATCGCTCGCCAGCGCGATCATCTGATTCCGGGTTTCCGCCGGCAGGTTCGTTCCCGCGGCGAGCGCCGGCACCGCCTGCAGGAGCAGCATAACGGCCAGCAGCAGTCCAACCAAATATCGTCTCATATGCTCAAGCTCACTCCGATGTTTAAAATAAAGTATCGCCGATATAGCCGCCCTGCTTCGCTCCCGGCAAGCATGCATAAAGCCCGCTGCCGACGTGAACGATATATTCGTTAAGCTTATCCTGTGCCGCCAGCTTTTGCTGCATGGGGATGAACTGATTGCGCGGGTCGCGGTTGAAGCATATGAACAGCAACCCGGCGTCGATCTGCCCCGTCTTCATGTCGATGCCGTTCGAATACGAGTAGCCGCGGCGCCATATTTTCACCTTCCCGTCCATATGCGCCAGCGCTACGTGGGAATTGGCCGGAATCATCGGCTTGCCGCTTTCGTCCTTCTTGTCAAAATCAAGCGGATCGAATTCATTTTTTTGCCCGAGCGGCGCTCCGGAATCGCGGCTGCGGCCGAATGTCGCCTCCTGCTCGCCGAGCGTCGTGCGGTCCCATACCTCAATGCGCATGCGGATGCGCCGCATCACCATATAGGTGCCGCCGTCCATCCACTCCGCGCCGTCGGTGCCTTTCGCCCAGACGACCTCGTCCGCCACCTGCGGATCCTGCACATTCGGGTTGTTTGTGCCGTCCTTAAACCCCAACAGATTGCGCGGAGTCGCGCCTTTCGGGTCGGCGGCGCCGGTGCGCTGGAACCCTTCCTGCATCCAGCGCAGCACCGCTTTGCCCCGCGCGATGCGGACTAGGTTGCGGATGGCGTGGAACGCCACCTGCGGGTCGTCCGCGCATGCCTGCACGACCACGTCGCCGCCGGACCATTCGGACCGCAGGTCGTCTCCTTTGAACCGCGGCATGTCGACGAACCCCGGGGGTCTTTTCCCGGCCAGCCCGAACCGCCCGTCGAAAAACGAAGCGCCCAGCCCGAACGTGATCGTCGTGCGCACTGCGGCAAGTCCCATCGCTTCCCCGGTATCCTGCGGGGGCAGCAGGGCGTTGCCCGTTTCTTCGCCGACGCCTTGCCCTTGCGCCATCCGCGCCGCCGCCTCCGTCCAGCTCTTGAACAGCTCGCGAACTGCAGCGATATCGCCGGCTGTAAAATCAAACGCCCCCATGCAGATGAAATCCTGCGCGGGGGTGACGATGCCGGCCTGATGCTTCCCGTAAAACGGCACGATGCCTTTGTCCGAGGCGCTGGCCGTCGATTTTGTCATTAAATTTTGGCCCATGGCCAATCCCTTGACGCCGCCGGCCCCGAGCAGAAGGCCGATGCCTCCCGCACCGGCCAGCTTGAGCGCATCGCGGCGCGAGAGCGGCTTTTGCAAAAAACTCTTATTCTCCGAATCGCCCATCGCTTAACCCTCCACTATCGTGCCCATTTTCGAGAGCGGCTCGGCCAAGGCGTCGATCGCCTGGCTTAATTTTTTCGTTTGCTCCTTGCTCAGCTCGGTGTACGGAACGAAATCTTTATCTTTTCGGAAAGGGGCAAGCTCCTTGTCTAGTTCGGTAAAACGGGTATCAATTTCTCCCGCGAGCGCCGCATTCTTTTTCTCCAGCACCGGCTTCAGCACGGTGAAAATTTCCTTCGCCCCCTCCACGTTAGCGGCGAAGTCGTACAGGTCGGTGTGCGAATAGCGCTCCTCTTCCCCGGTCACCTTGCCGTTCGATACCTCGTTCAGCAGCTCGACCGCGCCGGTTACGAGCATCTCGGGAGCGATCTCGACGCTTTCCACCTTCACGCGAAGCTGCTTGACGTCCTGCAAAAGCTGGTCCGCAACCTTCTCCTGGCCTGCGGCCGACTTCGTTTCCCAGAGCGCTTTCTCCAGACGGTGGAAGCCGCGCCACTCATTATCCGGCACATCGCCTTCCCGCGCGTCGATCCACGGATCGAAGTCGCCGAGCGCTTCGGCGATCGGTTCGATTCTCTCATAGTACATCCGGCTCGGGCCGTACAGCTTCTTCGCCGTTTCGATGTCGCCCGCCTTCACCGCCTTCGTGAACGCATCGGTCGCTTTGACAAATTCATCGCTTTGCGCGATTACAAATTTGCGGTACTGATCGACGGCGGCTTTCAGCTCCGGGGTTACAACCGCCGCTGCAGCAGGCTTCGCTCCTCCTTCGGCCGCTTTATTTTCCTGCGCTGCCGGCTTGCCTGTGGCGGCATTGCCTCCGCAAGCAGTCAGCAGCAAAGAAGTTCCAAGCATAACGGATATAAGCGAATGGCGGTACGAAATGGTCACAATGGTACAACTCCTCAGGAAAATTTATGATAACGATTCTCATTATCGGACGCAAATGATAACAGTTCTCATTGTAAAGCGAGAACGGCTTCTTGGCAAGTCTTTTTCATGGAGAAAATGTGAAAGTGCCCGCGGCGGATCGAATCGCCTTTTTCCCATGCAAAAAAGTCCGGTACCCTCCCGCCGAAGTTAGAGGACCGGACCTTCCTAAAGATCAGGTTTTGCCGAAGCGTTAAGATAAGGGGCACTGGATCTCTTTTTTACCGCATGCATGACCAAACGCGTATCATCCGTCTCGTTGCTGCATGTTACGAGTGTGAGTATTTCATCGTCTTCTTGCGGAATGACTTCCGTACTAAAGAATGATTTATTTCGATATCGGTTCAAAGCATCCAGAAATGCTTGGTTATTTTCATAGGAAACGTCGATTGTATCTTCTCTTGCATCGACGGTATACACGGCAAATATGTCCCAGTCGGTTCTTTTTCCTTTGATTTCAAAAGTGATATTTCTGTATGTTTCAAAAAAATCTTTGTTTTTAAATTGCAGGAGACTTCCGAACATCGAACCGTCCAGCATATTATGGCCATACACAACAAGGTTCCGCTGCGGCTGGTCGATATCCAGGCGATAATCCATAAAGATACTGCCGTAAATTGATTTTTTGCCGGTTGCGTCTCGGTTTAAATAATAATCATTATCCTTGTGCTGAAGCACCGGGTAATCGACCTGAGTGCCGTCTACATGAATCCATCCGATCATTTCGCTATTCATCGCCAGCAGTCTTTCAAATCTCTCGTTTACTGTTGGGCCGGCAGGTAAAGGGTTGCTCCCGTTAATCGGTTCGCCGATTTCCTCTTTTTCTTTCGGAGGGGGGGCCGCTTGCCGTTCTTCGGCATAGTACAAACTTGTCAGCTGAGCTTTCAACTGCTGCGATTCGGTTCGCTCCGAATGTTGTATGTACCAATCGATACTGACAAGCAGAAGTCCTGCACATATCAATAATGAGGCCGACCAATAAAAAAATCTGTAAGCCCCCGGCACGGCTGTCCGCTTAAGCATTAGGCTTTCTTCCCTCCTTTGAACCAAATTGTAGCATGTCTATCGCGTTGAAGTGAAGCAGGGGCACAATCCTGTGCCCCCGCAAGTATTATTTCATTTTTCGCTGCTGCCAGCGGGTTACTCCGAAAACGCTCAGTCCTGCAAATATCAACGCCAGACCTGCCAGGTACAATTCGCTGTAAGGTTGCTGGCCTGTTTTTGGAATGAGCGAAGGTGCCGGTTTCGAAGCGTTCATGTTAGTCTTAGGAAGTACATTGACTTGAACTTCTTGGTAAGTAACGTTACCGGCAAAATCCTTGACTTCGACAACAAAGGAATCCGTGCCGATGTAACCTTCCTTCGGCGTATAAACCCATTTGCCGTCCTCCGACAATTCAACAGTTCCGTTCTGAGGCTCCGTCTGCATCGAATACGATGCGGATTTATTGCCTGTGTCCGGCACAGCCCCCGTTACGGCAGTATTCTCATTCGTAACTACAGGTGCTGCTGTAAGCGGCTCAGGAGCAGGCTCCGGATTTGGTCCCGGAGTTTGTGCCGGGGCTGGATCCGGTGTTGGCTCTGGTGCCGGACCCTGAGTCGGGGCCGGAGTTGGTCCTGGTGTTGGTCCCGGAGTAGGCCCAGGGGTTGGTCCCGGTGTCGTTCCTGGTGTCGGGCCCGGTGTTGGTTCCGGTGTAGGAGCCGGAGGAGTACCTCCGCTTCTTCCGCCGCTGCGACCGCCGCCGGAGTTAGGAACATAAATTCCCGCATCTACCGTTCTGTTATCGTCTCCGGAAAGCAGCACAATACTGTCTGTAATGCCCGTGCTGTCCGCATTCGAATCGAGGGCCGCATCAGTTCCCGAATTCTTTGCGGTAAAGTTATAGCCGCTAACGGCTGCAAACCTGACCACATAAGAACCCGGCTCCAGATTTTCGAACAGGTAGCTGCCGTTGCCATCAGTAACTGTTGTTGCGACAGGTACCGTCAGGTTATCGGAACGATGCAGGAAAACCGTGACATTCGCCACGCCCGGGTCAGTCGGATCCTGAATTCCGTTCGCAGCAACGTCTCTGAACACTTTATCGCCCAGCTTGGCCAGCTTATAGAAACCGGCGTCCACCGTTAAATCGGTAACACTTGAGCTTAAGATAACGATATGACTGAATCCGGTTGAACTGTCTCTGTCCGAATCCAGACTATCATCACTACCGGCATTCACAGGACTCTCCTTGTACCCGTCCGGCTTAATGAATTTCACCTTATAGTTAGCCGATAGCACCAGGTTCGGGAAGAGATAAAGTCCCAAAGCATCCGTGGTTGTAGATTTGAGCAATACATTCGTATCCGCGTCGTACAGCTCAACCGTTACGCCCGGTATGCCCGGTTCTCCTGCATCCTGCAAGCCGTTTGCATTCAAATCGTTCCAGACCAGGTTTCCAATAGAGCCGTTTGACGGACGATAAATTCCCGCATCTACCGTTCTGTTGTCGTCTCCGGAAAGCAGCACAATACTGTCTGTAATGCCCGTACTGTCCGCATTCGAATCGAGAGCCGCATCAGTTCCCGAATTTTTTGCGGTAAAGTTATAGCCGCTGACGGCTGCAAACCTAACCACGTAAGAACCCGGCTCCAGATTTTCGAACAGGTAGTTGCCGTTACCATCGGTAAAAGTTGATGCGACAGGTGCCGTCAGGTTATCTGAACGATACAAACTTACCGCGACATTCGGTACGCCTGGGTCAGTCGGATCCTGAATTCCGTTCGCAGCAACGTCTTTGAACACTTTATCACCCAGCTTGGCCAGCTTATAGAAGCCGGCGTCCACCGTTAGATCGGTAACACTTGAACTCAAGGTAAGAATGTGGCTGAATCCGGTTGCACTGTCCCTGTCCGAATCCAGACTATCATCACTTCCAGTATTCGTAGGACTCTCCTTGTACCCGTCCGGCTTAACGAATTTCACCTTATAGTTAGCCGAAAGCGGCAGGTCCGAGAAAAGATAAACTCCTAGCGCATCCGTGGTTGTGGTTTTAAGCAATGCACTCGAATCCGCGTCGTACAGCTCAACCGTTACGCCCGGTATACCCGGTTCTCCCACATCCTGCAAGCCATTTGCATTCAAATCATCCCAGACCAGGTTTCCAATAGAACCGTTAGACGGAATATAGATCCCCGCGTCTATCGTTCTATTAACTGCTCCTGCTGTCAGAACGATGCTGTCGGTAATGCCTTTTTCGTTCGCATCTGAATCAATGGACACATCGGTTCCCGTATTCTTAGAGGTAAAGGCATAACCGTTCCCCGCTGTAAACTCAACCACATAAGAACCCGGGTCCAGATCTTCGAACAGATAATTGCCGGTGGCATCAGTGACTGTTGTTGCGACAAGTACCGCCGGTGCGCCGGAACGATACAGCTTAACCGTGACATTCGCCACGCCGGATTCGTCCGGATCCTGAATCCCGTTCTTGTTGCTGTCTATAAATACTTTGTCGCCTAGTTTAGCCAGCTCATAGATTCCGGCATCTACCGTTCTGATATTGTCTCCGGACTTCAGTTCAATGCTGTCGGTAACACCGTTGCTGTCCGCATTCGAATCGACGGCCTCATCCGTCCCTATGTTCTTCTGTGTAAATTTATAACCGCTAACGGCCGTAAACTTGACCACATAAGAACCAGGTTTCAGATTTTCAAACAAGTAGTTGCCGCTGCCATCGGTATCCATTGTTGCGACAGGTACCGTCAGGTTATCGGAACGGTACAAACTAACCTCGACATTCGCCACGCCAGGGTCGGTCGGATCCTGGATACCGTTCACAGAATCGTCCCTAAACACCTTGTCGCCAAGCGTCGCCAGCTTGTAAAAACCGGCGTCCACCGTTAAATCGTGAATACTTGATTTTATGGAAAGCGAATGGCTGAATTCAGTCGTGTTGTCTCTGTCCGAATCCTTGCTGTCATCGCTTCCTGCATTTGCAGGACTATCCTCGTACCCGTCAGGTTTAATGAATTTCACCTTATAGTTGGGTGGAAGGATAAGGTCTGCGAAGAGATACTGTCCCGCGGCATCCGTGGTTGTAGTTTTGAGCAATACATTCGTATCCGCGTCGTACAGCTCAACTGTTACGCCCGGTATGCCCGGCTCTCCCGCGTCTTGTATGCCGTTTGCATTCAAATCATCCCAGACCAGGTTTCCAATGGACCCATCAGTAGGAAGATAAATTCCAGCATCAATCGTTCTGTTATCATCTCCGGGAAGCAGTGCAATGCTGTCGGTGCGGCCTGTTATGCGGTCCGCATCCGAATCTTTTGCCGCGTCCGTTCCCTCATTCCTTGAGGTAAACACATAGTCGCTAGGTAACGTAAAGTCGACCACATAAGAACCCGGCTCCAAGTTATCAAAGAGGTAATTGCCATTACCATCCGTAACCGTCGTTGCGATAGAGGCCATTAAGTCATTTGAGCGATACAGACTAACTGTAACATTCGCTGCCCCGACCTCACCCGAATCCTGAATGCCGTTTTCGTTGCTGTCTATAAACACCTTGTCTCCGAGCTTAGCCAGTTTATAGAAACCGGCGTCCACCGTTAGGTCGTTAACAGTTGAAGTTAGCGTCAGGGTATGGCTAAACCCGGTTGACTTGTCTCTGTCCGAATCCAGACTGTCATCGCTTCCCGCATTTGCAAGACTTTCTGCGAACCCGGCCGGCTTAAGGAACTTCACCTTGTAGTTGCCGGTGAGAGAAAGATTGGAGAACAGGTAGTGTCCCGAGGCATCCGTGGTCGTAGTGTTGAGCAGAGCGTTAGTATCCGCATTGTACAGCTCAACCGTCACGCCCGATATCCCCGGCTCTCCCGCATCCTGCAAGCCGTCTGTATTCAAATCATTCCAAACCAAGTCTCCAATAGTACCGTTTGTTGGAACGTAGAGGCCGGCATCCACAGTCTGTATATCGTCTCTGGAAACCAACGTGATAACATCTGTTTTACCTGTAGTCGGATCTGCGTCCGAATCGGAAGCGTCAGATCCGCCTTGATCCTTGGAGGTTATAACGTATCCCGGCAGTTTGCCGAATTTTACGAAATAATTGTCCGGATCCAGACCAGTAAACTGGTATAAACCAGAACTGTCTGTTACCGCTGTGGCTACCGGAGTACCCGGCGAAGAAGCTCGATACAATTCGACGGTTACACCCGGAATCCCCGCTTCTCCAATATCTTGAATGCCGTTTTTATTGGCATCAAGAAATACCTTATCCCCGAGTTTGGCCGGCCCATACACGCCCGCATCAAAGGTATAGTCTCGTCCGCCGTCGTTCAGCGTAATATTGTCAACCCATGCCTCGGCTGCAGTCCTATCCCCAAAAACAGGATCACTGTCCTTCGAAGCATCTCCTCCGAGTTTGGCCGGAGAGAAGTAAGTGTAGCTTCCCGGACGAATAAATTTTATTGCATAATTCCCAGGAAAGAGTCTGGTAAATTTATAAATACCGCTGCTGTCGGTCGTCGTGGTTTTTACAGGAGTAGTAAGATTTGCTGCATTATACAGATTAACCGTTACCCCTGCTATTCCCGGCTCCCCTACATCCTGAACGCCGTTAGCGTTCCGGTCGTGCCAGACACGGTCGCCAATTTCACCGAGGTAAAATCCGGCATCCACCGTATTATCGATTTGACCCGAATTTAATGCCACAGTGTGGCTAAATTCCGTTGCTTCATCCCGGTCGGAATCGAGGCTATCGCTCCCTTGATCCTTGAGAGTCGATTTATACCCGTCAGGCCTGATGAACTTAACACGATAATTACCAGGATCCAAATTAGCAAAGCTGTACTTGCCGCTGCTGTCAGTCGTCATGTAAGTGATACGAGTTACCGTATCGGAGTCCTTATACAATTCGACCGTTACGTCCTTGATGCCAGGTTCTCCCGCATCCTGAACGCCGTTAGCGTTCGTGTCCTCCCAAACCAAGTCACCGATAGACCCTTTGGTGTAAATACCTGCATCCAAAGTCATATCGGTTTCCTCGTATCCAAGAGTTTTACTGACCCGGTATGTTCCGGCAGTCGCGTCATGTACAATAAAATCACTGTCTAAGCCATCATCGCCAACGGCATCTTTAGGCGACAGGTAATATCCGGCCGGCATGACGAATTCCACCGTATAATCGTCCTCAGAAAGGTTAGGAAATTCATAATAACCTGCCTTTCCGGTGGAATGCTCATTACCGGTTCTGGTATAAGCGATCGGTTTTGTAAGATCCGAGTTCTTATACAGATTCACCAAAATACCATTAATGCCATTTTCCCCCGGCTCCTGAATGCCGTTTGCATTCGTATCCACCCAGATAAAGTCGCCTATATTTCCGGTACCTGCTGGATCGGGGTCTTGGACTTGGAAGCCCACCCTGATAGGTTCCGAAGGCAAAAATGCCTGAGGGCCGCCTTCATCGGGATAAGTGGCGGCATAACCAAACGAGTTCCAGGCTACCTTGTTTCTCGGTGCATTGACCGGCGCCCTCATATCCCATTCCAGGGTAACCGACTGTCCCTGATTAAGGGTGATGCTGCCGAAATCAAATTTTAACGCGGTCACAGTCGTAATATCAGCCGGAGGCGTCAGACTCCAACCCGTATTATTCGGCGGGGCTAGCGGATCGTCCAAATCACTGAGATTCGGGTTTGCGCTCGTCGAATAATATACTGTGATTCTGGAATCAAGAGGATCCCCCTTAGGTCCGGTAACTTTATTGACCAGATAAGGTCTCCAATCGGAACCACGAGGGTCAGTATCAACAACACCTGTATCTCCGATACGTGGCAGCTTGTCTATAATAACAATATTGGAGATAGGACCGTTGGAATCCGTGTTGCTTACGACCAATTGATACATCGCTTTTCCGCCGGGCAGAGTCATCCCGCTAGCGGGATACTTGGAAAAGTCGGAGTCAAGTTCCCCTTTAACCCACTTTACGGATTCCAGGGAGCCTGTGAATTTGACATAAACGTTGGCCGAATCCGTTACAAAGCTTGTTGTATTCGTGTCATCGTCCCAACCGCCATCAGGATCCGAGATGTCGTTGACTATTTTACCGCTATCATATTTGTAATCGTTCGTCACGGCTGACGTTGCATACATCTTATTGCCGAAGTTGCCGTTAGCGGTTTTATTTTTTACCTTACCGCTGACGATAACATCAATGTAATCGCCCGGTTTAAGAACAGCCCCCGTGAATTTCCAGCTGTACACCGAATACGTCACTGAATTTACAATTTCGTTATGATTGCTGAAAACCGGTGCACCGCTCGGCGTGCTGGCGTGAGATTGATCAACTGCATCGACCGTAAAGTTTTCCAATTCATTTGGGAAGAAGTCCAGAATAACCGGCGAGTTCAAATCTCCTGTTGCAAACCGATAGTTCTCTACCCGCAGATTATACTTGACCGTGTCTCCCTCTCTCACCGATGCGCTGCTTGTGACCGATTTTTTGGCAACGATCCAGGGACGAGGGACTACAACCTTTACGTTTACGGTATCGCTGCTTGCGCCAACACCATCAGCGGTGAGTGTAGCGGTGTTATTGAAATTAGTGCCATCCGTTACAGTCCCTCCGCCATGAGCCGTACTAAGCAGCGTACCCTTCACCTGGATGTCGGCGGCTATTCGGAATCCGCTCGGCACCGTTCCGTAATCCCAGCGGACATTGGACACATACTCCGAACCGCCAAGCGACAGGCCCGAAACGTTCAAAACTTTGCTGCTGCCGCTATCGAGATTAACGCCTCCGGGCCAAGGAATCCAAGTGCTGGTATCACCGTTTTTCTGATAATATACACTAACGGTAACGCCCATGTTATTGCTGTAGGATCCGGTTGAAATCTGAGTCAGATCAATCTGATTGGGTATGGCATCCTCGACCCTGAAATTATCCAAAGGTACGTTGCCGCTGTTCCCGAATCCATTGATCTTATACTCGACCGTCTGCCCAAGGGAGTACTCATCGCCAGGTTGCCTTGAATCCTTGTTAATTCCATAAACCCCTCGGGTTGGAATCGCGAACCCATGAGTAACTGTCGCCGTATTCGTCTTAAGATCAGACCCGCTCAGGCTTTTGCCGACGGCATAGACCGAATTCGTGACCGAGTCGTCTACGTGAAAGGTACTGCTTGGATAACTCAGCACCACATCGTAGGTGACCTCCTGCCCGACCTTTAAATCAGGAAGCGTCCAAGATACACTGCCGCCATAGACATTACCGTACACGGAACTGTAAACGCCGCCCCCAGTGGCCGAAACAAACGTGGAACCGTCGGGAAGCGTGTCCACAACCTGGACGTTCTGGATATTGGAGCCGCCCAGTGCACTGTTTCCATTCAGCTTGATCCGATAGGTTACATTGCTGTCCAAAACCGGATCCACCGTTGGATTAATTTTGGTTTTGGATATCGACCAGTTGGGACTGTCCACCGTCGCCGTAACCACCGGTGCGGTTGCAGAAACCAAGGTACTATTATCGGCTTTGGCTGTTGCCGTATTTTGGGCGGTATCGCCTTGCTGCGTTACCCCTTCCTTGAATTTGGCTTTGACTTTGACTACACCGGTTTTACCTGCACCTAAAGGCGAAACCATAATAAAACTCACGGTACCGGAAACCGACGTATCGACACTTGCAACATCAGCCGAGGTTTCGACTCCTACGTAATCCAATGTACTTGGCAAAACATCCGTGATCACCATATTCACGGCATTTTCTGTAGTGCTTGGATTAGCGTATTTAATCGTGTACGTTATCGTGTCCCCCGGTCTTGCCGTCGTTTTGTCCACCGTTTTACTAAGGGATAGGGTAACATCGGCTAAAGCAACAAAGTTGTAATAAGGTAATATTGCCAGTGATAAAACCATAAGCAAGAAAATCACTCTTTTGGGAAATGCCAGAAGATGTGGTTTTCTTATCCACCCAAGTAATATTCCCATACATTACTCCCTTAACTCTGTCGACATGAGCCGGCTATGTATTCTCTTTTCAAAGAACATGAACACATGCCAACCCGAATGCCTTCAAGCGCTCGCATTCTTTATTCTTCTTCGGCCGTGCGTCGTTCTGTACTTGGTTACATGCGGAAAAACAACTGTACAGTCAGATGTAGTGGCTGCTTATGTACTATCCAATTGACTGATGGCCGCAAGCGCCATTACCGGCAGCGCGAAGCCTTAGATTGTTCGATCCGCTTGCCATCACCCCCAGGCAAAACATGACCTTTCACATTAAGCAGGTAGAGGATGCAGCGGATTTCCCGCAAAATCCGACATACTCTTCCTTCCCCACAGCCCATTGTGACACGCCCCGCTGAACAAAATCTGAACAAGTATTTTTTGACAATTGAGATCGATCGTTTGCAGCTAAAAAAATAGCCGGTTCCCTCACTATAGATGAGAGGACCGGCCTTTTAGAAAGATTTTACCCGTATGAAAATTGTCTATACCTCTTAGCTCCGTTTACTTTACGTCGTCTTCGATATTTCTCTTCCAAGTTTCGCTTCCATCCTGGTTGCGGACAGCTTCATGCGAGAAGGTCGCTTCCTGGACATCGCCGAAGCCCCAGTGGCTTTCCGGCACATCCGGGAACAGCGCGCTTGCTCCTTTCAACGGACCGCGATACAGCATCCGATTGATCATCGTGACCGCTTCGACTCTGCGAATTTTATCCTGAGGCTTGAACGTTCCGTCCTCGTAACCGGCGAGGAACTTGTTCCGGTAAAGCGATTCGATCGCATCGCCCGCCCAATGATCTTCGACGTCCGTGAAATGCGTGGTTCCGGTTGCGCTGATATTCAGCTTCAGGAAGCGAGCCATAACGGAAGCAAGCTCTCCTCTGGTGACAGGCTCTTCCGGACGGAAGCTTCCGTCTTCGAAGCCGCTGAAGTACCCATGTTTCGTAGCAATCTTAATATAGTTTGCCGCCCAATGGTCTTCGCGAACATCCTTGTAAGACAATGTGTCGTTGACTTTACCGTTCTCTGTCAAGCGGGCCACAATGGCAGCTAGCTCGGCCCGCGTCAGCGAGTTGTTCGGCTTGAACTCCTTGTCGGGATATCCGAGAATGTAACGTTGATGTTTCAGATCTCCGAAACGGTCGGAGAACACCTTCACCTTCACTGCCGAGTCGACTTTGACAGGTGTGGAAGCATTGCCATTCAACGTAAATTGCGCCGGGAATTCAAACTCCGTATCTGCAGCTGTCAATTGAGGCCATTTCACTTCGATTTTGAAGCTGCCTCCTTGGCCGGCTCCCAAGTTGGTCACTTTCCACGTAACCGTCTTGCCGTTTACGGTTCCGCCGTTGGCATTAACCAGCTCCGCTCCTTCAGGAATGGTAACGGAAACTTCTCCTTCGCTCAGCGTGGAACCGGATTGATTTTTATAATCCAGCGTGATGGTCGATACGTCGCCTTCCTTCACCAGGTTTTTGTCCACGGTAAGGTTCAGTGTTACATCCGGACCGGTCGGTACGGAAGCTCCGCCTCCGCCTCCGCCGGAACTGCGAGTCTTTTTGTCACGAGTCAGTTCAAAATCACGTTTGACAATTTCTTTCTCAACGCTGATGGTATCGCTGATCTTCGTATCATAACCCGCTTTTTTTATGACCAGGTAATAATCGGTCTCAGGGTATACCATGAACGCGTAAAAACCTGTAGCGTCGCTTAATTGATCCGGGCTTTTGTTATCGTTTGGCGCAAATCCCTCGATCGCCGGCAATACGACAGGGCTGTTCGTCGGTTTGCCGTTATCAATGTTTCTTTGCGTATTCGCATAGTACAGAGTTACCGTCGCACCTTCAATTGCAGCATGGGTGACAGCATCCGTGATTTTGCCGTACGGATCGACAAGTTCTTGTGAAATGTTCATTTCACCGTCCGCATTCACTTTTACCGTACTGCTTTTAACGATGATCTCTTTCCCCGGCTCAAGCTCATAACGAATCTCCATAGTGTACGTGACATCTTTGCTCAAGCCGCTTGCGTTAAATACGCCTTGCCCCTCCAGCTCAAAGCCTTTCGGTCTGCCGTTTTCCGAAATGTAATTGCCTTCCGCATCCTTCAGGTACACTTTCATTTTCTTAACCATATTGGTATTGAATAGACTGGATGCTCCGTCCTGCTTTTTGAAAAGCACCACGCCGGTTACGGTTTTCTCCGAATCGAATGTATCGCTTCCGGATCCGGACACGACTCCGACCTTGGCTTGCTGTTTATAAGTGACCGGTGTCTCCACGCCGCCGATGGTTACGTTTTGGGTAATTTCCAGATTGTACTCTTTATCCCCTTCAGGAACCGGGATCGAATAAGAACCGTCCGCTTTGGTAACGACCGTTGCATCAAAATCGACGCCTTGTTCGATTTTGCCGTCCCCGTTCAAGTCAAGAGTAGCTCGGACCGTCGCCCCAGCCACAGGCTCGTGGGTGCCGCCTTTCGTAATCACCCCGCTGATGGTTGGAGGCATAAACGTCATCATGATTTGCGATTGAGCCGTAACACCCTTCGCAACGTCAAGCACCGTCGCTTTAATCGGAATCTGCTGTTCGTCAATACCTTTGATCTTCGCCGATTTATAGGTGACAACCGCTCTGCCTTCACTGTCCGTCATCACACGATTCGAACCGACAAACGATCCTACTCCATCCGGCGCACTGAATACGACTTCCGTATTAGCGATCGGTTTACCTTCGGTATCCGTAAGCAGCGCGGTCAATGTCGTCGTTGATTTGCCGTCGCCCACAATTTTCGCGGGATTTGCCGTCAACTGAAGAACGGATGGTGCCGGAACCTCGAAGTTATTGTCTGCCAGCCTGGAGTCTGGCTCCGCGGGCAACAATGATTGATCCGCTGCTTTGGCTGTAAAGGTTACCTTGTATACGCCCGGATTCGTTCCTTCCGGAAGCTTAT
The DNA here is from genome assembly GCF_023276405.1 of Paenibacillus hamazuiensis. NCBI lineage: Bacteria > Bacillati > Bacillota > Bacilli > Caryophanales > Paenibacillaceae > Paenibacillus > Paenibacillus hamazuiensis. The sequence continues at coordinate 6,738,471 of NZ_JALRMO010000001.1, forward strand.
ACGTGCTGAGCTCCCATTTCTTAAATCCGTCCGTCGCAAAAGTTGTCGGATTGGCCAAAATTAACGGAACCGTTACCCCATTCACGTTCGCTATCACTTCTGCTGCGTCCGTCTGGCTGAGCGCTGATAATGGGAGCGGATACCCCGGCAATGTTTTCACATTCGTCGCATCGCCTTGATTTTTATTGCCTGCCCAGCCGTCGAGCAGTTTGTTCACTTTAATCTTGACTGTCGCGGGCTGGCTCTTCTGTCCGTCCGCATCCGTTACGGTATAGGTAAAGCTGTCTTCCCCTGTAAAGTTCGGGTTCGGAGTATAAATCCATTTATTGCCGTCCGGATTATTCTCTGTCGCTGGAACTAAAGTCCCTTTGGAAGGCTGGGAGTTGATCCCGTACACCATGCCGGTAACCGTCTCCGCGTCCACACCCTTCAGCTCGATAATCAGCGACTTGGTGCCTTCATCCATACTTACCGCCAAAGGACTGGCAGCCGGTACGCCGTTATATGCGATTTTCACCAACGCCGAAGCTTCGGCATCCTGCTTGCCGTCGTTTCCTACCCAAGGGAAAGTCACGGTACTGCCGTTCGGAAGATCTTGCGCCGGCTGGAATTTCAACGTGCTCAATTGTGCCGGGGTCAGCGTTTTTGTAGTGCCCGGGTTGATATAGGTCGCCGTCGAAACCGACGTATACCACAATGTCCCTTTGGAGCCGAAGTCGCTCGGCAGCGTAATTTTCACCTGCTGCAGCGGATCGCTGTCGGCATCCGTATATGCCGGGGCATTGGCGAAGTCAGCTGCGGTGAACGAAACAACGGCTCCGGCCAGCCCCGCTTTGGTTACGTCTTGAATAACCGGCGGTGTGTTAATCATGATGGTTACTTTTTTGTCCGCTCGTGCATACTGCGTCCCGTCGGAACCGTTCCAGTCAAACGATACCGGTCCGGTTTTTCCGCTGTTCGGCACGAACTTTAACTGACCGAGATTTGCCACAGGAATTTTCTGGCCGTAGGTAACTTCCGTTACCCCGAGAACCAGTTTGCCCATGTCCGCGTCCGGCAGCGATGCGATTTTGATTTCGTTGAGCGGGGCATTTTCAGGATCGAAATAGCTGCCGGTAAAAGTGGCTGCCGGCAAGCTGATCTCTTCACCTTTATTGGCCTGCTTTACGATCGGATCCACAGTCGGTAAGGCGTTCGCGGGACCGTTGATCGTTACGTCGGCATCGATAAATGCATATTTCGTGCCGTCAAAGCCGTTCCACTTAAAGCTGGCTGTCCCGAAGAATCCTCTTTCGTCAGCGGCCGGAACAAACTTGAGCTTGCTTAGGTCTCCCACGGCGATCTCCTGGCCCGGTATCACATCTGCGATAGTAGTGCCGTCGTCGAATACCAGCTTTCCTTTGGCTGCATCCGGTAAAGTGACAATCTGTACCTTTTGCAGATTAGTTCCGTTAGCCGTTCCGTTCACCTTGAAGTAGTTATTTTGGAAATCAGCTGCATTAAATGCGATCGGTTCGTATTGAAGCCCTTGCTTTTCAAACGATTTCGCTTGCGGATCGAAGGTTGACACCGTCAAAATATGCTGCGCTTTCCCTGCGTCAATCGGTTTGCTTGTGCTCACAGCCCCGCCGCGGTCGTCAAACAAAATAATGTTAACCTTATATTCCTTGGTCGGATCGAGATTCGAACCTAAAAGCAATGTCTGGGATGTCTTCTCCACACCTTCCGCAGCATTAAGGAAGCGGTCTGTCTTGGTATCCAAGTTTTGCTCGACGCCGTCCTCTTCCTTGATCAAGCTGACTTCCATACCAAAATTGCCGGTTGTTTTAGGAAGAAACCCTGTATCGACATACATTTTGCCGTCATCTTTTATCTGGATGGCTGCTTTCGAAATTTCTCCGGTTTCGCGCGAACCGCCATCAAGGACAAGCTGACCCCAGTCGACTTCAACTACCCAGTCCTGAAAATCGTCTTTGCTGGCTGCATAGTAATGATGGGTAGAAAGAGCGACATAGTAATCTTGTGACGCCGTGATTTTGGTTGGAGCAATTGCGAGAACCGTAGTGTTCCATTTATTATTGTTACCGGACAAGGCACCCACATAGGCTGATTTAGGAAACTCCTTCCTGTAATCCCCTGCTTTGAAGTCGGAAGGCCATGTCCATTGTGTGTATGAATCGCCTAACTGAAGTTCACTCGGATTTGCGGAAAAATACACACGATCCCATTCACCTGTTAAATTATCCGTACTATCGTATTCATCGACATCGTATGCTCTGATCAGCAAATAAGCACTCTTCGCAGGTTGTTTATCTACTCCAGTGATTTTAAACTCGATAGGATATTTCGCAGCGCCATTGCCAATCCGCGTGGGACTGCTCACATCCAAATCGCCATCGACCGTACTGCTTCCATATCCGCCCCAGTTGTCGGTATCGGTAAAATAAGAACCTCCTTGCAGCGGCGCTGTGGCCGCAAATGCAGGTGTCACCAAATTCGCCACGATGAGCAGCGTAAGCAGGAAAGACACCAACTTTTTACTCCCAAACCTTGTGTTCAACACGTTCTCTCTCCTCCACATGATGGTAATGACTCGATGATGCCTTGGCATTTGGCCTTCCTACTTCAACAAAAACCCGTAAATTCGACCTCCTACCTCAAATTTGCCCTCCTCATTCATTCGGGTAATGGAACAATTTAACATAGTCCGATTTTCCCACTAACCCATTGTGACATGTCACGCTGAACAAAATCTGAACAACAATTTTTCTTAAAATTCGACAGAAATAGCCACAGAAACATTAATACTTTAGAACCATTTCGATTTTCTGTCAAACAGATCCTAGCGCCTGCCGCTCTAACCCAAAACCTTACGAACAGCCTCTTCCACGCGTTCCTTCAGAAACGGCTTCATCACATAATCGCTCGCGCCGTTGTCCATCGCTTCCCGAATCAAATCCCGCCCGTCCATAGCCGAACATATGATCACTTTCGCCGCGGGATCAAAGCGCTTGATTTCTTTCAAGGCGGCGATGCCGTCCATGACGGGCATGGCCATATCCATAAAAACCAAATCGGGCCCGAACTTCTTATATATCTCCACCGCTTCCTTGCCGTTGCGGGCTTCGGCGACAACGTCCACACCGGCATCCTCCAGCATCTCTCTTATGACCTTGCGAATGAACTCTGCATCGTCGACTACCATTGCCGATATCATACCCATCTTTCCTTCCGTTTCAATTCGTCCTCCGAAAACCGCTGCATCCCGCCAATCTGTAATTAAATCAAATGCCGCTAAACAAAAACTAAACAAATGCTCGTCTCCCTTTCACCGGGGATAAAAAAAGAAAGACCGCATCCCGAAGGATACAGTCTCTCTTTCCCATTGATGAGGCACTATTCGCTTAAACGGAACGATTCGTTTTGCGCACCGGCCCGGAGGAGCCGGGACCGAGCCGTTTCCAGTTTTCGTACCATTCCGCGATCCTGTTGCTGGGGCTTGCATCAAGCTCCTGCTCCAGCAATTGAACCAGGTTTTTATACTGCTCCTCTACGGCCGTCCGCTCTTCCAACACGTCATACAGCTTCATAAGCGCAAAATAACTTTCTTCGAAATAAGGATATTGCTGCTGCACCCGGTGGTATACCGTAATCGCCTCCGCCGGCATCCCTTCCTTGATGTAAAATTCGCCAAGCAGCTGCGCATGCTGCAGCCAGAGCATCCGGAGCCGCTGCCGTTCGTTCTCCGCCCACAAATAACCGCTGTCCGCAAAATAATCTCCGCGGTACATATCGAGGAGCCGCTGATGGGCCCGGTAATTATCCTTCGAAACGGCAGCCAGCTGGCGAATGCCCTTCTCCCATTCCTCCACATCGATCCTCACCTGTGCGGTATCCAAAATATACCCGTCCTGTACGCCCAGGCTGCGAATTCGGACATCCGCCCCCGCCCGCTTCAAATCCTGACGCACCTGATAAATCGTCGTATACAGATGCGTCATCGCCTTGGCCAAATCGAAGTCCGGCCACAGCAAATCAAGCAGGACGCCTTTCCTAACGAGCTGGCCGCGATGGTGAAGCAAATACGAAAACAGCTCCTGAGCTTTGGAGGTTCGCCACTTTAAAGTTTCCGGCTCCACCCCGGGCGGTTCGAACTGCAGCGTCTGCAGGCAGCGGATTAGCATGGGCCGGCCGGCCTCCTCTTCTTTCCGGCCCGCCTGGGCGCTCATCATCAGCCGCTGAACCGTTTTTGCGAGCCTCTCCCGCTGAAGCGGTTTTAATACGTAATCGAGCGCATTCAGCTCGAAAGCTTGTACGGCATAATCGTCATAAGCGGTAATAAAGACGATTTCCGCTGCCGGGCAAATTTCCTGAAGAAGCTCGGCTGCCTTTAGGCCCAAAATCTCCGGCATATGTATGTCGAGGAACACGACATCCGGCTGCAATTGACCTGCCGCTTCAATGGCCAGCAGCGGGTCCAAGTACTCTCCGACGACCTCGATGCCGGCAATTTCCTTCAACATTTTGCTTAGCTGCATGAGCGCAAGAGACTCGTCGTCTACCAGCATAGCCTTCATCGCTTCACATCCCTTGTCGTAAAAAGAAATCGTTACTCTTTTATTCGGCACAGCTGGGACATTTTGTTATAAATGTTTTCATTTTTCGTGTTTAGATTTTGTTCAGTACAATATTGTACAATAACCATTTGACATCATTGGATAGAGGTGTTGCACCATGCTGATCGAAGGTTATTATAATTACTATATTGTGGCACTTTCCGTCGTTATCGCCATCCTTGCTTCTTACTCCGCCTTGAACATAACGTCGAAAATCTCGCAATCCACCGGAAGAAGCCGGTTTTTCTGGCTGTTTGGCGGGGCTCTTGTAATGGGAAGCGGCGTCTGGTCGATGCACTTTGTCGGGATGCTGTCCTTTCATCTGCACGTGCCGGTCAGTTACGATACGACATTGACCCTGCTATCCATGGTCGCCAGCGTTATTGCCTCCTTTATAGCATTTTACATCACAATGCCGCAGCAAATTAACTGGTATAAAATAACAATAGGCGGTTTTTTCATGGGAACCGGCATCGTTGCGATGCATTATACCGGAATGGCCGCCATGCGAATGCCCGTCAGCTTGGAATACGATCCGTTCTATTGGATTTTGTCCGCCATCATCGCACTCGTCGTATCTTATGTGGCCCTGCTGCTGTTCCTTCGTTTCCGAAGCCACCCTTCCTCCAAATGGCTCCGGTGGCTGACGGCCACGGTTATGGGGATTGCGATTTGCGGCATGCACTATACGGGGATGAAAGCGGCGATATTCCGCGACGATCATCACGTATCCACGCATAGCAGCAGCCTCCAGTCCGACCCGTTCCTGCTCTTCGGGGTGACGATCACCATCTTCTCCATCCTGCTGATCTCTTGGGGAGCTATGTTTTTTGACCGGCACGTGCTGGAAAAAATGGCGTACACCGATACGATCACCGGGCTGCCCAACCGCAATGAGATGAACCGGTTCTTCGATACCTACGTAGGCAAGGAACCGCTCGGCGTCTTCTTTCTCGATCTGGATCAGTTTAAAGCGATCAACGATACGCTGGGGCACCATATCGGCGACATGCTCGTCCAGGAAGTGGGAGGCCGTCTGCAAGGCTTCATTACCGAACAGCAGCAAGTATTCCGCATAGGCGGGGACGAATTTTTGATCGTCGCCAAAGACTGCCGCCAAGATCAGGCCGAACGGCTCGCCGCGCAGCTTCTGCAAAAGATCAAGAAGCCGTATTTTCTCGATGGAAACGAATTGTATATAACGGTCAGCATCGGAATCAGCATCGGCAGCATTCAAAGCGCCGACCGCTCGATTCTTTTGAAAACAGCCGATACCGCGATGTACAAAGCGAAAAGTCTCGGCAAAAATCAATTTTGCGTTTACAGCGAGGAGCTCGGCAACCACGCCGTTCGTCGAATGGAGCTGGAGAAAGATTTGCGGCGGGCTTTTGACCGCAGCGAATTTTTTATCGTGTATCAGCCCAAATGGAACGTGGTGACGAACAAGCCTTTTGGGCTGGAAGCGTTGATTCGCTGGAACCATCCCCGCCTTGGCGTCGTTTCCCCGGTTGAATTCATCCCAATCGCCGAAGAAACCGGACTCATTGTCCCTATGACCAGGTGGGTCCTGGAAAAAGCCTGCCTGCACGGCGTCGAGCTGCAGGCCAAAGGCATCATGCAGCCGGTATCGGTCAATTTATCGATCCGCCTGTTTAGAACCGACAGCTTGAAGGAAATGATTCAGACCGCGCTTGCGAAAGCCGGCCTGGATCCGCATTTTTTGGAGCTGGAAATTACCGAATCGATGGTGCTTTACGACCTGAACGACATCGTGCGCCAGCTGATCGACATTCGCGCCCTTGGAGTGCGCATATCGATGGATGACTTCGGCACCGGCTATTCGTCGATCGGGCTTCTGGACCGGATTCCGATCGATGCCTTGAAGCTGGACCGATTGTTTACCAACGACTTGCAATCTCCCGGCAAACGGGCCATCATCCATGCGATCGTCGTGATGGCGGAAAGCTTGAAGCTGGATGTGATCGCCGAAGGGGTCGAAAATCAGGAGCACATCGAATTTCTCAAGGAGCTTGGCTGCAATGTGATGCAAGGATACTATTACGGCAAGCCGATGGATCCCAAAGAAATTGAGAAATGGCTTAAATCGAAGGAACATTTAAACGGATGACCAAGCGAAGAACGATACTCATCGCCTTGCTATTCTTAGCGATACTTACCGGCCTCCGCCTGTTCTGGATCGCCTTTCAAGCCGTTCCGCCGCATCCTTCTGCGGTGGGCGGAGTCGTCGACCTGCGAAATTGGGATTTTTCGGCGGATAATACCTTGACGCTGGATGGGCAGTGGGAGTTTTTCCCCGGCCAATGGCTGACACCCTCTCCCGGCGGATCCTACGTTCCCCCCGCATCGGCAAGCGGCTTTATTCAAGTTCCGGGCAGTTGGAACCGGGCTCTGTCCGGAGAATCGGGGTCTCCCTATGGCTACGGAACTTACCGGCTCCTGATACTCGTAAGTGCCGACAACAGGATGACCTACGGTATCAAGACCCAAGATATTCGCGGCGCTTCCGAGCTTTTCGTGAACGGACATTTGCTTACGGGCAGCGGTCAGCCTTCGGCGATCCGGGAGCTGCATGAGAGCCGGAATATCCCGTACTCCGGCTTCTTTACGACAAATGAAGATTATATCGAAATCGTTGTGCGCGTATCCAACTACGACTATGCCGACAAAGGCGGCATCATCGGACCGGTTTCGTTCGGCAGCGCCTTGGCGGTTACGCATCAAAACATTTTTTCACTCTGCATGAATCTCGTGGCGATCATCATTCTTTTGATGCACGGCTTTTATGCGGTCATTTTGTTCATGTTCAGGCCGGATCGCAAAGTGCTTCTCTATTTCGCCCTGATGGTCACCTGCACGGCCTTCACCTTGTTCACCAACTATGAAAAGCTGCTGCTGGCCTGGATCCCTCTCGAATTCGGGTGGTTTAAGCGGATTCAATACTTGTCATACACCGGTGTCGGCGCTTTTATGCTTCTGTTTACGAAACATCTCTTTCCGGAATACCGACATCTGAAATTCATTCGCATGTTTGCTTTCATCTGCGGCTTGTATGCGTTGTTTGTTCTGGGTGCCCCCATCCGATTCGTGACGCGGACAGAGCCGCTGCTTATCTTCATCAGCGTGCTGCCTACGCTGACGGCTCCCGCGCTTTGGCTCCGCGGCGCGCTGAACGGCAAGGAACACGCAATTTATTTGCTCCTCTCCGCAGTCGGCATGACTTCCCACGTCACATGGGGCGTATTGCTTAATGCGGGGCTGATTGTGACACCGTATTATCCGTTCGATCTGATCGTCGCATTTCTCAGCATGGCGTCCTTTTGGTTCAGGAGGCTTTTCCGAATGTCGGACCAAACCGAACAGCTCGCGGCCCGGCTTCAGCAGGTGGACAAGCAAAAGGACGACTTTCTGGCAAACACGTCCCACGAATTGCGAAATCCGCTGCACGGCATTCTCACGATTGCCCAAACCATCGTGGATACCGAAAAACATTCGCTGGGGGAGAACACGAAAAAGGATCTCGAACTGCTTATTTCCGTAGGGCGCCGTATGTCGTTCATGCTCAATGACCTGCTCGATTTTACGCGCCTCAAAGAGCAGGATGTCCGGCTGAACATGACCAAGGTGCATCTTCAATCGGTGGCTTCCGGAGTGCTCGATATGATCCGCTTTATGACCGAAGGCAAGCAGATCCGGCTGTCGCAAAACATCCCGGATACCTTCCCTTTCGTCATGGCGGATGAAAACCGGCTCGTCCAAATCATGTTCAATTTGCTGCATAATGCGGTGAAATATACTCATGAAGGGCTTATCTCGATCAGCGCGGAAATCCGCAGCGGGAAAGCTCATGTCCATATCACGGATACCGGGATCGGGATGGACGAAGCGACGCAGAAACGAATCTTTTTGCCCTATGAGCAAGGGGATTCCAGCCTGACGGCATTAGGGGCGGGGATCGGGCTCGGACTCAGCATCAGCACCCGGCTTGTCGAGCTGCACGGCGGTACGCTCGGGGTCAAGTCTGCGTCGGGGCAAGGCTCGACATTTACGTTTACGCTGCAGCTGGCCGGCGATACAGGGCAGGCACTTGTCCGCGTTAACGAGAGCGCTCGTTCCGGGATCGCCGACGATACGGCAGCTGCCGCCGTGCAAGAGCCGAAAAACCGGCATGTTTCGCCATCCGCCTCATTCGTATCGGAAAAACCGAGAATACTGGCCGTAGATGACGATCCGGTGAATTTGAAAATTTTGGATAACCTTCTTTCCGCAGAGCAATACGATATCGTGACGGTAACAAACGGCCGCGAGGCTTTGGTTAAACTGCTGAACGAACGGTGGGATCTCGTGATTACCGATGTGATGATGCCGCACATGTCCGGATACGAACTTACCAAGCTCGTTCGCGAGCGCTTCACCGTATCGGAGCTGCCGATTTTGCTTTTAACGGCGCGAAGCCGTTCCGAGGATATCGCCGCCGGCTTTCGATGCGGTGCCAACGATTATGTGATGAAGCCGATGGATGCACTGGAGCTGAAATCCCGTGTACGCGCACTCACCAACCTGAAGCTTTCCTTCACCGAGCGCCTTCGTTTGGAGGCGGCGTGGCTGCAAGCCCAGATCAAGCCTCACTTTCTGTTTAACACGCTCAACTCGATCGCCGCCCTCAGCGAATTCGATACGGCGAGAATGCGGCATTTGCTTGATGTGTTCGGCCAATATTTGCGCACCAGCTTCGATTTTCATAATGTGGACCGTCTCGTTCCGCTTCACCAGGAGCTGGGACTTGTCCGTTCTTACCTGTTCATCGAGAAGGAGCGTTTCCAGGACCGGCTTCAGGTCATATGGGAACTGGGCGAAGGCGCCGGGTTTCGGCTGCCTCCCCTGTCGGTCCAGCCCCTTGTGGAAAATGCCGTCAGGCACGGGATACTGCCGCGATCGCGAGGCGGAACGGTTCGCATCCGGGTCGCGGAACATCCGAACTACGCCGTCATTTCGGTTGAAGATGACGGGGTGGGCATATCCCCGGAACGGCTGCACGAGGTGCTGTACGGCAAGCCGGACGGGCAAAAAGGCATCGGCTTATATAATTTGGAGCGCCGCCTGAAGCAAATTTATGGAAAAGGGCTGCAAATCCGCAGCCATCTCGGGCGCGGGACGATTGTGACGATGGAAATTCCGAAATAAGGTTCGGCGCGGATGCATAGCGGGCGCCTTCTACGACTGCGGTCTTAGAAGGCGCCCGCTTTCCGTCCGATGACAAGCAAGCGTACCGTCTGTTAAGATGGGGGAAGCTTTAAAAACTCGGGAAAGGGTGCGCTGATATGAATAAGAGAAAAATGTTCGGCATCTCGCTGCTTCTGCTCGGCGCATTCATCTTTTTCATCATTTTTCCTAAATCCGGAGTCAGTTGGGCGGCTAAAGCAGTCCTGGCGCCTGTATCCGAGACAACGGAAACCATCGCGATTCAGGCGTCCGACATGAATATTCGGCTTGTCCCGGAAGCGAGGGTGGATGTGCAGGCTTATTTGCAAGGCAGCGGCAAAATCACTGTCACCGAATCGGCAGATCGTCTGGAGTTTAACGCCGAACGTGGTCGTTTTACGTTATTGCCGCTGAATTGTACGCTCGTCGTTCATTTGCCCCTCTCCTACCGCAACAATCTGGCGGTGACTTTGGACCAAGGCGATATTACCGCATCCGGTCCGTCCGGAGAAAGAAATGCAAGCTTTTCGCTGAAAACCATCACGATACAAGCACAATCAAGCAAAACGGAACTGACCCGGCTTGAAGCCGGCAGGATCACCTTCGGGGCTTCGTCAGGAACTTTTCGGGCGCAATCAGTACGGACGGACCTCGGGATCATCGCGATGACAACAGGTTCCGTTGAACTGCATGACTATACGGGCAGTGTCGAGACTCGCCTTGATTCCGGGGAAGTGAACGCTTCCGGCATCCGGGCCGGCACCGGCTCATTCGATTCGAAGAGCGGCCAGATTCATCTGGAGCATTACAGCGGCAAGCTCCATGGTGTTCTGGGCGCCGGGGAGTTCCTTGCGAGCTTCGATCAGCTTTCCGATGCTGTAGATGTTACCGTTGGCCGCGGGCGGGCCGAGCTGATCCTTCCGGCGAATCCGGATATCCGGCTGGAAGCGGGGGTGGAGAGCGGAAATTTCGATAACCGCCGCACTTTCGACCGCATCGCCAAACAAACGGAAACAGAGCTTGCGGCTCAAAGCGGCAGCGGAACACTTCCCGTTAAAGTGCATGTAAATGCGGGTGAACTGACCCTGAAATAGACGGAGACGAATTTGCCCGAAAGGAGGCCCGGCGATGGCTTTACGCCGTTTACTTTTCAACCGGTTTACCGGATATATCGCCCTTTTTGCAGCCGCTTATGCCGCCGCCGTCAGGTCGGGTTTTGCGGAATGGCTGGACCCTTTGTTCGGTCTCATGCTCGGCCTGCTCTCCTACCGCCGCCTATCCAAACGGCTTGCCGTTATCCCGTGGACGTATGCGGCCGTCCAGTCGGCGTTTATTTTCGGACTCCCTCCCGGGGGGACCGCTGCCGCGGTGTTGCTGATGAGCTGCGGCTATCTCCTGCTGCTAAACCCGTCCGAGCCGCCTTTAGCCCCCAAGCTGCGGGTCGGCGACGTTCACATCCGGCCCCCGGAAATGTCGGATATCCGCATCGAACAAGGGATCGGCGATGTCCATATCGACTTTTCCTCCGCCTTTACGCCGCCCGGCGAGCACCGGGTGGTCGTTAACCGCCTTATGGGCAACGTGATCATCTACGTGCCGTACGGGCTCGGGGTCAAAACGGACATCGAGGTGATGTTCGGCAAGCCGGAGGCGTTCGGACAAAAATCGCCGCGTTTTCCGCGCCGTCTCCGTATGGAAACAGGAGAGTATGAGGATGCCCCGAGCAGGCTGCACATTGCCATATCCGCCGGCATCGGCGACGTGGATGTGAGGTATTTATGAACCGACACCGTTTTGCCGGCATTCAGTGGAAAGCGGCCTTCTATTCGCTGGGATTGTCGCTCTTTATTTCGATCGTATCCATGATTGCGGTGTTATCGGCTTATCGGCTGGACTTCAGCACCTTATGGTCGCTTCATGCGTCTCGAATCGGCATGGCGCTCGTGCTGATCGTAGGTCTGGGACTCGTTCCGGGGTACATCTTCGGAAGCCGTTTGAAGCGGCGTGTACAGCAGCTCGCGGAATCGGTTTATTTATTCGAACGCGGCGATTTTACATACCGGGTGCCGGATTCGCTCGTGAGCGGCAGAGACGAGATGGGCGTTATGGGAGGGCGGCTGAACCGGATGGCTGAACGCATCGAACAACAAGTAGCCTCTTTGCAAAAGCTGGCTGCCGAGAAAACTGAGCTGGCCGGGCAGCTTCAGCAGTCCGCTGTCCTCGAAGAGCGGCAGCGCATCGCCCGCGACCTGCACGATGCGGTAAGCCAGCAGCTGTTTGCCATTTCGATGATGACGTCGGCGATCCGGGAAAGCGAAGATTTGAACACGGATAAAGTGAGGAAACGAATCGAGATGGTGCAGTCCTCGGCCGGCGAAGCCCAGAAAGAAATGAGAGCGCTTCTGATGCAGCTTAGGCCCGCCGCTCTGGATGGCAAAAATTTGAAAGACGGGATCGAAGAGCTGCTGCGGCAGCTTGCGAACAAACATGACATCGCGGTGCATGGGGAGCTGGAAGACATTCCGGAGATATCGAAGGGGATATCGGACAACCTGTTCCGCATGCTGCAGGAAAGCTTATCCAATGTGATCCGCCATTCGGGGGCGTCGGCCGTTACAGTCAGGCTGCGCCAGGTGGGCCGGCATATCCATATGACCGTTGCCGACAATGGAGTCGGCTTCGATACGGAGGAAGCAGGGGCCGCTTCGTACGGGATGAAAACTTTACAGGAGCGTGCCGACGAAATCGGCGGAACCGTAAGCGTGGCGTCGTCCCCCGGCAAAGGCACGCAAATCCATGTCAAAGTGCCGGTCATCTATCTGGAAGGAGGAAGTTAAGCCGTGATACGGGTGTTGTTGGTGGACGATCATGAAATGGTCCGGATGGGCTTGTCCGCCTATTTGGAAATGCAAAAGGATATCGACGTCGTCGGGGAAGCCTCAAACGGGAGCGACGGGGTACAGCTGGTCAAGGAGCTTAAGCCGGATGTCGTTGTCATGGACCTGGTGATGGAAGGCATGAACGGAGTGGAAGCGACGCAGGCGATTTGCAAGATGAGCGGCGCGCCGAAAATCATCGTGCTGTCCAGCTTCATGGACGACGAGCAGGTGTATCCGGCGCTCGAGGCGGGCGCACTCAGCTATTTGCTCAAAACCGCGAAGGCCGAGCAAATTGCCGAGGCCATCCGTGCCGCGGCACGGGGGGAATCCGTGCTCGAATCGAAGGTGACCGGCAAGGTGCTGTCCAAAATGCGCCGCCGCGAGGAACCCCAGCTCCATGAAGCGCTGACGGCCAGAGAGCTGGAGGTGCTGCGTCTGATCGCGGAAGGCAAATCGAATCAGGAGATTGCCGCGGAGCTCTTTATTGCGATGGGCACCGTCAAAGCGCACATCACCAGCATTTTCGCCAAGCTGGAAGTGGAGGACCGGACCAACGCGGCGCTCTACGTGCATCGCCATGGGTTAAAGTAGTTCTTCGCCATCGGCATCGAGGCTGATCAGGGGCCACTGCGGCTCCATGACGGCCTCTTTTTTCTTATCGTCACGCAGGTCTAACCTCAAGTAAGACCACGGTCGTAGTTAAAATACAGCCCAGGCGCGTTTTGGAAAAAATCCCTCTCCTTTATGATCGATAGTATAAACGGTGCACGAAATTCCTCCGCACCGGCAAATCAAATGGAAGAGGGTTAATGCAAATGAACTTCAACCGACACGCATTTCGAAAAATCACCGCAATCGGGCTGGCCCTGCTGCTCTTGCTCGCATGGATCATTCCTGCAGCAAATGCTGCGCCGCCGGACTATAAGGAAGAGACCGTCAAGTTTCAAAGCAGCGGGGTGACGCTGGAAGGAACGATTCTTCTGCCGAACACGCAAGGCCCTTACCCCGCCGTCGTGCTTGTACACGGGTCCAATTCGTCGGATCGGGAAAAATACCGCGGAGAAGCGGAAATGTTCGTCAAAGCCGGCATCGCCGCGTTGATTTACGATAAACGCGCCGACGGCTTCAGCAAATCCCGCGCCGGCGGCCGCTCCTACGCAGATCTTGCGGATGACGTGAACGCCGCAGCCGCAGCGCTGGCCGCCCGCCCCGATATCGACCGCAAATTCATCGGACTATGGGGAATCAGCGAAGGCGGCTGGGTCGCCTCGCTGGCCGCCTCCAGGCCTCAGACCGACGCCGCTTTCCTGATTACGGTGGGCGCCGTCGGCGTCAAGCCGGTACAGCAGCAGTCGTGGCAGCTGGTCAACCGCTTGTACGACCAAGGCGTATCGTCCGGTTCCATGATCCGCTCCGTTGCGCTGCACGGACTGCAGCTGGCCGTTTCCGCCGGGCTGTTCGCCGAAGCGCTGTACGACCCCGTGCCGGTATTCGAGAAGGTGAAGCAGCCGGTGCTCGCGATCTGGGGAAGCAACGACCGCGTGGAACCTCCGCTCGAAAGCTCTCGTATCATCCGGGCGGCGTTCGACCGCAGCGGCAATGAGCGTTATACGCTTCAGTTTTTCCCTGACGCGGGGCACCTCCTGCGCACCACCCCGGACGGCATTAAGCAGTCCGATACGTTTGCCCCCGGCTATGCGGAGGCTATGACTTCATGGGTACTCCAGGTTGTCCGCGGGCAGGCGCCGGTCAAGTCGGTCATCGGCTCGGCCCCGCAGCAGGACCATCTGTCGCCGGCCGGCGTCGACCGCCTCGCCTGGTACAACACCGCATCGGTGCAATTAGGCCTGGCGCTCGTTCTAATGATCGGATTCGCCGCATATTTGATGGCATCCGCTGCGCGCCGCCTGCGAAAAGGCCGGGCTGAGCAAGCCGCTGTCCCGGCGCGCCGCTCCAAGCTGATTTTATCGGGAGCGGCCTTGATCTCGACGCTTGGCTTCATCCTGTATTTCGGCTACTTGATGACCTCCGGCGCCAAGCATCTTGCACCGGTCGCCGGAGACCGCACGCTGGTTTGGATCGTTCTGCAGCTCTTGGCGCTGGCTGCGGCGATTTCTACGGTGCCGGTCGTCCGTTCCTGGTGGTTGACGCGCTCCACGACGACGGGTGCCGAGCGGATTCGAGGTTATCTTCTGCCGGCCGGAGGAATCCTGTTTATCGTTTGGGCTCTGTACTGGCAACTGCTCATCCCTTAACCGTATTCCCCAAAATAGCAGCAAAGGAAAAGCCCGGCGAGCCTGGATCCAGACTTGGATCCGCTCATCCGGGCTTTGTTGTTACTTGAACTGTTTGATAATGCTCAGATGCCGATCGTTTTCGCTTTTGAGCTTGTCGTTATAATCCTCCCTGAGCGAAGCAAGACGGTCGTTCAGCTTCTCCAGCTGCTTTTGGGCGGCGCCCTTTTTCACGATTTGTGCGGTCAGCGCTTGATTGTCGGCCAGCTGCTTCTCCAGCTCCGCCATGGCGGCTTTGCCCGCCAGGGAAGTATCGTTCGAGAGCGAGTTCATCTTTTCAACAATCTCGTCCTGCTTGTCCTCCGCTTCCTTCAGCGCTTTATCGTACGCCGTTTGCGAGGCGTAAAGGCCCGGATTGTCTTTGCGGATTTGGGCGATCTCATCCTCAATCTGTTTTCTGTCCCGGTCGTACGCATCCTTCAGCTCCTTCAGCGCTTTCTCATGCCGGTCGTTTTCGCTGCTTAAAGCGTTGCCCGATGAAGTCGGGTTCGTGTTCGGCGGCAAAGCCGATTCGCTTCCCATATCCACTTTGCGGACCAGAACATCGTTCGCGTACTCGCTGATCGACAATAATGTGCCTTTTTTATCGTAATAAGAAATGATGCCGTTCATCGCGTCGTCTTTAAAATCGCCGACGATTTTTTCACCCTTCGCCGTCGTATAAGTGCCCTTTCCGTCACGTTTGCCGAAGACGAACTCCCCTTCGTACGTATCCCCGTTTTTGTAGACGAGTTTGCCGGTGCCGCTCGGTTCGTTGTCCTCGAAAGGCCCCGTATACTTGTTCCCATTATCGTAATACAGCGTGCCGGTAGCCCTTTCGCCGTTCACGAAGGTCCCGTTAAAAACGAGTTGGCCGTCCGCGGAATACTGTTTGACCGTTCCGCTCAGCACGCCTTCCTTTAACGTGCCGTCCGACTCAAGCTCTCCGTTGTCATAGTAGGTTTTCGCCCGCCCGTTCCAGGGGACGCCCGCCTTCATAGTGCCATCGAACAGCAGTTTGCCGCTCGAGCTTACCACCTTGCCTCTGCCTTCCGGCAATCCGTTCACCAGCGGCCCTGTGTATTTATCGCCGTTCGGGAATTGGTACTCTCCCCGCACCGGCTTCGTGGGGTCCTCCGTTCCCGCGCCATCTCCGTTCGACGGAGGATTCGCTGTCCCCGGGGAACCCGCTGAGCCCGGCGAACCCGTATTTCCCGAGGAACCTGGAGTTTGCTTGGGTGGAGCGGGGCTTTTCAAGTACACCGAAGACGTGCTCTGCACCCACGATACTTCCTTGCCGCACGATTCGCTGACGAACCGCAAAGGAACAAGCGTATTGCCGTTCACGAGACGCGGCGCCAGCTCCAGCTCGTACGGCTGGCCATTTACGTAGGCAGCGGTTTGATCGATGACAAGCTCGATCGTCAAGCCGTCCTTGGTGCCGGTCACGGTCTGCGTTTCGCCGTCCCACCCTACGGTCAATCCCATTTTTTCAAAAATCGGCCGGAACTGCACCAGCGTCGTCCCGTTTTCCAAAACCGGCTGAACTTCGAAGCTGATCGCCTTGCCGTCCAAGTAAACACGCACCGGCCGTTCCGCCGCAGCCGCGGCATCGGAATACGGCAGGATAAGAGCGGCTCCAAGCAAAGCAGCCGATATGGTCGTGCTCCATTTTTTCATTGTTGCATTCCCCTCCCGCAACTTGGTCTTACCTCTATTTTACAACTACCTCTATTCTACAACATGCTGCGGGAAGTGTCGAAATCCTCATTTCCGCTTACTCCGCTGCCGCTGCCCTGATACATTCGGCAAAAGCTTCGAACGCTTTGCTCCGGAACTGCTCCTTCCGGCTAACGAGCCGGGTCGTTACGAACCGGTACCTCTCCGGAACCGGATGCACGCGCACCCGCTGTTCATCCGCAGGCACCGCCGACTCGGTCAGCAGCGTTTGACCGATCCCCGCACATACGCAGCTCAGCATCGTATCGAGCGTGCTGACCTCGATCATATTCGCTCCCGCCTCTCCTTTGTCCCGCAGCCAATCTTCGCTGGCGCCGCGCAGCGGGCAGCCTCTCGGGAAGACAACCCACGCCGCCTTAGCGGCTTCGGAAGAAGCCGGCTTCTCTCGCTCCCCTACCGATGTCACCAGAACGACTTCTTCCCGAATCTCGAAGGCGACCTGCAGCTGAGCCAGATCGAACTCGCCTGTGAAAAAAGCTCCGTCCAGCTCGCGGCTCAGCACTTTTTCGTAGTTTTGCGGCGACGTCCCGGTGACCAGAGATAACGCAACCTCGGGGTATTTGATTTGAAACTCGGATAGCGCCCGAATAAAAGCGGGAGTCGACGCCATCGTTTCCACCACTCCGATCGTCAGCGGCCCGCTCGGATGGTCGGGCTCTTTGACGGCCATCTCGGCCTCCCCCACCATAAGCAAAATATCCGAGGCATATTTGCCGAAGACAAGTCCTTTTTCAGTCGGCGCGACCCCCTTCGAACTGCGATGGAACAGCTGCACCCCGAGCTCCTCCTCCAGCTTGCGAACCCGCGTCGTGATGTTCGACTGGACGTAATCGAGCTTCTCCGCCGCCCGAGTGATGCTGCCCTCCTGCATAATCGCCACAAACACTTTCAGATCGATCAATTCCATGGCAAAAACCTCCGCATTCCAGTCATCAAATATATTGATGACCCCATATGTAACAATCATTTTACTGTATGGATTTGTCGCATTACAATCATTTTCAAGAACAAACAAAAACTTCACCGCAGACCAGTCTGTTTGAAGTCGCGGTAACATTGAAGGAGGAATTTGCTATGGAGCGTTATCCGAAACTCTTTTCTTCGGTTCAGCTGGGTTCGTTGAAGCTGCCTAATCGCGCGGTGCTGGCACCGATGACCCGTACGAGCTCCGAACCATCCGGACTGGCGAACGATCGCATGGTCCGGTATTATACCCGCTTCGCCAAAGGCGGGTTCGGCCTTATCATCACGGAAGGACTGTACCCGGATGCGGCAAACAGCCGAAGTTATGAAAATCAACCCGGCATCGCAACCGATGCGCAGGCTGATTCGTGGCGCCCTGTCATTCAGGCGGTGCACCGCGAAGGCGGAAAAATCGTCGCTCAGCTGATGCATGCAGGGGCGCTGGTGCAGCACGGAGCCTTCACGCCCATCGCTCCGTCGGCGGTGAAGCCTGTCGGCACGATGCTCGAAGATCACGGCGGCAGCGGCGAGTTTGCCGTTCCGCGGGAGATGACGCTGAGCGACATCCGCCAAGCGGTTCACGGCTTTGCCGAAGCCGCTCTCCGCGCCAAGCAAGCCGGATTCGACGGGGTTGAAGTTCATGCGGCCAACGGATACCTGCTCGATCAATTCATCACGGATTACACAAACCGGAGAGCCGATGAGTACGGCGGTTCCACCGAGCGACGTATCCGCATCGTCGTGGAAGTACTGGACGCCATCCGCGCCGCCGTAGGCCCGGATTACTTGGTGGGCGTCCGCATCTCGCAGGGCAAAGTGAACGACTTCCACCATAAATGGGCCGGCGGAGAAGAAGACGCCAGGATCATTTTCACGCGGCTCGCGGCGGCTTCCCCGAGCTACATCCATACGACGGAATATAAGGCGTATGCCCCGGCTTTCCATGAGGGCGGCCCCACTCTGGCCGAACTTGCCAAACGGTACAGCGGCCTTCCCGTTATCGCCAACGGAAAGCTCGGCGAACCGGACCGAGCCGAGGCGATGTTGGAGAAAGACCATACCGATCTGGTCGCGATCGGAACAAGCGCCCTTGTTAATCCCGACTGGGTGAGCAAGGTGCAGGCAGGCCGAGACTTGCATCCTTTCGATCACCATTTTCTGCTCCCCATCGCTACGCTGAAGGATGAAGAAGTGATGGCGCAGGAATGAATCAAGAGATTCGAGGAGCAGATCCCTCATAGGGGGTCCGCTCCTTTTTTGGAGATAAAAAATTAGCCGTATTTATTCACCCCATAATGTATATACTTAGTATATACGAAAACGGAAGGTTGTGGTAAAATTGAATCAATAACAAAAGAAAGGTTTGATTTATATGACTACGGCAACCGTACGCAAGTGGGGTAATAGTTTGGCTGTTCGCATTCCTCAGGAAATCTCCGAATTGGTCAAATTCGCCGATGGAGTCGAGATTGAGATGTACGTCACGGAAAACAAGGAGGTTCTTTTACGACCGGCTTTTCCGGCTGCCGACGATCAAGAAGCTCTGCGTAAACATTTTCTGTCGCTCCGTTCTAAATGCAAACCCGGTATGACTGCCCACGAGGAGATCGGTGACGAGCCTATAGGAGATGAGGTCATTTAATGACAATCACAGGGCATGTGGAACGCGGCAGCGTAGTATGGTTGAATATGTACCCGACCCGGGAGCACGAACAAAATGGCTGGCGCGCTGCCATCGTACTTTCGGACGGGCTTATTGATCCGGAGAACACATCATTTGCCATGGTCGTTCCCGTCACCACCCAAATAAAAGATTACCCTTTTGAGGTTCCCGTTCCTTCAGGAATAGTTACCATTCATCCAAGAGTTTCATTTACGGAATTAAGAGGTGTCGTGCTCACCGATCAAGCCAAGTCGCTTGATTTGAAAGCCCGAAATGCCGTCGTTATCGGTAAAGTTGACCCCTCGTCCAATTTTTACAAGCACGTCATCACCAATGTGCGTTCTATCCTTGCCTGAATAACGTCCTCGTATGCCAAACGCGAAGCTGGCTGTAGTCACTTCCGGGTTGAGCATACGAGGACTTTTTTTGTGATGAAAAAAGTTTTGTAATTCAAGGTTCGCTAAAGGTAACGTGCTTATGATCATACATGTAAGGCAGCTGCTTACAAAAAAAAGTAAAAAAAATTTGGAGGTATGAACATGAAAGCAAAATTTTCGTCTATGATGGACACAACGGTAAAAAAGAAAGCGGGTGTTGCTCTTCTCTGCGGGGCGCTGTTTGCAACCATCGCTGCCGGAACTGCGCTTGCGGCCGAATTGAAATCGCCCTTGCTGACGAAGACAGACAACGGCGTAAGAACTTATTCCACGGACGGCGGGAAAACCTGGGGCACGAATTATGATGGAGCTGAAACCATCGAGACCAAGGACGGCAAACCGACGGTGGCAAACGTCCTACCGGCGGGCGGCGCCAACGCGAAGGGGCTATTGATAAAACATGAGGACGGCGTAACGCTTTACTCCGCCGACGGCGGCAAAACCTGGAGCAAAACGGCACCGGCCGGTTTCGACGCCGGCGGCAGCGGTCCTGCAACGTACAAACAGGAAAATGGAACATCTTCCATTCAAAGAACGTCTGAAGATACGAATGGCGACGGCTTGCTCAGCAAGGTGGAAAACGGCGTGAGAACCTATTCCACCGATGGGGGTAAAACATGGAGCGAGGAAGCCCCGGAAGGCTTAACCGTCATAGACTCCGGAGACGGCAAAGTCACCTTTTCCGAAAACGGACTCCCGCCTCAAGGCGAAGCGGAGACACTGGCGATCAAAATTGAAAACGGCGTGACCCTTTACTCTACCGACGACGGCAGCACCTGGAGCGAAAATGCCCCGGAAGGCTTAAAGACAGACGAAAACGGCACGATGTTCCAAGCCAAGAAATCGAAGTAACCCGCCTGGCTGCCAGCGGGAGCCCTCGCCAAGCCGACTCCGGCAAACCCGAACATGCAAAACAACATCCGCTGCAAAGAGCCGGTCGCTCTTTTGCAGCGGAGCTTCTGCTTTATGCGAACCCATGCGGTCAAGGAGATATGACAATGCGGATTTTAATGGTCGAAGACGAGAAGTACATGGCGGAAGCGGTCGCTCAAGTCCTGAAGAAACATCACTACAGCGTCGATCTGGCGTTCAACGGGGAAACCGGACTGGACTGCGGGCTTACCGGCATTTATGACATCATCATACTCGATATCATGCTTCCCCGGATGGACGGCATCCGCGTGCTCCAGCAACTGCGGCAAAACGGCATGGACACGCCGGTGATTTTGCTGACCGCCCGGGGCGATACCGAGGACAAGGTGCGCGGACTGGACAGCGGCGCCGACGATTATTTGGCCAAACCGTTCCACACGGACGAGCTGCTCGCCCGTTTGCGGGCGCTCAGCCGCAGACAGTCGGAGCTGATTGCGGACGGTATCCTCCAGTACAGCAATATCCGGCTTAATCCGCTCACCCTTCAGCTTGCCTGCGGCGGCAGCGAGATCAAGCTGACCAAAAAGGAATCCCAGCTTCTCGAGCTGCTCATCAAAAGAAGCAGCATGATCATTTCCAAAGAGACGATTATCGAAAAGCTTTGGGGATTCGATGCCGATGCCGAAGACAACCATGTGGAAACGCACGTCTCCCTTCTGCGAAAAAAACTGGGCCAGTTGGAATCGGGTGTCTCCATTCGTGCGGTGCGTGGCGCGGGATATATGTTACATTTGGAAAATAACGGGGTATAAACATGTTTACGAAGCTGCGCAATCATTTTCTCATTCTGAATATGTCCATCACTTCGCTCGTGATGATGGCCGCGTTTGCGGTCATCTATTTCAGCACGTACAGCAGCATACAGGCGGAACATCAGAAAAAATTAAACGCGCAGGCCGAAACCATGGTCACGATATCCGGACCCGAGCCGCCGCCCTCCGAGGCGCCAGAACAAGGACTCGTCGCCCGGCATATGGCCTTCGAAGATCCTCAGCTGTTCAGCATCGAGGTCGATGGGAGGGGCAATATTCTAAAGATCAACTCCTCTGTGAGCATGCCCGAAGCCGTCTATGCGAACGCTGCCAAGACGGCCTGGGGCCATCGGAACACCCCTTCCCCCGTCGCCTTCGAAGGCAAAGAGTGGTTGTATTCGGTTACCCAAATGAGCACGCAGGTGATTCGCGGCAGCGGACAGCAGTACACCGTCACCTGGGACAAATACCTGATTACCTTTCTGGATGTTACGGAATCGAACAAAACTTTGCTTCGGCTGCTGACAACGATGCTTATCGTGGGGTTTTCCATGCTGATTGCGATCTTTATCATCAGCCTTTATTTTGCCGGCCGCGCCATCAAGCCGATAGCCGAAACCTGGCAAAAGCAGAAGCAATTTATCGCCGATGCTTCCCACGAGCTCAAAACGCCGATTTCCATCATTAATGCCAATTACGATGCGCTTTTGGCCAATCGGGAGGAAACGATCGACAGCCAAATGAAATGGCTCGGCTATATCAAAATCGGAACGGATCGCATGGCCAAGCTCGTAGGCGACCTGTTATCTTTGGCCAAAGTCGAGGACGTCCATTTCGCAACGCAAAAAGCGCCGTTTAATATAAGCACCGCCGTTCATGAAGTGATCATGTCGATGGAAGCCGCCGTGAACGACAAAGGAATTCGGCTCTCCCATTCGATCGAGCCCGACATTATCGTCAAAAGCGACATGGAACGGGTTCAGCAGGTCGTAACGATCTTGCTCGACAATGCGATCAAATACACCAATGAACACGGTCAGATTGACATATCGCTGACCCATTCCAAACGCCATATCGCCTTCTCGATCTCCAACACCGGAAAAGGCATCCCCAAAGCCGATGTGCCGAAGGTGTTCGACCGTTTTTATCGCGTAGATCCTTCCCGAACGCACGAAACCGGCGGCTATGGCCTTGGATTATCGATCGCCAAAGCCATCGTCGATCGGTTAGGCGGGGAAATTCACGTCGAAAGCGAAGAGGACGGATGGACGACATTCGCTTTTACGCTGGGGGCTTAGACAGCTGGCCCATCAATCGGCATTGGTAAGAACGATGTCGTCCAAATAGAGACTGTAGCCGGCATTGCCTGAAGGACTATATATATCAAAATAAGCATTTGCTGTCCCGGCAGGAGCGACCGGATTGGCGACGGCCTGCCGCCAGTCCGTCGTTAAACCGCTGAGTGGGACCAGATCGGTTTGCAATAAAGTCTGGCTGCTATCGAACCACTGAATCCGCATTGTCACCTCAGAAATAGAACCTGTATCCTGTTTAGCCCAATAGCTCACGCGTTTCTTGCCTGCGCTTGCAGCAAATCCGGGCCAATTAGCCGTCTGTACGCCCCAGCCCCACGGATCCGTTACGGTGATGCGCAGGCTGCCGCTGCCTCGATGCGCTGCGTAAGTCGATGCCGTCACCGTAGCCGAATACCAGGATTGCCACTCACCGGTCGAGCTTTCACCGCCGGCGGTATCGGCATCAAGTACATTCGGCGCATCTCCTACCGTGATGTCATCCAGGTAAAAGTAATCTCCCGGAGAGCCCGATCCGTTTAGCGTGACAAGCACCGTCGCTGACCCTGCCGGTGCATCGACAATTGAGGAAGCATGTTGCCAATCGGCCGTCAATGCCGTCAATGCCACCTCGTTCGTTTGCAGGACGGCATTGCCGCCATCCAGCCATTTAACAACCATCTTGGGTTGCAGGTTTGTTCCCGAGCCAAGCTTACCCCACAAGCTTATCTTCTTCACACCCGCGGTCGTGGCAAACCCCGGCCAATTGGCGGTCTGTACTCCCCACCCCCAGCGGTCGGTAATATCGACGCGAAGACTGTGCGTTCCGCCATGCGCCTCATAGGCAGACTGCGAGACGGTTTCAGAATACCAGTTTTGCCATTGGCCGATGGAATCCTCGAGGGTAGCCGTGTTTGCGTCCAGATCATTCCCCGCAGTTGCCGGCGGCGTCGGCGGCGTACCGCCACCTGAACCGCCGTAGTCCGGATCATTCGCGTAGGTGCTGCTCACATCCTGGTTGTATGGCGAGGATTTCCAGACATTAAACGAAACGGTTTCTCCATATCCCTTGGCAAACCGCCAGGCGCCGAAGTATCGGTTATCGTGAAAGCTGTTATTGTTGTTGAACATCACGTTATTTTGAATACCTGCAACGGTATATGGGGACCACGGCATGTTATCGGCCCCGGTAGCGATTAAGGCTTGAACGCCGCAGTAGGTACCGGCGCAGGGTACGACGGTATCATCAAAACGGAATTCGTTGTTAAATACTTCAATATTTTTTGATTGCCACCGGCAGTTTGTTTTGTATGGTTCAGCGGCAATATCGGTGTAGCACGGATGCGCGACGCTGATCGGATTCGGGTAATCGTAGCTGCGCGGAGACTCTGGCAGCAAGGTCGGAGTTACAAATGGCGTGCAGTACCCCTTGCTCGTATTGCCGTTGGAATTGCAGAAACGGTTTGCATTCTCATAGATCGATACGCCCGAGAAATTATTGACGAATACATTGTCGTAAATGCGGATTTTCGGCGCACCGCTCACCGCGGAAGGAAGCCGCGAATCGCCGCCCGACTCGGACAGGTAAACGGCGGGTCCCGGAGAGCCTTGGTTGTTTTTACCGCTTACCCAAGCATTGCGGCTGACCGTATTGTTGCGGATCGTCGCGTTGTAGCTGATTTCATACCAGATGCCTTCGCCGTCGTTATGGTCGATATAATTGCCTTCAAACAGGAAATCGATGTTATTCGTATCGGCCCACAAGCCGGTTCCTTTGTTATCGTGAACGTAGTTATTCGTTACTCTCGCACCGTTCACATCCCAAAACTTGCCGCCCCCGGTACAGCCGCAGCCCGGAATTTGCGCTTCCCAGTTATCCGTATTGTTGCCGGAAATTTCGTTATGGTCGAGCACGATATTGGTAATGGCCGAGCGGCCTTCAATCGGCTCTTTAAACATGCTGAACCCGTATTGGCCGTTATCCTTCAGGCAGTTGTAACTGACTACGTTGTCGCTGCCCAGAAATACCCCCGCCCCGTCATTATTCGAAATCGTGTTATATTGAATGACCCAGCCGGTACCGGAATCATGATTGACGACACCTTCATTCTGGTTATCGTTGCCGCGGCCGAAGTTTTGAATGGTGAGATACTTGATCGTTACATTTGCTGCGTCGCCCGTAAATGCGTATAAATTGATGTTCCGGCCGTCCAGCACGGCGCCCGGAGCTCCGATATAAGTCGTGCCCGCCTTGGCGTTAATCTGGCCGTAAATATCGTTTGCAAGCGTGTGCGTCCCTGGTTCAAACCAAAACGTCGCCCCCGGACGGTTGAAGTCGAATCCGCTGTTATCCCCGGCCGGCACGACCACCGCACCTTCCGGAGCGGAGCTTGGACCGCTTAATAAAGCAGCGTTACCGCATACGGACGGCGGTGAAGATGCAGACGGAGAAGTTTCCGCGTAGGCATCCCGGCCAAATAACGGCGCGATCGCCCCCGCCATAAAAAGAACCAGCAGCGCCAGGCTCCTTGCCCGGCTAGCCTTCTTGCTTATAAATGCTGATAACATGCGATGATAACGAGCGGTTGTCATGCGGATCATTTCTCCTTCATTGTCAGTAACTGCCATCCCCATAGTGGCATACCGCAAGTCCATCCGTCAACCATTATGTACCAGCGGTGCCGCAGGCATAGGCTGCTGCGAACCCTTTTTTCAAAAAATGAATACTGTGGAAAGGAGAGTGCGATTTTCATACGGGAAGGCTGATTCAAATTGAAATCGGAAGTTGAAACGGAAATAAGCCGCAGGATCCAATGGCTGCAAGAGGAGCAGTCCCCGGACGGCTCGTGGCGGTTCTGTCTGGAAAGCGGTCCGCTCACCGATGCCTATATGATTATTTTGCTGCGCAGCCTGCAGATCGATGACGAGGAGCTGATCCGCTTGTTGGCGGAACATATCGCCAAGCTGCAGGAAAAAAACGGGGCATGGAAACTGTTTCACGATGAAGCCGAAGGCAATTTATCTTTAACGATTGAAGCTTACTGCGCTCTTCTTTATGCGGGATATTACGGCAAAGAGGACGAACCGATGCAAGCGGCCAAGCAATTTATATTGTCCAAGGGCGGGCTGACGGAAGCAAGCTTACCTACCAAAATCGTGCTTGCCTTGACCGGCCAGTATCCGTGGCCGAATCATATACCGGTTCCGATTGAAATGCTGCTGCTGCCCAAAAGTTTTCCGGTTAACTATTTCGATTTTTCCGGTTATGCCAGAGTGCATTTCGCTCCGATTCTGGTTTGTGCGGACCGAAAATGGGTTATCAAGACAGCCCGTACCCCCGACTTGTCCGATTTGTATGCGGATCAAAGTAAAACGTCCCGAGTTCCGCGGCATGCAGAGCCTCGTCACAATGAGTCCTACCGCTCCCTCTTATCGATGATCGTCCAGGGCATCAAACATTTGCCGTTTTTACCCGGACAAATCCATTCCGCCGCCCTGCATCGTGCCGAACAGTTTATGCTGCAGCGTATAGAGCCGGACGGCACGTTATACAGCTACTTCACTTCGACGTTCCTCATGATATTCGCCCTGCTGGCTCTCGGCTACCCCAAGAACCACCCTGTCATCGTGCGTGCCGTTCAAGGGTTAAAAAATTTGATATGTCGGGCCGACGCGGGGATCCATATACAGAACGTCACCTCCACGGTCTGGGATACGGCTCTGTTCAGCCATGCCCTGCAAGAGGCCGGGGCTTCGCCCCAATCGCCCATGATCCAAAAGGCGGGGCAATATTTGCTTTCACGGCAGCATCAAAAATACGGCGATTGGACAATTCATAATCCCCGCGCCATACCGGGAGGGTGGGGATTCTCGGATATCAATACGATCAACCCGGATATCGACGATACGACAGCGGCCCTTCGGGCCATACGCCGCTTAGCGCAAACTAGCGGCAATCCTGATCATGCCGCTTATCTTTCCTCGTGGAATCGGGGGATGAACTGGCTGCTTTCCATGCAAAACGATAATGGCGGATGGCCGGCCTTTGAAAAAAATACGGACAACAGCCTGCTGACCTGGATCCCTCTGAAGGGGATGAAGGAGGCTCTCATCGATCCTTCGACCGCTGATTTGACAGGCAGGACGCTGGAGTTTCTCGGAAACAGCGCGGGCTTGAAAGCTTCGCATCCCGCAGTGGAAAAAGGCGTCCGCTGGCTGCTCCGCCATCAGGAAGAGGACGGTTCCTGGAGCGGACGCTGGGGCATCTCGTACATTTACGGTACATGGGCCGCCATTACCGGAATGATCGCCGCAGGGGTTTCCCCCCGGCTCCCGGCCGTGCAAAAGGCGGTCAGGTGGCTTCAAGGCATTCAAAATGCGGACGGAGGCTGGGGAGAATCGTGCCGGAGCGACGTCGAACATAAGTACGTCCCCCTGGGTGCCAGCATCCCTTCGCAAACCGCCTGGGCGCTGGATGCTTTGCTCGCCGTATATAAAGGTCCGACGGCCGCCATCGATCGGGGAATCCGGTTTTTACTCGAATCCTCGCAAAAGCGCGATTGGACGACTCGTTATCCGACAGGAGCCGGTCTGCCGGGCGGCTTTTATTTCCAGTATCACAGCTACCGGCACATCTGGCCGCTTCTTGCGTTGGGACATTACATGAAAAGCCTCTGAAGTCGATTTCATATGTTATAATAGGACAAACTTCGACGCATTCGTAAGAAAAAGAGGCGATTCCCGGTGAAATTCAGCGTACGTCTGCGGCAAGCGGCCTTTCCTCCTCTATCCCGGTGGAGTCTGCGTTCCAAGACGCTGCTCGTTTTCCTGCTGCTCATCGCCATTCCGCTCGGGCTGCAGGGAGCGCTCACCTATTATGACTTTTCCGGGTCGACCGAACGCCGCGCCGCCGATTACTCGGCTCAGTTGGTCGGACAAATCAACCGAAATCTCGACCGCACCTTGAAGGAAATGCAGCGTCTTTCGCTGACGCCGCTTTACGACCCCGAGGTGCTGAACATTCTCCGCAAATACAGCAGCCCGGATCTGAAATACGTCCGTCCGTCGGTCGAGGAGCTGGAAAAGATGCTGCTTCATATCGCCAGCGGCACGTATGACCGTTCCGAAATCCGCGGCATTCAAATTTTTGCGGGCAACGGCTACACCTTCTCCAACCTCGATGCGAACACGATTCGCTCGTTTAACGATCCTTCGCAGGAAAGCTGGTATGACCGGGTGCGCTCGGCCGACGGCGCCTGGACGCTGATTCCGACGCACCGCCCCGCTTATTACTTGGATAACGATCCTCAGACGGTCTTTTCCGTAGCCCGTCTGATCCGCGAGCCGAACACGAACCGTACGCTCGGACTCGTCAAGATCGATTTGAAATTGGACGTGTTTCAGCAAATCGTATCCAACGTCAAATTCGAAGATAAAGCCGGCCTGATCGCAGTTAACAGCCGCAACGAGCTGTTTTTCCGGAAGGGCGGCCCGCAGCAGCCGCTCGGCGATAAAGAGGAATGGACAAGCGCCGCCTCCCTTCCCAACGGTTCGGGCGTGCAGCACATGCAGCTCGGCGGGAAGCCCTTTCTCGCGATTTCCGATTACTCCGACTACTCGGATATCAAAATCGTCAGCTACATCCCGGTCGAATCGCTGCTGAAGGATACGAACGAGCTGCGAAATATGACGTTATGGATCGGCGTCATCTGCCTGACGCTGGCCGGAGGATTCGCCACCTATTCGTCATATCGGCTCAGCCGCCCGCTGGCGGCACTCAAAAACAAAATGAAGCGGGTCGAGCACGGCGACTTCAAGCAAAGCGTCGAGGTCGAGTCCGAGGATGAGATCGGGCAGCTGAGCCGCAACTTCAACCGGATGGTCGAACGGATCGACCGGTTGGTCGAGGAGGTTTACGTCATCGGCCTCCGCGAGAAGGAAGCGGAGCTGGCGGCGCTGCAAAGCCAAATCAATCCGCATTTTATATACAACACGCTGGAGTCGATCAATATGCTGGCCGTGCGGGGGCAAAGCAGCCGCGTATCCGATATGGTCACCGCGCTGGGCCGGCTGCTCCGGTACACGGTCGGCCACAGCCGCCGGCTCGTGCAGCTGCGCGAGGAACTGGAATCGGCCGAGGCATACGTGCGGATTCAGCAGCTGCGCTACGGGGAGCGGCTGAATATCGTTTTTGACATCGAGCCGGAGCTGCTCTCCTGCGCGATTCCCAAGCTGATGCTGCAGCCGATGATCGAGAACGCGATCTATCACGGTATCGGCGATCGCGAATCGGGAGGCACCATATGGATACTCGCCGCCCGATTCGAGGATTATCTGCTGCTGACCGTCCGCGACGACGGACGCGGCATGACCGAAGATGAGCTCGCCCGGCTGCGCAAGTCGCTCGTTGTCCCGACGCTGGCGGCAAGCGATCGGCCGGACGGCCATGGCGTCGCGCTGCGCAATATTTGCCAGCGGCTGACGCTGCTTTACGGAGAAGCCGGGGAGCTGCACGTGGACGCAAGCCCCGGAGCCGGCACGGCATTCACCATCACTATCCCGCTTCATGAATTGGAGGAAACGCCCGATGATACGCATACTGCTCGTTGAGGATGAGGAAGTGATCCGCGAAGGCATCTCATCCTTGATCCGCCAGGTTTCGCCCCATTTTACCGTCGTGAAGGAAGCGGCGCACGGGCGCGAGGCGCTCGATTACCTCAGCAGAAACGTCGTCGATGTGGTCATCACGGACATTCGCATGCGCGAGATGAACGGGCTGCAGCTGCTGGAGAAAATCCGCGAGAAATACGAGGACATGCCTTTGCTGATCATCAGCGGGTACAGCGATTTCAGCTATGCGCAGAAGGCGCTGCAATTCGGGGTATCGGATTATTTGCTGAAGCCGATTGACCGCAAGCAGCTCGTTTGTGCGCTGGACAAGATCCACGCCCTCCTGCTGAAGCGCGGCGGCAAAAGCCCTGTGCCGGCCCAAGCCGAGGAGGCTCCGCCCGCCATGCAGCCCGGGACGGAGGGGCGCCGTCTGATCCGCAAGGTGAAGGAATACATCGAAGCTCATCCCGAAGGTGACCTGCGGCTGCAAACCCTTGCCGATTTCGTTCATTTGAACCCGGCTTATTTAAGCCAGCTGTTCAAGCAGGAGACCGGCGCCAACTTGTCGGACGCAATCACCGCAGCCCGGATGGAGCGGGCCAAATACCTTCTCGCCCATACGGAGCTGAAAATATACGACGTCGCCCGCTTGTCGGGATACCAAAGCCCCAAGCACTTCATGCTCGTATTCAAACAATGGGCGGGCGTCACGCCGGGAACGTACCGCGAACAGCACGCGACTTGACCCCTCCCCTTATTTTTCCTCTAAAAAAAACGTACCAAAACCAAAAGCTGCGTGATTTTCCCCCGGCCCCGATGTCAATATAATTGACACCAGTAAGACATATCATTGTTCTCTAAGGGAGGAGAATCCATGAAACGAACGTTGGCTTGCCTGATCTCGTTATCCATGGTAGCGGTAACATCGGCATGCGGCGGTGCCGGAAAAACCAATGAAACCGCACCCGGTGCAAGCGCCCAGAACACAAAGAAAATCGAACTGAAGTTCGCCACATGGGGCAACCCTGCGCAGCTGGAGCTGTATCAAAAGCTCGCCGCCAAGTACCAGGAATCGCACCCGAACATTGAGGTCAAAATCGACTCGATTCCGTTTGCCGATTACCAGCAAAAAATTTCCGTACTCGCCGCCGGCCGGGAGCTGCCGGATATCGCCTGGATTTCCGAGCGCATGGTTCCCCAGTTTATGGCCAACGGCATTCTCGAGGACGTGTCGGACGTCGTAAACGACCCGGCCTTCAACAGCGCGGACATCATCCCGTCCACTCTGGAGCTGTTCCGCAAGGACGGCAAACTGTACGGCCTGCCGTTCTCAACGCCGCCCAGCGTCGTGTTCTACAACAAGGATCTGTTCGACAAGGCGGGGCTGACTTCTCCAAACGAGCTGGCCAAGCAGGGCAAGTGGACGTGGGATGAATTCGTCAAGTCGGCCAAAGCGATTTCCAGCGGTCCTTCCTCCGGCCGGACTTATGGAGCGAATTTCTTCCGCGACTGGAAAACCTGGATCATTCTCGCCTCCTACTCCTGGTCCAACGGCAGCGGCCCGTTCAACGAAGACATGACCAAGTTCACATGGAGCGACAAGTACGGCGTAGAGACGTTTAAAATGCTGCAGACGATGATGTTCACCGACAACTCCCACCCGAAAGCGGGAGAGCAAGTCAGCTTTGAGTCGGGCAAGCTCGGCATGATTTTCGACAACTACAGCTTTGTATCCAAAGCACGCACGATCAAGGATTTCAAATGGAGCATCGCGCCGATGCCGTCCGGCTCCAAGGGCACCGTTCCGATGATGGGCCAGGCCGGTTATGTGCTGTTCAAGGAAAGCAAGCATCCGAAGGAAGCGAAGGAGCTGCTGAAATTTTTCGCCGGTCAGGAAGGCATTCAAACCACTTCCGCGTTTTTCGTACCGCCGCGCAAATCGGTTCTCAGCTCGGACGCATTCCTGAAGCAGGAAGGCAACCCCGACCCAAGCGACATCAAGCAGGCGGTCATCGACGAGATGCCGAAGGCCAAAGTTCAACCGGGTCATATTCAGTGGCAAAAAATCGACACCGAAATCTTGTCGGGCTTCGATCACCTGTTCGGACAGACGGGACCGCCGGAGCAAATTTTGAAGGATGTCGAAGCCAAAGTCGATCCGCTGCTTAAAAAATAAAAAGGGAGCTGGCACAGCATGAATCGTTTTCAGCAAGCGTTAACCCGTGAGAAGCTGCAGCTGTTCGTCAGCTTGCCGGCCAACGACGCCGGGCTCGCTCAAGCGGCCCTGGCGGAAGGGGCGGACGGCCTGAAGGTGCACATGAACGTCGGCCACCGCGCGAGCGGCA
Organism: Paenibacillus hamazuiensis; assembly: GCF_023276405.1. NCBI lineage: Bacteria > Bacillati > Bacillota > Bacilli > Caryophanales > Paenibacillaceae > Paenibacillus > Paenibacillus hamazuiensis. The sequence goes on from NZ_JALRMO010000001.1 coordinate 6,770,193, forward strand.
GCCACTTTGGCCCGCTCTCCGGCTACCTGGATGTGTTTGCCCAAATTCGCTCGCTGTTCGACGGCCCGCTCGGCATTGTGCCGGGCGGTTCGCTGGACAGCGTCAAACCGGAGGAAATCGAGGCGCTGCCGGGGCTCGGGGTCGACTTTACGTCGATTTACGCCTTCCATATGCCTTCCTTTCTCCTCCGCTATCCGAAGCTTTCCCGCACCTTCGCCATTGATAGCGGTTTCGACCTTCGCCTGCTGGAAGGCGCCGGGACATTCGGCGTCGAGGCGCTCGAAGCGTCGGTGATTCCCGGCGACGAGTACGGCACCCCCCTCAGCTTCGCCGACTTGCTCAAATACCGCTGGCTGGTACAGCATTCGGGCCTGCCCGTCATCGTACCGTCCCAGCGCAAAATCGTCCCGGCCGACGTGCCGGCGCTGATCGACTGCGGCATCCGCGTGCTGCTGATCGGCGCGGTGGTCACCGGCAAAGATGCCGACGGCATTCGCCGTGCGGTTGCGGAGCTGCGCAATGAAATCGACCGCCATTAACCGGGTGGCTTCGGCGAAGCCGCTGCGCCGCCGAAGCCCGCTTGCCCGGGAAGCGAATATAACCGGGTGGCTGTTCGTGGCGCCGATGGTGCTCGGCTTCGCGCTGCTGCTGTTCGTGCCGCTCATGATGGCGCTGTATATGAGTTTGACGGACTGGCCGCTGCTGGGGGAAGCGAAGTTCGTCGGACTGGACAATTATAAAGCGATCGCCGGGGACAAGGAATTTTGGAAGGTGCTCGGCAATACGTTCTACTTCGCGGCCGGGCTTGTTCCGCTGAATATCGTGCTGGCACTGCTGCTCGCCCTGCCGCTGGCCGGCAAGCTCCCGGGAATGGGCTTTTTCCGCACCGTCATCTTCGTCCCGGTCATGACGTCGCTGATCGTTTGGTCGATCGTATGGAAGTACATGTTCGCGACCGATTCCGGCTTTATCAACCAGCTGCTGCAGTGGTTCGGCGTGACGGGGCCGTCCTGGCTCTATGACCGGAATTTGGCGATGCCCGTCGTCATTGTCACCAGCGTGCTGAAGAACCTCGGGCTGAACATGGTGCTCTTTATCGCTGCGCTCCAGCAAGTTCCGGCGCAGCTTTACGAGGCGGCCAGGATCGACGGCGCCGGCAGGGTCGTCACCTTCTTCCGCGTGACGCTGCCGATGATTACGCACACTCTGTTTTTGACGATCATCATGACCATCATCGGCTCGCTCAAGGTGTTCGGCCAAATTTACGTCATGACGCAGGGCGGTCCGGTCGGCAGCACGAAGGTGCTCGTATATTACATCTGGGAAAAAGCGTTCAAGCTCTACGAGTTCGGCTATGCCTCCTCGCTGGCCTACGTGCTGTTTGCGATCATTTTGGCGCTGACTCTCGTGCAGTGGGGCTTGCGAAAGAGGTGGGTCATTCATGAAGGCTGAACATACATCCATGCGGACATCTTACCGGATAAGCGCGGCGGTTCAATATTTTCTGCTGACGGTCGTATCGGCGGTTATGCTGATGCCGTTTCTGTGGATGGTTTCGACATCGCTGAAGGAGCCCGCCAAAGTTTTCGTCTTTCCGCCGCAGCTCATTCCGTCACCGGTCCGCTGGTCCAACTATGCGGAAGTGCTGCATATCATCCCGTTTCACCTGTTTTACTGGAACAGCATCTATATCGCCGCGCTGGTCACGGCGGGGACGGTCTTTTTCTCCTCGCTGGCCGGTTATGCGTTTGCCCGCATCCCCTTCTGGGGGAGCGGCGTCGTGTTTTTGCTGCTGCTCAGCACGATGATGATTCCGAACGAGGTCATCGCCATCCCGATGTTTCTGTTCATGCGGGAGATCGGCTTCATCAATACGCACGTGCCCCTGATCGTTCTGCCGATATTCGGGGCCGGAGGCGTGTTCGGAGTATTCGTCATGCGGCAGTTTTTCATCGCTATCCCGAAGGAGCTTGAGGAAGCGGCGATGATCGACGGCTGCTCTCGCCTCCGGATTTATACGAGCATCATGCTGCCGCTGGCCAAGCCGGCCGCAGCTACATTGGTCATTTTTACGTTCCTGACGTCCTGGAACGATTTCTTCGATCCGCTGATCTACATCAGCGACCGGACGCTGATGACGCTGCCGCTCGCGCTGTCGCTTTTTACGGATGAATCGGGCACGGCGTGGCATCATCTGATGAGCGCCTCCGTCATGGCGACGCTGCCGCTGCTGATCGTATTCTTTTTCGCGCAAAAGCAATTTATCGAAGGCGTGGCGATGACCGGCCTGAAGGAATAAACATTCAGACCGGCGCGCTTTGCCGCCTGGGAAGGAGCTTTTCGGAGCATGACACGTAAATATGAAGCGGATGTGGTCGTTGCCGGCGGCGGGCCGGCCGGACTGACGGCGGCCCTTGCCGCAGGACGGCAAGGAGCATCCGTCATCCTGATCGAACGCTACGGCTTTGTGGGCGGCATGTCCACAGCGGCCTCCGTCTACCCGTGGATGACCTTCCACACCTCGCACGGCGAGCAGGTGATCAAGGGCATCGCGCAGGAAATCGTAGACCGCCTGATGGAACGCGGCGGATCTCCCGGCCATCTTCGGGACACGATCGGCTTTACGTACAGCGTGACGCCGTACGACGCCGAAATTTTCAAGCTGCTGGCCGTCGAAATGCTGAAGGAAGCCGGAGTCAAGCTGCTCGCTCACAGCTTCGTGGACGAAGTGAGCGTCCAGGGACAAACGATCCGATCCGTGCGCCTGACCGGCAAATCGGGACGGATCGACGTCTTCGGCAAGCAGTTCGTCGACGCCACCGGGGATGCCGATGTTGCGCATTTGGCCGGTGCGGCCACCCTTAAGGGGCGGGAGCAGGACGGACGCACGCAGCCGATGACGATGAAATTCCGCATGCGCGGCGTCGATATCGAGGCGGTGCGGCAGGCTATTCTTGCTAATCCGCAAAACTTCTACCATAAAACGCTCTTTTCCGAGCTGGACCGGCTTCCGCTCACCTCCGTCTCCGGCTTTTACGCCGAATGGAAGGCGGCCAACGTGCCGATTAACCGCGATCAGGTGCTCTTCTTCACCGGGCCTGCGGCCGACGAAGTGCTCGTCAACTGCACTCGCGTGCAGGGACTGGACGCTACCGACGTCGAGCAGCTGACGCAGGCCGAGGAAGAAGGCCGCCGCCAGGTGCTGCTGATGGCCGAGTTTATGCAGAAGCACATTCCCGGCTTCGCCAACGCGTCGATATCCTCGGTCGGCACGCAGATCGGCATACGCGAATCGCGGCGGATCGACGGGCTCTACTGCCTGAGCCTCGCCGATGTCGTGCAGGGGCGCCGTTTCGACGACGGCATCGCGCGCAGCGGCTACCCGGTCGATCTGCACGACCCGACCGGCAAAGGCATCGCCTCCGCTTTCATCGAAGGCGGCGGAGCCTACGACATCCCTTACCGCTGCCTTATCCCGAAGGGGATCGACAATCTGCTCGCAGCCGGGCGTTGCATCTCGACGAGCCACGAGGCGCTGGCCACGACGCGGCTGACGCCGAGCTGCATGGCGACCGGCCAGGCGGCCGGAACAGCCGCGGCTCTTGCCGCCAAAGGCGGTACGTCCGTCACGGACGTCGACATCGAGCGGCTGCGCGACGCGCTTCGTCAGGCGAACGCCGTGATCTAACAGGCGCCGCCGTAAGACCATGACCCGCAGGGAGCAAGTTAGATAAACTTGCCGTCCTGCGGGTCATTTTTTTTACGTACATCCACTCCACATGTATAAGCCCGTATGCTTTGGTAAATCATAGCAGCGATTAAACGTAGGAAGGGATGTATTCCGGGACATGAGTCAGAACGAAACCGATATGACCTTAACGAATCGGCAGGGCTATCCGATTTCGGATAATCAAAATATTCGAACGGTCGGAAATCGCGGCCCATCGACACTCGAGAACTATCACTTTATTGAAAAAATTTCCCACTTCGACCGCGAACGCATTCCGGAAAGAGTCGTTCACGCCCGCGGCGCCGGCGCTCACGGCTATTTCGAAGCTTATGGAAAAGTCGGCAACGAGCCTGTTTCCAAATATACCCGCGCCAAGCTTTTTCAAGAGGCGGGCAAGCGCACTCCGGTATTCGTTCGCTTTTCCACCGTTGTAGGCGGCACCCATTCTTCCGAAACCGATCGCGATCCGCGCGGCTTTGCCGTCAAGTTTTATACGGAGGAGGGAAACTGGGACCTGGTCGGCAACAACCTGAAAATTTTCTTCATCCGGGATCCGCTCAAATTTCCGGACATGGTCCATGCTTTCAAGGTAGACCCCGTTACCAACGTGCCCAATCCGGAAAGAATGTTCGATTTTGTCTCTAACAGTCCGGAAGCCACCCACATGATTACCTTTGTTTTCTCACCTTGGGGCATTCCCGCTAATTACCGGCAAATGCAGGGGTCCGGCGTCAATACGTACAAGTGGGTCAACCGGGAAGGCGAAGCCGTTCTGGTCAAGTACCACTGGGAACCGCTGAAGCAAGGGATCAAGAACCTGACTCAGAAAGAAGCCAGCGCCATTCAAGCCAAGACGACAAGCCACGCGACCCAGGATCTATACGAAGCTATCGAACGGGGCGACTATCCCGAGTGGGAGCTTTGCGTGCAAATGATGAGCGACGATGAGCATCCCGAGTTGGATTTCGATCCGCTGGACCCGACCAAGCTGTGGGATCATGAGCGTTTTCCGTTTTTGCCCGTAGGTAAGATGGTGTTAAATAAAAATCCGGAAAATTATTTTGCGGAAGTGGAGCAGGCGGCATTCGGTACGGGGGTATTGGTGGACGGTCTGGATTTTTCGGACGATAAACTGCTGCAGGGGCGCACCTTCTCCTACTCCGATACCCAGCGGTACCGGGTAGGCACGAATTATTTGCAGCTGCCGATCAACGCTCCGAAAACACGGGTCGCTACGAATCAAAGGGACGGGCAGATGGCTTATATGGTCGATCGGGCTCCCGATCAAAATCCGCATGTGAACTACGAGCCCTCCTCGTTGGGCGGCCTTCAGGAAGCGGTCCCGTCGGGCAAGGAACATCAGCCCGCCTATTCGGCCAAACTGGTTCGCGAAAAAATCAGCCGACCCAACGACTTTAAGCAAGCGGGCGAAACGTACCGCAAGTTTGAAGATTGGGAGCGCGATGAGCTGATTTCGAATCTGGTCGATGCGCTGAAAATATGCAAACCGCACATTCAGGAAAAAATGATCGAGTATTTTACCAATGCCGACCCCGACTATGGCCGGAGAGTATCCGAAGGCTTGAAGCAAGCTAAAACGGACACCGCCCACCTCGGTTCCGATGCCGCAAGAGACGGGGCGGAGCAAGCCCGGAACTCCGGGCAACGGACGGACGGGTATTGAGCGTCGACCACGAGTCGGTACTCCGGTTTCACGAGTCATGGCCAGGAAATGCAGCGGAATATTATAGGAGGATACCGGAAATACACCAGGAAACCTCCCTGCAGATTTAGGCAAAATAAAACCTCCCGCCCTACTTTCGATTTGAGGGTTGGGAGGTTTATGGTAAGGATACATCAGGCCCGTGCACTGAGCCTATTCCTCACGCGCTTTTTGAACCAATCGTTTCACGGCATTGCGATCCGAAACCTGCAGCTTGTTAAGAATGTTCGAGACATAGTTGGCTACCGTTTTGTTACTGATTTGCAGTCGGGCGGCAATTTCGGCGTTGCTGTCACCCTTCGCAATCCGCTCCAAAATCTCCAACTCGCGTTTGGTGAGCTCCGAGAAGGTGGGATTATCCGCGGGAACAGTACGGGACTGGGAAAAATAATGCATCATCCGGCCGGCAATATCCGCGCTAAATACCGCTCCGCCGCTGCCTACCATGCGGATGGATTTGAGCAGCTCATCCTCGTCCGAATCCTTAAGGATGTACCCTTTCGCACCTACTCGCATGGCGGTGAAAACCGATTGGTCGTCTCTGAACATCGTCAAGATCAAAACCTCGATCGCCGGATATTTTTCTTTGATCAATCGCGTCGCTTCGATCCCATTCATACCGGGCATGCGGATATCCATAAGCACCAAATCGGGCTGCAGCCGCTCCACAAGAGCGACCGCTTCCTCTCCGGATGACGCTTCCCCAACGACTTCAAGATCGTCCGTCGTCCTCAGCAAATTGCGAACGCCGCTGCGAAATAACGGATGATCCTCTGCAATCACAATTCTCAACGTCTATGCTCCCCCTTCAATTAAATCGGCAATATAGCCAGCACCCGCGTGCCGCCATGCTCCGCTTGTTCTATCGAACATTGTCCGCCTAATTCCGCCGCCCTCTCCCGCAGCGATTGAAGTCCGATACCGCCTTTGCCCGGAAGCCACTGCGTGTAAGAAGAATGAAGCCCTTTGCCGTTATCTGTCACTTCTATGACCAATTGCTTCGAAGACGACACATAAAGCTTGACCGAGCACTCGGTGGCCTGGCTGTGTTTCACCACGTTAGCCAGAGATTCCGTGACGATACGGTAGGCAGCCACCTCCACCGCCGCCGGTAAATCCGGAAGCGGCGGCGGTTCATGCAGTTGGATGTGAATAGGCGCAGTTCCCTGCTCATCCGCAAGCAGCCTCGCCGGCTTGTTCAGCTCGCTGATTCTTTCTTGAATCGCGCTGATTAATCCGAGTTCATCCAGCGACGGCGGACGCAAATCATGGACGAGCGTCCGAATTTCATCCACGGTCGAACGTATAATCTTCCTGAGATCGCCCAGCATCTCTATGGCAATATCGGGTTTCTTCACGACGTATTTCTCCGCCGTGGCCGCATTGAGCGCCAAAGCGGCAAGGCGTGGAGCCAAATCATCATGCAAATTTTTACGAATTTGCCGATGCTCTTCCTCCCTGGCCAAAACCAGCTTTTCCCGGGATTCCTGCAAATCCTTCGCCAGCAGCTTCATGCCTAATGTCATATTCACATTTTCAACGATGGGGCCCGCTTGGTGCAGGAGCACATCCAGAAATTTGTTATCCTCCGACGAAAAAGCTTCTCCTGGGGAACGGCTGGATAAATAGAGCGTGCCGAGTCTTTCCCCACGGTGGATAATGGGAAACGACAGCACCTCATGAAGGGGCGCTCCGGACGAAGCGACAAAAGCGTCTTGTCCCCCAACACCGATCGCAATGCCGGCGTAAGGCAGGCGCAGCGATTCTTTAATGGTGGAAGCGAGCGCCTCCAGCATCGACTCCGGGGCCATCGGCCGAACAAGCTGGCTTCCGAGCTCCAGCAATACCGCATAAGGATCGTCGTGTCGGCCTTTCAGCATCCGGTTAATGAGCCGCTGCAGCTTTTCCTTTAACGGAGCGAAGGCGACCGCCACAATGGCCGTCGACGTTAAAGAGACAAACAGATTATTTTTCGTCTCAAATAAGCGGCCCAGGTAATAGACCGAAAAAATATAGATCGCAGCCACACAAAGAGACAAAGCGCCGTATACCAATGTTCTCTTGACCAGCGGGTCGATATCCCACAACCGGTGCCTCAGTACCGCCATCGTCAAAGTTACCGGAATGGCAAGTAAGCTTAAATTAAGAATCGCATTGAGATACACGTAAGTCAGGGCGCTTCCGTCATTCAAACGGGGGTCGAATAATATGCTCATTCCGATAAACCCGGTCATGCCGACGGCGAGCCCGAATACAACCCATTTGGTCTGTTGGCGCTGCGCCCGCGAAGATACTTTCAAATACCGGAATATTTGCGAATAAACCAGTACCAGCGTCATGCCTACATACCACAAGGCCATAAGGTAAACGGAACCGTTCATTTCGTACCATATCATTCTGCGATTGATGAAGCTGCCGATATCCACGATCAGGATCAAGACAAAAACTACTACAGTCCATCTGGGCACAAACGAACCGTTGGGAAAAAGCAGAAACAACAGCGATAATCCAATCCAGCCGAGCGTCGATACAAATGCAAACCACCACTCCAGAGCGGCATTCCCTTGAAAAGCGACGGAGGTTAACGAAGGAAATGAGGTGCCGAACGCAACCATTGCCAAAGCGGCCAGAATGGCCATCGGTTCGCGAAACCCTTTCCAAAAAAGGAATAATGCAGCCGCATAATAAACAAACGTAAAAACAACATCGATACACACGAAAATGATTCCATAGGTCTCCAGCGTCAGGTGAACCGATCCTGCATTCTCAAGGGGCATTGCGGGTACAAAAGTGCCGCACCCGTCTACGATACAAGTGGAAATGAGTTTTTGGTAATACTCGGGGATCCCTGTGCAATACGATACTGCCGTAAACAGAGAGAAGAAGACGGCCCAAAGCTGAAAGCAAACAAGGAGCCTTTTTTGCAGTGTCCGGGCCGCAGGTTCATTCGTTCGACCGGGAAGCCCATCCTGCGTTTGCTGCATGAAACCCCCTCCGATTTCAAATTATCTCTATTATAGCGAGCATCCTGCAGCCTGAATACGGAGAATCCGCAACTTCCCAGCGGCTTCCCGGATTTCCCGAGAAGTTTCCCTGTCTCCCTGCCCTATTTTCTCGTGAACTTGCAACCCGGGTTCGACAGTCGGTAGATGCACAATCCGTCTCAAACCCAAGCGGGACAAGGGATGCGGCAGTTGTGGATAACTACGTGTGGTGCCTACATCTTTTGGGGGTCAAGAGAGCGAAATATCCCATATTTGCTGGGGTTCTGCGATTTGCAAGGCCGAAACAATTGCCCGATGTTCGTCCGTTAATTCCGTCCGTTGCCGCAGCTTTCCACCATCCAAACGGTACTCAACCAGATGCAGCGTCTGCATGAGCGAACGAATCTCGCGCCACGTTTGACCGGTTTGGTTTTCTGCAATCCGGATGAGCATCAAGGCCAGCCAGCAAAGCAGGACATGTGCGCGAATCCGTTCTTCTTTCCGGTGGTAGACCGGCCGCAGTTCCAGCGATTGCTTGAGTGTCCGAAACGCTGCTTCCACCTGAAGCAATTGCTTGTACCCGAGTGCCACGTCTTCCGTGGACAAGGTGTCGTCAGAGGTGCGCAGCAAGTATTTGCCGTCCAGATGCTCCATCGCTTTGACGGCGGCCAGATCGATACGCAGATTGCCGCGCTTGTCGGTCTTGAGATACCGTTTGTACGTCGGATGGCTGTGTAGACGGCAGTGTGCCCCGGTATGCGCTTCGCCGTCCAGTTCCTTCAACCGGGCAAGCTCCGTGCGCAGCTGCTCCAGATGCGCTTCGCGCCGGGCGGCATCCCGCTTTGCTTCTTCCGGATTGCGAACGAGCACGTATCGCTTGCGCGCTTCGCCATCCCCCACGACGATCTCCTTGACCTCCAGGTTGTCTCGGATCGTTTTGAAACGTCCCGGATGCGCGAGTGCCGCTTCGACGGTCGGCTTGCCCGACGTCATCTTCTCCCCGGCAATGTAGTGGCCGCCGCTCTGTTGCAGTACGCGCAGATTGTCTTCGGAGGAGAAACCGCGGTCGACGACGGTAATCACACGCCCGAGTTTCCACCCGATCAGATCCTTTTTCACCTGCGGCACAACGTTCATATCCGACGTATTGCCCGGCCACACCCAACAACGAATCGGGATGCCCTCACGCGTGACAGCAAAACCGATGACCACCTGCGGAAGGTCGGGGCGATGGTCTTTCGAATAACCGGTTTTGCGAAAATCGTCTTCGTCGTCCTCTTCCGTCTCAAAATACGTGGAGGTCGTGTCGAAGAACAGCAGATCGACTTCCAGATTCAGCAAATCCGCTACCGTATGGAACACTTCACGCTGGATGCTTTCTTCCGACGTGAGCAGAAAATCCATTGCCCGGTAGCCATGCTGCACGTCAAACGCCGGAAGGTCCGGGATGACCACTTCACGATCCACCCAATCTTCAATCGCCAGCTTGCTGCTTGGTGCCAGCGCCCGATTGGCCACCATGGCAAAGATGGCGCGTTCAACCGGCATGCGGTATTCCCGGTCGGCAAGTCGTCGTGTAATCGCTTCGCCGATACCAAGCTTCTTCCAAAGTTGATCGAGCAGCCATACGCCGCCCAGCGAACGACTGCTAAGGAGCGTAACCGAAGCGGGTTGCGCTGAAGATGGAGAGGGCGCTTGCGGCTCGCCAATAAAACGGTGGATGCTGGCGGCAAGACGTTTCAAGCCCTCCATGTCCAGTTCGTCAGCGCGGCCGAAATGGTACAGGACTTTCGCTTGTGGAGTTCCGGTCACAGGATTTCGCTCATTATGGGCGAGCTGTACGTAACGGGTGATCGAACCGTTTTTATTTTTACGAGAGATTGTTCGTATATACATATCTACAGGATATAATATATACTACAAGAAATGCAACAAAAATATCTAATTATCCACAAAAATTTAGTGCCTACAGTTTTTTGGATTTTTTCGCGTCGTAGTGCCTGTGGAAAAGTCCGAAAAGCCGCGTCAAATCTGGATTTCAGTTGTCCACAGCACCCAAAAGGGTGCCTACTTTTCGAGGGTTACTGTCGAACCCGGGTGCAAAGCCCCTTCTGCATCGGTCGCAGAAGGGGCAGCGGCTAAACATATTCGATCTTGTTTATGTTAAAAAATAGTCGGCACCAGTCCCCCATCCATACGGATGGGAGAACCTTTAAATGCGGACGCATAAGGACTGCACACAAATGCAGCCAATCTGCCTATTTCAATCGGCTTGATAAAGCGCTGTATTTCCGATTGGGGCAGGTTTGCAGCCATAAATTTGTTCTCTTTTTCTGAAAAAGCCATATTTTCATCAGGGTACATCCCCTCGATGATTTGCTGCACATTTTCAGAGAGCGTTGGTCCCGGCATGATCGTATTGACCGTAACTTCCGTTCCTCTTGTTAGTTTGGACAAGCTTTTTGCCAACGATAAAAGCATTGTCTTTGTCATGCAATACTGGGGCATTAGCCCCGAAGGCATAACGGCTTCTTCACTCGCGATGAAGATAATGCGGCCATCATCGTTTTTCAACATGTGAGGCAAATAAAATTTACACAATCCGTTTGCGGCAAGAACGTTTGTACGGAAGTATTTTTCCCATACTTCATCGTCAACATCCTCATACTGCATTATTTCATAAATCCCCATGTTGTTAACTAAAATATCGATTTGGGGGTATTTTTCGAATAAAGCTTCTCTTTGCTTCATATCCACAAGATCGGCTGCAGCATTTTGAGGAGAGGTTGCCGGGAAATCGGTCTTGATTTCATTTACAACTCGCTCGACCTCTTCGTCGTTTCGTCCATTAACGAGAACATTTACACCTTCTTTAGCCAGCTCAATGGCAATCGCTTTGCCTATACCTTTCGTTGATCCTGTAACCAAAGCTGTTTTATTGTGTAATCCCATATCCATGATCCATTTCTCCCTAAGACAAAGTCAGCTTGTCATCGTCAGCACTTCAAAACGATGTGCTCCGATACAGACTATACTACTTGGTCCGGACGGCTCCGTAACTAGCATGCTGCGCCAAAGTTCTTGTTTGACGCGCCAAGAGATAGAACTCGGTCAGGGATTCTCTGCGGAATTGGATTAGATCAGGATTTTTAAGGATGAATAATCGGTATTCTTAGCCGTTCTTTCTGAGACTCGCTTGTTTTCCTAAATGTTCCATGCGCCAATTGGAAGGAGTATCCCCTTCCCAAAGACGGAAGGCGCGATAGAACGAGTTCTGGTCTTCATATCCAAGCAAAAAAGCCACTTCCTTAATATCGAGCGAGGGGTCTGCCATGTATTCTCGTGCCTGCTCATGCCTGGCTTGTGTCAGCAGATGCTGGAAGCTCGTGTTTTCGTCAGTAAGCCGGCGCTGCAAGGTACGATCGCTCATACCGAGCTCCTTCGCGACAGCCTGAATGTCAGGACGCCCTCCTGTGAGGCTGCGCTTCAGGATCCATTTGACCGCATCGGGGATAGAGCGGCTGCACTGCTGTTCATGGAGCGATCGGTCCAGAGCGGGAGTCAGGATCTCCAGCAGCTCTTCGTTGTACGAGACAAAGGGGCGATCCAGATCCCTTCGATGCAGCGTCAATCGGTTGCTTTTTGCTCCGATCCGGATACGGCAGCCGAAGTACCCTTCAAGAGTCTGTACATCACCCATCGGATGAGAAAATTCGACGAGCCGCGCCGTCAAAGGCTGACCTGTGCCCCGCCGCCCAAGCTCCAGAAGACACGCCAGCGTGATGCCAACCAGCATCGGCGGGCCGGGCTGCTCCGTGTGCAGCCATTCCAGTTCGATTGTACAGTGCCCGCCCTCCTCGGTGATACGTAAGCTTTCGGGAGGGCACATTTGTTTATACCGGGCCATTCGGTTTAGAGCGTCACGGTAGTCGCGAGCGTGGTACGTCGCCAAGACGGTCGGCGGGTACTTCGCTGTTTCAAAGGCGGTCGCAAGCTTAACGATTCCTTCCGCCGTGTCCCCCACGAGATCGGAATAAGCCTGCCAGATCGCAAAATATTGGGCGGTGGTGACTGCCGGTTCCGTGATAATGGTGAGCGGCAATCGGGCTTTCCGAGCTACGTCATGGGGGGCAATCCCTAATTGATGCAATCCTGCCCAAAATCCCGGTGGGATTTTAATATTGTCAGAGGGATGGGACTTCATGTATACGGGCCTCCTTTATACGATGGCAGGGCCGATCAACCCGCCGTTTCGGGCGACCTCTGTTCCAACTTGTCCATATCTGCCAAATTACCGTTTATCTTCAAAGAATCGTCGCTTGGTTGATTTCATTTTATCATATTAAAGCTCGTGACCGGATTGGTGAAAATTGCAAAAGGAGCTGCCGCGGCAGCCCCTTCGTTATTTTCATTGCACCCATCAGGCCCTTACTTGGACTCGATGCGACCTAGAGGGTTGGCGTTCCCTTCCAATGCCGCGCGGGCTGCCGTCCAGCTGGAATCGTCGAGGTCGAGCGCGTTGCGAAGGTAAGCCCACGTGACCCGCTGGAGCAGGGCGACCCGTTCGGGGTTCTCGTCCGTCGTTTCCGCGACGTTGTACCCGGGGATTCCGCCGAGCGAGTGCTCGGCCCCGAAAAGGGTGAGCAGGCTCTTGCTGCCCGGACTCAGGAAATACGGGTCGGTGAACCAGTCCGGCCCCCGAGTGGACAGCCGGGACTGGTCATGGTCTCCCGCTACCACAAGGGTCGGCGTGCTCATGTCCGCGAAGCTAGGGTTCATGAAGGGGAAGTGCTCGGCCGCGAACGGACTCAAGTCAGCTCCACCTTTGCCGGTCGTGGCGAGCAGCACGCCCGCCTTGATCCGCGAGTCGGACATGTCCTCTCCCGGTTCGCCGTGGACATCGAGGACTCGCGCGCCTAGCAGCATGCTCACCGTCTGGCCTCCCCAGGAGTGTCCGGCTGCAGCGATGCGGCTTCGATCGAGGCGCCCGCTGAGGCCGGGGACGGAAGCTTCAATAAGATCAAGCTGATCGAGGATGCGCTTCAAGTCTTCGACCCGGAAACGCCAGATCAGCGGTGTACGGGGATCTTCAGGAGGAAGGTTCAGCGTCCTCGAGTCAAGATGGGTGGGTTGAATGACCACGAAGCCGTGAGCAGCCCAGAAGTCAGCCAATGGGGCGTAGCCGTCCAACGACCAGCCAAAGCCATGCGAAAAAACAATAATAGGCAATTCGCGCCCAACCGTAGGCGCAGACACCCGCACTTGCAGATCCTCACCCCGGCCCGGGGCCGACAGCACTACCGGTTTCACCGAGACGACCGGAGTGGACGTACTAACCTTAATTTCCATAAATAAATGTTCCTTTCTTGGAAGAAGTTTGGCCAAACCGTTTCTGGAAGAAAGCGGTCAAGCAGGTTCCTGAAATAAACCGATAGCCTTCGATCACGCGCTCGAGGCTGCATCACCACGGGAGCGGGCCGTCCTCGTTTGAAAACGTGCCCGTCGGACCGTTCGCATCGAGGAGCGCGAGGCGCACGGGTTCACGTGCGGCCTCTTGGACGGTGCGCGTGCCCGCGAAGTTGTTGAGGTCCGTCCCTGTAAAGCCTGGGCACGCAGCGTTGACCTTGATGCCTGTCGACTCGAGTTCGATGGCGAAGGCGAGTGTGATCGCATTGAGGGCAGTCTTCGACGGGCTGTAAACGGCGCCGAACACGGATCGATGCGGAAAGTTCGGGTCCGAATTAATCGTCAGCGAACCGGAGCTGCTCGAGACGTTGACGATGCGTCCCGCCGGCGCTTCACGAAGCAGCGGCAGCATCGCTTGCGTGACGGCGATCACGCCGAATACGTTCGTCTCGAACACCGCGCGCACCTCGCCCGGAGACGCGACGCTCGGGCGGCCCGAATTTGCGATCGCCTCGAGCGGCGTGCCCGGCGTGCCCGCGTGCGATATGCCCGCGTTGTTCACGAGCACGTCGAGACGGCCAAGCTCGTTACGAATGCGCTCTGCCGCGGCGGCGATGGAGGCTTGATTCGTGACGTCGAGCTGAAGTGCGCGGGCATCCGCGCCGACGCTCTTTGCGGCCTGCTCCCCTTTCTCGAGGCTGCGCGATCCGACAAGCACGGTGAAGCCGTGCGCCGCGAGATCCTTGGCGATTTGAAGACCGATTCCCTTATTGGCCCCGGTGACCAGGGCGACGGGTTTATCCTGCATAGCAATAGTCTCCTTTCCTGCATCGAAGTGCGACCTTATGTAATATCACCACTGGTTGATGTGTCAACCTAGGAACTACTGTAACATATTGCGGTTGACGCGTCAACCATGTTATTATGTTCATATGGATAAGAACGAGCTAAATGAAGAGGAAATGCGAATATGGCATATGTGGAAAGGCTCCTTCCAGACCATCTTCGGCCGCGTAGTTAAAGATATGTCGGAGCACACAGGACTCTCAGAGGGTGATTATGGAGTATTGGATCGGTTAGACCTTCTGGGGAACGGCAGCCTTCGCCAACAGCAATTAGCCGACTCGATGGACTGGGATAAGAGCCGATTGTCGCATCATCTGACGCGGATGGAAAAACGTGGACTTGTGATGAGGAAGCCGTTGGACGCAGATCGTGGTGTTCAAGTCATCATCACTCCCGCTGGAAAATCAGCATTGGATGACGCCCGTCCCATCGTCTCAAAGGCAATACGCAAACATTTCTTTGATCAATTAACCGATCAAGACATTGAGTCGATTACTAGGCTCGCGGAAAGAACAAATCCAAGGTCTTGTAAAGCCCCGCCACCTTGATCACGTTTCCCCCGAACGATAAGGAATTAGCCCCTTCCGACAAAACGACGGAGGGGGCCTTTGCTTTCCGCAAGCAAAACACAGCAGAATTAAATGAGTCCAGCGACGTTAACCGGATAGCCTGTTCCGAATCGAACAGCCTTCCAATAACGTCTTTTTGTTTACCCATTCAAATGGGGACAAGTGGAAATCTACAGTATACAACTGGAAATTTTTCAAACAAATATATTTTCCAAGACTTGTCGAATTATTCATTTTCACTTAAACTAAATAGGAAAATCTTCTCAGTTTCGACAAACGAAACATAAGGATATGGCTGCAGGTAATCCAGTCCTATTGTAATGACGAGAATGTCCTCTTTCCCGGTGGGCGGCTGGAACGATGTCAAGTTCCTTAGAACGTATGTTGTGAACCCGAGAAGTATATTATTTGTACAGGTTGAGTGGACAGGTTCAGACTCATCCTGAGACTTATGAGAAAAGAGAATAGGAGTTGAGAGACTGTGTTGGCACTAAGCAGCAAAAATGTTTGGAAGAAGCAGTTGGTCAAACTGCTTGTATGCTTCCTGGTTGTGGGCGGCTTTCCTGTGCCGTTTGCTGAGCAGGAAGCGAAAGCGGCTCCTTCGGCTCCGGCTCCAGGCGGTGTAAGTACCGATTTAATCTCGTGGTTCGAGCTAACCAGAGGTTGGAAGGAAGGAGGAGCGAATGATACTCAGTATATCACCAAAGTACAAGATTTAGCAGATAGTGCGAGAGCGTGGACTATTTATAAGTACAGCAGCTTCAAGCGGACAACTACTTTCCAACTTAGGAAAAAAATTAATCAACTATCATTATGTGACGGTCCCCAATAGCGGATCGAGAGTCATGTTCAATACCAATTCGCCGCTCTCTACTCCTTCATCCGGCGCCAGGGAAGTTTTTTCCGTACAAATCGCAGGAACAAGCGGATTCCCGTGGGAACTTGGAGGAGCTGCTTCGTCTAGTACGAATTATGCCAATACAAACATTACTGCTGATTTTGGTACTGATACTGCGAAATCATTTACACCAACTAAGGATTTAAAGAGACCTCATATTTTGAATATTTGGAGCGCTACTAACGATTGGAGCCTCTCTATAAATGGTATTCAGGAGAAGCAGGAACCAACGAACACAGTACAATGGAAGTCCATCACCACTTCTAATCATTATATCGGGGGGGCTCATAATAGACCCATGCCCAATGGGCATGTTGCGGAGGTTCTTGTTTTTAACAGCAAGCTGAACGATGATGAACGGCTAAAAGTGAACAGCTACCTTGCGTTTAAATATGGACTCACATTGACAAACGCGAGTGGTGCCCCAATTGATTATGTGGCCAGCGATGGTACACCAATGTGGACTGCGGCTAACAACACGGGTTATGGTTACCGGATTACCGGGATAGGTAAAGATGGCGCCCTGGACCAAAGACAGTCCAAGTCTGAAGAAGATGGAGCCTTGGTAGCGATCGCACTGGGTGATCATTTTGAAACAACAAGCGAACAGAATCCGGCTGTGATGAACGTCGATAAATCCTTTTTTACGTTCAGTGATAATAATGCGGTAACCGATTTTGTATATAAAACCAATCAAGAACCTGGAACCGGACATCTGTTGAAGAGAATGGACCGAGTGTTTAAGGTTGAAGCCAGCGCGAATTGGAAGGACAACACAGAACACAATGTAACCTTAAACTTGCAGTTTATGAAAGACCCTGCAGCACCTGTCGAAAATTACTACCTGCTGACAAGTGAAGACGGGGTGACATTCAATCAACCTAGCGCATCAAACCGGTTAACCATCAACAACAACAGCTATTATGTCACGATCAATAGCAATAATTTAAAATACTTCACGTTTGCCAAGGTATACAAGGAAGATTTGAAAGCATTGATTGATGGGCTTCCTGTTTACGAAGAAGACCAATACACCCCTGACAGCTGGAATGCGCTCCAAACGGCGATAACGAACGCCAACAATGTGCTGATGGACAGTGCGGCTACACAGGAACAAGTCGATCAGGCAATCGAAGCACTGACAACCGCAAAGAATGGTTTGAAATTACAAGTTCCGACATTGGAAACGACAAGCTTTGATGCTTCTGCCAAAACAATCACGCTAACATTTGATTATCCGGTTAAATTAACGGCAGTAGACTCAAAAGACGGATTTACGGTCAACGTAGGTGGTCAAGTAATTCCGATTGAAGCTGTCACTGTCGATACAACGGATCCAAAAATTGTAACCATTAAGTTGCCGAACAACACGGATTTGAACAGCAGCCAGATTCCGACGGTCCAGTACGATAAAACGAATGCAAATTTAAAAGGTACCAACGATAATGCAGTAGATAACTTCTCGCAAACTGCAGAAGACCCGTTTTTTACCAGCTTAAAAATCACCGAACCAAGCGGCAATACAGTAAATATCCATAAACCGGAGATAAAAGGAACAACCGAACCCGGGTCTACCGTTACAGTCATAGTTAAAGATAAAGACGGTCGTGCCGTGGGTACTCCAACAGTTACCGTTAGTGTGTATGGTACTTGGAGCTTTACACCGCAAAACGACTTGCCTGACGGCGATTATACTTTTGAAGTTACTGCCGAGCAAAACGGCAAGACGGCAAAGAAAGCAAAAGCATTGACCGTTTCTACTTCAGACACAGCACTAATCATCAATGAACCAAGTGGTTCAATCGTTACCGAGTCCAAGCCTGTATTTAAAGGAACAACGGATCCGGGCGCTACCGTTACGGTCACAGTTAAAGATAAAGATGGTCGTGTCGTGGGCATACCAACAGTTACTGTCAGTGTCTATGGTACTTGGAGCTTTACACCGGAAACCAACTTGCCTGATGGCGATTATACTTTTGAGATCACTGCCGAGAAATATGGCAAGACTACGAAGAAAACAAAAGCACTAACCGTTTCTGCTTCAGACATAACGCTAATCATCAATGAACCAAGTGGTTCTACCGTCAACGAGCCCAAGCCTGTATTTAAAGGAACAACGGATCCGGGGGCTACCGTTACGGCAATCGTAAAAGATAAAGATGGTCGTGTCGTGAGTACGCCAACAGTTACTGTGAATACGTATGGTGCATGGAGCTTTACGCCGGAAACCAACTTGCCTGATGGTGATTATACTTTTGAGATCACTGCCGAGAAATATGGAAAGACAACGAAGAAAACAAAAGCATTAACCGTTTCTGCTTCAGACACAACGCTAATCATCAATGAACCTAGCGGCTCCACCGTTACCGAGTCCAAGCCTGTATTTAAAGGAACAACAGATCTGGGGGCTACCGTTACGGTAATCGTAAAAGATAAAGACGGTCGTGTCGTGAGTACTCCAACAGTTACCGTTAATGCGGATGGTACATGGAGTTTTACACCGGATAAAGACTTGGCTGACGGAAGTTATACTTTTGAAATCACCGCCACCAAGAATGGCAAAACAAGCAAGATAACTAAAGCATTGACCGTGTCCGCTTCCGACACAACGCTAATCATCAACGAACCAAGCGTTTCAACGGTTACCAAGTCTAAGCCTGAATTTAAAGGAACCACCGATCCGGGGGCTACCGTTACAGCAGTAGTAAAAGATAAAGATGGCCGTATTGTGGATACCCCGACCGTTACTGTTAATCCGGATGGTACATGGAGCTTTGCGCCGAAAAACGACTTGGCTGACGGAAGTTATACTTTTGAGGTCACTGCCGAGAAAAATGGCAAACCTTACACCGTAACCAAGCAAATTACGATTAGTACGGAGAACATTTCCGCACTGGCTAATTTGCAGCTTTATAGCCAGGATCAAAAGCCGATCGACTTATCTCCGGCATTTAGCGGGAATTCGTATAACTATTTCGTTAATAATACGGTAACGAATAGCGTATATCTCATACCGACGCTTGACTCGATTGCTGCGCTTGATCCGAACGCCAAGATTGAGATTTCGGTAAATAATGGTTCTTGGATGGATGTAAGCAACGGGATGGCAAGCAATAACATACCATTGGACAGACGTAATAATACGATTATTGTTAAGGTAACGGCTAACGGCAAGGAAACCGTGTATACACTGACCATAACGAAGCGCTCCTCAAGTTCCAGTTCGTCATCGGGTTCAGGTTCAACAGGCGGCTCCACCGGCGGTGGCAGCAGCAATGGCGGTGCGTCGGATAATTCGACAGGGTTCCGGGTAATTGTGAATGGCAAAGAGTATGAACAAATTGCCACCGGTTCAATGACGAAGGAGAACGGACAGAACGTGTTGACAGCCACGGTGGACACTGCCAAGCTGACCGAGCAGCTTGCTCAAGAGGGTGACAAGCCGATCATCATCATTCCTGTTGCGAGCGTAAGTGCGGACAAAGTGACCGCGGTGCTGACAGGGGACGCGGTAAAAGCGATGGAAAACAGACGGGCGATTCTGGAAGTGCAGACGGCTAACGGAAACTATAAGCTGCCTGCGGCGCAAATTGCAATCGACCGCTTGTCGTCGCAACTAGGCGGGCAAGCGAATTTGTCCAACATCGTCGTTCACGTGGACATCGCAAAAAGCGGCGAAGAGAAGGTTAAACTCGCGGCAAGCACGGCGGAAAAAGGGAAGTTCAGCGTCGTCGTGCCGCCGGTCGATTTCACAGTGACGGCTTCCTACAATGGCAATACAGTAGATGTGGACAAGTTCAACGTATATGTTCAACGTGAAATTCCATTGCCGGACGACATCGACATGAGCAAGATTACAACGGCAACCGTGCTTTTGGAAGACGGAACGGTATATCATGTACCGACATACATTACGCTTCGCGATGGAAAATACTATGCGATTGTAAGCAGTTTGACGAATAGCACGTATACCTTGATTTGGCACCCGATGACATTTGGAGACGTAGAAGGCCATTGGTCGAAAGATTCCGTGAACGACATGGCGTCGCGGCTGATTGTCAATGGCGTCGACGAGGTTCATTACAACCCGAATGCGGCCATCACGCGTGCCGAGTTCGCGGCCATTATCGTGAGAGCGTTAGGTCTCCCTGAAAACGGAAAAACTACGAACTATAGCGATGTGAAGTCCGGTGACTGGTTCGTCGGAGCGGTAGCGAAAGCACAGGAGTATGGCATCATTGAAGGTTACGAAGACGGAGCGTTCCGCCCGGCGAAGACGATCTCGCGCGAAGAAGCGATGGCTATGATCGCAAGGGCGATGAAGCTGGCAGGACTTGAAACGAATGTCAGCAGCACAGAGGTTACATCTGCGCTTGCTCCGTTTGCCGACGGCGCATCGGTAGCTGCATGGGCGAAGCCAGCAGTCGCAGCTACGGTGAAGAGCGGATTGATCCAAGGCCGGGAAGCTGGACTGAGACCAGCCAGCGAGATCACCCGGGCTGAGACGGCAGCCATAGCACAGCGGATGCTGATACAAGCCAATCTGATCGATAACAGAAAATCCAAGTAAACAAGTAACAAGGACTGCCGCCGAGTAGAAATAGGATTCGGTGGCAGTCCCTTTTTATGCGTTATGTTCCATGCGTTCAAGTCCGAATTCCCGCCCGCTCAATCGACTTCACTTCGATTTTCCAAAGGTGGTCACCTTCTACGGGGTGGCTTCCTTGTTTGGTATACCTGATCGGAAAAACAATCATAATAGGGGTAGCTAAATTTACCAAAGGGGAGACTCCGGCTGCTTCCACGGACGCTTCAGCTCAAAGTACCCATACAAATGGGAAATGCCGTCTGGTTTTTGATATTTGGCCGTGCTAAGCCTGTTTCTACTCGTTTTTACGTTTTACAAGAAAAAAACATAAAGCTATTGCCTTTGTATCTGGGACTGAGCGCCATTGCATCTTATTTCGAAAATGTGATTTTACACTGGTTTCATAGCTACGAATACTTCCCGGGCGTATTGATGAAACCTTATTACGATATATCCTTAGGAGCATATTTATCCCAAGTTTACTATGTCTCGTCGGCAGCGTTTTTCATAGCGGCATTTCAACTCCGCTTCGGGTGGATACTGCTTCTTACCGCTATGTTTGTCTGCATAGAATATGGTTTTTAGCCATAGGGATCTATAAGCTGATTTGGTGGCGTCCAGCCTATACCGGCGTTGCATTGCCTGGTTTACTTCTGGCTATCCAAGAGGTGGTGTATTCTTTTGCTGCGAGGCTCATCGCGGTTTATTCGGTGGTTTACTTTAGTATGTGGTGCTTTTATTTATTTTTGGCGTACGACATCGTGATGCTGATTATTTGCTGCAAGTTTAACCGGGTGCTGTTGAAGGATCGCAAGTCATGTTGAGGTATTAATTCGGACGTCAGTTTTGCATGAGACGTTAGCCGGGCGGCCTGTTCCGAATCGAACAGCGCTTCGATTAACGTCTTTTTGGTTTATCCATTCAATTGCGGAGGTGGAAATCTACAGGTTGCAGAGATTACAATGTTCTTATATGGCTGTTTTATACAGTGATCTTTGAGAATAGTGATATACATTCTCTGCATTGGCGGCCTACCTGGAAACGCAAGGAAGGTGACAAATATGAAAACGAATCGTTCTTCTTCCGCATTGGGCGAGTTCATCAAATCGCGCAGGGAACGGCTGCAGCCTTCAGAGGCGGGGATACAGCCGCTGCCCGGACGAAGGCGCACCCCGGGGCTTCGAAGAGAAGAAGTCTCTTATCTTGCCAATATGAGTGTGACTTACTATACCTGGCTGGAGCAAGGCAGAGAGGTTAATCCTTCACCGGAAGTGCTGCTCAATATCAGCCATGCGCTGCAGCTTGACGAAGATGAGAAGAAGCATCTGTTCGATCTGGCCAATGTAGACCCGGCGAACGCCGGTAACTTGCCGAGTAGCGGAGAGTCGGATACCGGATTTTTGCAAAAAATTGTCGATCAATTGCACTATCCTTCTTTTATTACAGATGAAGGTACGGATGTGATCGCCTGGAATCGGGCAGCAGAATTGATCATAGCCGATTTCGGCAGTCTGCCGGAAAACGAACGGTATATGTTGAACGTTATCTTTTTTAAGCCGGATTACCGCAAAAGACTGGTGAATTGGGAAAGCTTTGCCCGTTACTCCGCAGCGGTTCTGCGGGCAAGCTTCGACCGCCACAAGGACAACCCGTTGTATATGGAACGATTCGAACGTTTGAAACGGGAAAGTGCGGAATTTGTGCATTTCTGGGAGCTCTACGAAATCAAGCAAAAACGCGTAACAACCGCTTTATTTCGTCTTCCGGACGGGCGAGAGATGGAATTCGCGATCCATTCCGCGGCTGCAGTTGATAATGACCCTAGCCTGCACTGGTGTTTCTTTGTCCCGGTACCCGGCTCAGGCACGGAGGAGACATTATTACGTATACTGGAGCAGGACAGGCTGCTTTCATAGAGCGATCTATGTTACACCTGGAATGAGTCGAGTCGGTGTTCAGTGTGATTTTAAACTATTACTCCCTTTAATAGTATAGACGTGCTGTGGTTAGCTCCCTCCAGTTGTTTGTATGATACAGAGGAATACGACGATTGGAGGGCGTTTAACATGCAAACATGGTTCATTACAGGAGCGTCAGGAGGCTTGGCTTCACGTATAACTCGCCGGTTGCTTGAAAGAGGGGACCGCGTAGCCGCAACGGTACGCAAGCCGGGTGTGCTGGATGATCTTCAGGCACAGTATGGCTCCCGATTATGGCAGACGCATTTGGATCTGACCAACCCGCAGCAAATTGCTGAAGTGGTGGAACGTGCATTTAGAGAACTGGGCACGATCGATGTGTTTGTCAATAACGCAGCCTATGGATTATATGGTGCAGTAGAGGAAGCAAGCGATAGTCAAGTCGAACATCTGTTCATGACCAATGTACTTGGCTCACTGCGCGCAGCGCGTGCAGTCCTGCCTTTTTTCCGTAAACAGGGCGGCGGGCACATCGTACAGATTTCGAGTATGGCGGGGCATTATTCTATTCCGGGTATGGGGTTGTATTGTTCTTCCAAATGGGCAGTCGAAGGAGCCTTCGAAGCGCTCGCCAAGGAAGCCGCGCCGTTTAACATTAAAACGACCATCGTGGAGCCCGGCGGAATACGCACAAATTTCATCACAAGCAACGCCGTATTCGGAGAGCGGATGGACGTATATCGGGATAAGGAAGCAGGGCAATTTGTCAGCCTGATGAAGGGCGAGCTGCCCGGTATAGATATGAGCATGTTCAATAAAATGGTTGTCGGCGATCCGGATAAAATGGCGCGGCAGATTATACACCGTGTCGATCAGGGAGAAGGTCCACTACGTATGGCGCTGGGCAGTGACGCTTACGGGCAAATCCGGACAGCCCTGCTGGAAAGACTGGCCGCTTTGGAGGCGCAGAAAGAGCTGGCTTATTCCACTGATGCAGATGATGTGGTTCAGCAGGTTTAAAAATCGAAGCCACTCCGGGGATTGGGGTGGCTTCTTGACTTTTCTTGAAGCTTATTGATAGCTTTCTTTTTGGTAGCATTAGAGGTTAAAGCTTGCCTGAGCTATCATATCCCGTTAATCAATTAGCGTAACTAAGCGACCGTCGGGGTATATTCCAATCGAAATTATAAGCGTTCATTAATTTTGATCAGCATTTCCTTTAAGCTTCGCTCCTCCTCTTCAGTGAGGGCTTGAACGATTTCGCCCTCCACGCTTCGGAAGGAGTCAAGCCGAGGCTTGTGGGCGCGCAAAATAGATATTCGCCGGTCCGCCATCGATGTCCGGCCAAGCAGTTGCAGGCATCTCGTACTAAAGTGAAGCGAGTACGCGTTTGATGATCGCCTTTACGAGCTGGTCGTCGATCGGTTCGCGTGAGAACCAGCGGCGGTAGAAGAGTGGCCCCAGCAGGGCCGCGACGATCGTTGACACGTCGGCGTGTGCCGATAGCTCGCCCCTGCTTACCGCGCGCTGCAGGACCTCACGCAGGGGTGCGGCGTGTCCGCGCTGAATCCGACTGTGGACTTCCGCGAACTCCGGATTACGCTCGGCGGTGTCAACGATTGACGGCAGGACGAAGGACCAATTCGCCGTCGGCAGCAGCTGCGCGATTTCCATCAGGATTGCCGTGACGTCACCTTCGAGTGAGCCGGTGTCGGGCGTTTCCTGCTCGGCAATCATCCGTGAACAGGCGTCGATCACCAGTGCTTCCCGCGTCGGCCAGTGACGGTAGATGGTCGTCTTCGCAACCCCGGAACGACGCGCTACCTCATCAACGGTGAAGCTAGCCACACCGCCTTCGCTGAGCAGTTCAAACGCAGTGGTCAGGACGGTATGTCGTGAACGCTCGACGCGTTTATTCACCTTGGTCGACGGTGCACGTTCAGATCTCTTAGACATAGTCTCACCATCTTCCCTCCAACATAAAGTACTTAAAACCGGGATTTTGTTGCCTAAAAATAAAAGTTCCTTCACATTATACCATGGGAACGTCCTCGGCGCCGGGTCCACGACCGCGCCAGGTCCCTGAGACGATTTTGCGGGTAGGCGAGTTCACGTCGCTCAGATTGACGTTCGGGTAGTGGCATTTCCTTCTGGTTTAGACGCCGGGAATTTCGGTTTGCCATTACAGCACTCCTTGTTGGCTTCAGTGAGGCAACGAATCAATTTCGAACACCATTTTTGTTAGCCGTACGGTCACTTGTATTTTTCAGGCGAATATGATACGATACGGTATCGTAGCATAACATTCCGTTATTGAAAGGACAATGTCTCATGAATTTCGCTTCTGTGCGCATTATTACCGACGATTTGGATCGACTCGTCGTGTTTTATGAGAAAGTCACTGGTGTTTCAGCGAAGCGCCCCGCGCCTGTCTTCGCTGAGTTCGTCCTGCCGTCGTGCACCCTGGCGATCGGCCACTCCCAGACGGTGCAACTGTTCGGCGCCGGTTCCGCTCGCGCGGCCGACAACCACACCGTCATCATCGAGTTTCGCGTCCACGACGTCGATGCCGAGTACATGCGCTTGAAGCCGCTTGTCGACGAGTGGGTACAGGAACCGACCACCATGCCATGGGGGAACCGCTCTGTACTGTTTCGCGACCCCGACGGCAACCTCGTCAACCTCTTCACGCCGGTTACCGAGGAAGCGCTCGAGCGGTTCAGCGGCAGGCCTTGACGTGTAGTGTTCCTACGCTAAGAGTACTAATGGGGTTCGCACCCGGAACTCTCCTTCCCGCCACCGGGCGTGGTGCAACCAGATGCTGGCGTCGTGATGAGCCGGTGTGGCTCAGGTCGGTCATCGGCTGCGACCACGATTGCAATCAGGGCGTCGGAGAGGCGTGGTCAATGAGGGTAGCATATGAAATGGTGTCCTGTTAAATCACGCCGAAAAGGTCACCCGTGCGGTTTTTCTATGGGTGGCCTCACCACGCCCCTCCCTCTCCGGGGGCAAAATTCCATGCGACCTGCGCTGTTCAGGTAAGAAATTTGCGTCACTTATGATACAGTCCAGCATAACCGACATAACTACGAAGGCTCCCAATAGCAGTAAGTACTTTGGCTAAGCGTAACGGAGAAATAGAAAAAGGTGACGCCTCTTAATAACTCTCGCCACCTTGCTCCTTCATGTCTATAAAATTAGAGTTTAAATTGCTTTTTTTTTTCAATTAATAAGAATGGGATGTTATTTTTCAAATCCTTCCAATACGATTTTGCCGAGCATACTGCCGGTCAAACTTTTTCGAAATGCTTCCTTCATGTTATCAGAATTAATGGGTGTCAAACGCTCTTTTAATGTTGTCCGTATTTTCCCCGAATCCACCAAATGAGACACCTCATTAAGCAACCGATGCTGCTCAATCATATCGTCCGTCTGAAACATGGAACGGGTGAACATCAATTCCCAAACAAATGTCACGCTTTTTACAAAGAAAGCGCCAAAATCGACCGGCTGTTCGAATGGCAAGACCGAGCAGATTTTTCCTTGCGGCAAAATCACTTTCTTTATCTCATTCAAATGCTGATCCGGACTATTTAATACAAAAATATACTTAACGCCACGCAGGCCAAGCTCCTTTAGCTGAGGTTCAAACGGTTGACGATGATCGATAACATGATCGGCACCGTTTTCTTTGGTCCATTCAATCGATTCGGGACGTGAGGCTGTAGCGATGACCTGAAGTCCGGCAAGCTTGGCCAGTTGAGTAGCGATTGATCCGACGCCCCCCGCGGCCCCGATAATCAAAATACTTTTCCCCTCATTATCTGATGGATTCTTGGATATTCCCAAGCGGTCATATAAAGCTTCCCACGCTGTGATCGTTGTTAACGGCAGTGCCGCTGCCTCTGCGTAATCGAGACTTTGCGGTTTTCTGCCGACGATTCGTTCATCGACCAGGTGAAACTCACTGAAACCGCCTGGGCGAATGTTGCTGCCAGAATAATAAACTTCATCACCAACCTTGAATAGGTGGCAATTCGGTCCCGTTTCGACCACTACACCGGCTACGTCTCGACCTGCTATCGTTAGTGAAGAATCATCAGGATTTTTAGCCATGTGCGACCGCCAATCCGTTGGATTGACAGATACCGCCCTCACTTCTACGAGCAAATCCCTACCTGACGCTTTCGGTCTCTCAACTTCGACCTCCTCAAATGCTGGTACTCCTACCCCTGGTTTATAGAATCCAATGGCTCTCATCATCTTTTGGTTTGACATGGTCTTTCCATCCTTTCATAGCCTGTTTTTTTATCTACCGTTAATCTAAGCCGTTGTTACCATGGAAGCTGATTATCCATATAGAAGAATCCGCCCGTCGGACCGTCATTAGGCAAGGTAGCTAATCGAACCGCTGTTTTCGTGCGCGCCCATTAATACAGTTATTCCCTGGCAACTTCGAAACCGATCCCTTTATTTGCTCCGGTTACAAGCGCGACCTTGATTGACATGGACTTGTTCCTCCTTGTTATATGCTTCCATCCACATTTGAGAACGACCATTCTTAAATATGTAAAAAAATGATCGCGAGGGAGAGATATAACTTTAGGGAAAAGGGGTTTGGTTTCGAGAATGATCGTTCTAATTAGGGAAAAATTTATTAACTCCGGTTTCAAGCGCGGCGTTGATTTTTTTCTCGCCGAAACGCTCCATCGCTTTTAGAAACAACGTATGTTTGTCGCCAAATGTGTGTCATACAAGCTTCTTCGATCGATTCCCATGTGCTTGACCAGATAGGTCATGGATGTCTTCTCGTAACCTTGTTCCCTAAAGAGCCTCATCGCTTTATCCAATACCGCGTTCTCATCAAACTCCTTGCTTCTCGCCATTCTCTTTCCCTCCCATGTTCAATATAGCATATTGAGAACGATCGGTAAAGTATTATTTATGATCATGCTCAATCAAAACCACTCCCATTTTTCCTTTACCATTACTTGTGATACGGTTCAGCTTAACGGGTCCATCGGTGAAAAATGCGAAAGGAGCATGCCGCGGCATGCTCCCCTTTAATGTCGTTCTCCAGATGATACAGCTCCCGAATCCCGGTATCTAAAGTTCCAGTCGCCAACCGTTTCCGTTCCACCCTCTGGTTTGCTTAGTCCGGCGGATACTCCAGCACATTCAACTCATGAATGGACCAAAAATTACCTACGCTTCCTGTCTGTACAATCTTGACATAGCGTGCCGTCTTCGCTTCCGGGAAACGGATCGTTAGCTTTTGCGCGCCGGCGCCTGTTGCAACGGCCGTCCCCCAGTTCACCCCATCCGAGGATACATAGACTTCGTAGCCTCTCGGATAGTCGTAAGCACTTCCGGCAGCATCCAATTCGAGGCCGTTGAAGATGTTCTGGGCACCCATATCCACCTGAAACCACTGCCCGTTTACCTGATGTACCCCCGTATCCCACCGGGTAGCAAGATTCCCGTCCAGTGCACTCGCAGCCTTAGCCGGCTGATGGGATGCCGTTGCCGTCCAGCCGGTCCGGTCCAGCTTATAGACTCCTCCCGGCGAAGCGTAGGTCGCAACGGTGACAGGCAGAGAATCCCGCGATTCGAGCCCTGTTGCCGTTTGAGCCTTGACCGTAAACGTATAGGACGTAGCCGGGGCTAAGCCGGATACCGTGTAGGTCGTCCCCGTCACCGTCTGGCTGTTCACTTTCTCGGATCCCTTGTATACCGCGTAGCCCGCGATAGCCGTATGCCCTACCGGCTCGCTCCAGCCAAGCCGGACTGAGGAAGCCGTCCTGCCAAGAACAGTCAGATTGGCGGGTGCTGCCGGAGGAGTGGTCTCTGTGGCAGACGCGCCTTGAGTGAAAATATAGACCGGGTCGCCAGCAGGTCCGTCGCCGGCTCCGTTGAAAGCTGTGATCCGGTACGTGTAGAACACACCGGGGCTGAGCCCTTCGTCGTGATAAGTCGTACCTGTTACCGAGTCAGCCATAATCCCCCAGGCGGCGCTTCCCCCGCTGCGCCGTTCTACCCGATAACCGGAAGCTAACGGATCGGACGCCCAAGACAAGGCTGCTGACGAGGCCGTAATCCGTGTCACGCTGAGCAATTGAACTGCCCCGGGTGCCGGCGGCGCCAGCTGAACCAGTTCATCTACAGCTGCGATTAGACCCGCAATATCGCTCGCTATGACATTTAACGCCTGAAACTCCCCGACAAAAGGTGAATTTGCCAGGCTAACCGCCGCGTGTCCCGGCTGAAGCCCGGTTCCCTGCTCCGGCAGCAGATAACCTCGGGCCTGGTCCAGCAGCAGCACATTGGTGGATGATGTGCCCAGCAGCACAAGATCGGAATCGATCGTGCTCCACTGTGGATATTTGTTGATCGATTGATAGGTTTGCAGGCTCTTCACGACACCTCCCGGCTCAGCCAAGCCGAGCGATACCCTTCTGCCCTGCCGCGTATAATGCTGCACAAGCCGGTCAGCTTGCGCCAACCAGGCCGGATCGGCCTGCTGCGCCTTCGTCAGCGCGATCGTCAGCGGAACATCCGTCCGGGAACCGAAAGCGCGAATAGCTGCCGCCCGGTCCATCTTAACGGACGTTTCCGGCTCGGAAACCGCAGGCTGTATGGTTACTTGCACCGTCGTCTCCAGGCCGCTCAGCAGTTCCCTTGCCTTCACATGATAGATGCCGGGGACATCGGTGACATGAAGCGGCAGCTTGGCGGTCAAGCCGGACGCCGTGTATACTGTAGCGGTATCGCCGCTTGACGCGTTCGTCACCGTCACCTCCATCGGGATGCCTGCCATGGCCTCGGGATTGCGGATCGCCGTGAAAGCCTCGTAATACCCGGAACTCGACGGGGTAACCGTGATCTCCGGCGCAGTCACTTCGGCGGGAGGCAATGCATACCACTGGAATCCGTGCGATTGAAGGTCGACCTGTGCCGCCTCAGTGGAAGTGAGCTTCCGCCCTGCCCGAATATCGTAGATCGGCCGCGACGTGTTCCACTGCAGTGTGGCCGTCTGGCCAATCAGATGTTGGCTTTCTCCGGCAGCAGGGTTATGCTGCTCGTTCAGAACGGTAATATATTCCGTATCGCCCGCCCGGGAAGGAACGGCCCAGGCGGTAGTGCTGCCTGAGGATGCCGCCGGTCTTGACACAGCTGCCATCGCCGTCCGAAGTTTGGCTATATTCGCCTCGTTACGGCTCAAGAGCAGGTTCGTCTGGTCCGTGTTGCTCTGAATCACGTAGGACGCAACCTGCATGCCCGTTCCGATGGCGCTTACCGGGGAGACGGACTCTTCGTCCTTCAGAATCAAACCGCCTTGATCGACAAAGCTCTGCAGCTGCGAAGCGAGACCGTCGTACCATCGCCAGCTTGCATCGAATTCATTCAACCCAACAAGCAGAATCGCCTTGATCGACGATGGAAGCCCGCGTTTTAACTCTTCCGGTGTAATGATTTTGGAAGGCCAGCCGGCCGCATGTGTCAAGAATAAGGCTTCCGTGACCTTGCCTTCATGTGAGCCTTGCAGCAATTGCGCTTCGGTCGGATTTTCGCCCCCAACGACACCCCGCAGCAGCGCCTGGTCGTTCACATACATAATGCCGATCGACGGCGTAGGCTCCGTTATGGCATATACCCCGCCGTACTTGTGAATCCAGTCATAGAGCTCCTTCTGCTCCGCAATCATCTGCGGACGGGCCAGCGAACCGCGGTCATTGGGCAGCACGTTGGTGCCGATTGCCTGTACGCCGCGCGTTAGCGTCATCGCATACGTTTTCTCCCGGTCGGCTTTGCCGTAGAACAGGGAGAAATCATCCTGCAGCGCCCATGTCGTTTTATTCGGCGCATAGCTGCGCAGCTTGTCGACCAGCGAAACCAGATGAAGCGGCTTGGAGGAGCTAAGCTCGTTCCAGTCGTAAGCGCTCTGTACCGGCAATGGTTCATGCATTTCTTTGCCGGGAATGGTGGCCCACAGCCAGCCCCCGCGTCCGCCTACCCCCGGAGAACTTCCGTAGGAACCCGTCGTCGTTATATAGGACGGCTTCACCTCGGCGGCAGCTTGAGCAAAATAGCCGTACCCCTTGAACGTATCGTTGTACCGTGCGATATAATCCAAAAACGGTTTGCTGCCGCTGGCCCAATACTCATGGGACTTAAGCGTGTACTGCCCCTGCAAACTCGGGGCAATCGGCGTCGTCATCGGCTCGCCCGCAGCGGATTGAAACGGCGCGAACGCCCGCCCCCAAGGCCGGTTCGGATTAGGCGGAGCCCAGTCCCAATATTGGGCGTAAGCCGCATTATCCGCCCCCAGGCTGATCCCCGCCAAATTCGGGTAGCGGCTCAGCCGCTGTAAACCCAACTGCAGCTCCCGATACAGCGGAGCGTGAAAATCCGCGATGTAGGAACTGTAGAACGGCAGGTTCTGGCTGGCGGCGTCCACCACATCCCAGTCCGTGCGCGGGACGAGCCCAAGCTGAACGCCACGGCGCGCAAGCGCCTGTGCCATATTCTCGTGGCTCTTGGCGCTGGACGCTTCGGAAAATGTACCGAATTCAAAGACACGATCATAGCCGGTGCCGCCGACATAGGCCGCATAGTCGTCGACCGTACCCAGATCCTGATACGCCTGGGCAATGTCCCGGTGCTCCGAATGATAGAATCCTCCGGAGCTCATCCCATGGGGCAAATACACGAAGTTGATCGTCTCCGGAGAACGGGGCACCTCCGTCCCGAGATGCCGGGCAATGGAGCCGGTCTCCTGCTCATACTTCGGCGATGACGGCTTTGCCGCAGCCAGCGCTTGCACATCGGCATCCCACGCGTTCTGATGCGGAAACGCTTCAGGTGCTTCCAAACCGGTTACCGTAATGTTCGGCCCCGTACCCGGTACCGTCTTGTTCAGCTTCAGCGGCACATCCTTCGGATGACCTGGAATCACCGGTGCCAGCCCGACGTCGAATGCCACCGGTCCCCGGCCGTCCACCCATAACTCGTAAGGCTTTCCCGCTTCATTTTGCGGCAGCAGCAGGGTTAAGGAGTTAAGGATTTGCGTCCCGCTATTGTAGATTTCTTTGCCGTCATTTTTCAGTACGACGGATTTTACAGTTCCCGGAACGTCCCCGGCGATTTTAACCGGGAAGGTCCATAGCTCATAGTCCCAGGTCCATGAACGGGCCGACTGATCCGTGGTATATACGTTGGTCTGTCCCCATCGCCATGCAACTCCCCGGAACCAATGATTTCCCGGTGATAGCACATTATCATAGGACTGCTGTACAATGGGCATGTTCGCGGGCTGCTGCTGCAGCAGGATCTCCGTCTTGTACTCCGCTCCGTCGGCGAATGGCCGTACCGTACGGACGGAGGAACCATGGTTATCCTGAGGCAGAGCCAGATCCATCTGTGGCCAATCCACCGCGTCAGGCCCATCCTTACGCATCGCATTCTGATGAATCTTGGCATTTCCCTTGGTAAACAATCCGGTCGGGGTATCGAAACGGACCAGCCGCAGCGTAACGTACTTGGTCGGGGCAGTGAAGTCGCTGTCCTCAGCTGATCGTGTGATAATCGTATTGTTCATATCCGCCTGAACCTGGGGCTGGGACAGCGGAGCGGCATACATTCGAAGCGAGTCGATCGCCCCCCGGAAGCCGTATTTCACCATCGAACGGGTGGTGCTGTCGTAATGCCACTCGGTCCCGAGCAGTATCGGCAGATCATTGGGCAGCAGATCGGTAAATACGCTGCTTGCCGGCGCCTGACCGACCAGCTTGCCGTTGACGTAAAGCCAGACCCCTTCGTACTTCTCAAAGATGGCCGCAACGTGCGACCATTGACCGGCGGTCAGCTCGGGGGACGCGAACGACCAATTGTACCATTTCTCCCCGTAGTCGGAGCCAAAGTACAGTTTGTTGCCCTGAAGGCCGAGGTAGAAGGTCGTTCCTTTCCAATTCGCATCCCGCTTGGATGCGATCGGCTGGTATCCGTTCAGATCGTCCGGCTTGATCCAGGCAGAGATCGTGAAGGCCGAGGAAACCCGGTTCAACCGGCCGGGCTTCGTAATCGTCGCCTGGTCGCTCCCGCTAAGGACAAGCGCCTGGCCTGCTCCCGGGCGTCCCGGAGCATATGCGGCAGGAGCCTTCAGCAAGCCGGCGTTCTCGGGCTGGGCCGGATTATGCGTATCCCAAATTGCAGCGGGAGCGGAGGCCTGGGGCTCCATCTCGTACTTCGCGATCAGCGGGAGCTCCATCACCGGCAGTGTTGTAACGGACAGAGCGGCAGGAGCGGATTCATTGCCGTACAGATCGCGGGCTTTGACTTCCAGCGAATACGACGAATTCGGAGTCAGTCCCGCGAAGCGATAGGTTCGCACCGCCGCCGGAGTGGATGCAACCTTGACGGAGTTCAGGTACAGGTTATATCCCGCCACCCCTATATCGTCGGTGGAAGCGTCCCAGACAGCGTCAAATTGGGTATCCATCAACTTCCTTGCCGTCAAATTACCCGGCGTTGTCGGCGGATTATAATCAGGGTCGGGCAGCCCGTACAGATTCAGCTCATGAATCGACCAATAAATTCCGCTCGCTTTCGTCAGAGTAAGACGGAGGAATCGGGACGTCTGGGCCGGAAATATCGCGCTGACGATAGCGGAATTTCCGGTAAATGTCCCGACAGGAGCGCTCCAGTTCACACCGTCCTCGGATACGGACAGCTGAAATTCGCGCGGATAATCCCCGTTTGACCCGGTGGCGTCGAGCACCAGTTTGTTATACGACTTACCTCCCGCTCCCGTATCTAGCTGCAGCCACATGCCTGGCGACTGGGCTGCTCCGCTCGTCCATCGGGTGGAAGAGTTGCCGTCCATAGCTAACGCTGTACTGCTTCCGCCATGTGAAGCACTGAGCTTCCATAAGGCCCGCTCCAGCAAGGCTTGCGTTGTAAGGCTTAGCGGCGGGCTGGCCTCCGACCGGTTCCCGGCCATATCCACCGCCAGAACTTGATAAGTATAGGCTGTATGAGGAACCAGCCCCTTCAATGTCAAAGCGGGCTGCCGCGTGAAACCGGCATATGCCGTTCCGGAATAAACTTCGTAGCCGAGTACTGCCACATTGTCGGTGCTTGGGCTCCACGACAGCGAAGCTTCCGTGTCCGTAACCGAGTTCGCTGTTAGAGCAGCTGGGATTGTAGGCGCTTCCAAATCTTCCGTTTGTGAACCGAACAGCTTCAAATTCTGAATCGACCAGTAGCTTCCGACGCTTTTGGTCAACGTGATCCGCAGGTAACGGGCCGTCTGCTCCGGAAACTCAACTTGCGTCAATGCACTGCCGTTACCGGATGCAATCGGGTTGCTCCAGGTCAGACCGTCGTCGGATACGCTCAACGAGTATCCCCGGGGATAGTCTCCGCTGAAGTTCGTCGAATCCAGTACCAGCTTATGGTAGGATTTTAGCCCCGGTCCGGTATCGACCTGAAACCACATGCCCGGCACCTGAGCCGTGCCGCTGCTCCAGCGCGTGGAGGATAGCGGGTCGACCGCCTGGCGGGGCGCTCCTCCTCCGTTGTTATGCGAAGCGCTAACCGTCCACAACGCACGGTCCAGCTCCTCGAGATTGACAACGAGCGGGGTGCTGTCGGCAGAGCTATTCCCTGCCGCATCCTTCGCTCTCACGGTGAACGCATAATTCGTTCCGGGAATTAAGCCCTCTGCTTTGTACAGCGGGGCGCCGCTTGCGCTCCCCAGCAGCACGCCGTCCCGGTATACGTCATAGCCGGTCACGCCCGAAGGGTCAGACGGGGGTGACCAAGTCAGCTGCACAGAGGTATCAGTGCGCCAGACGGACTCTACGTTAGTCGGAATCCCCGGTGCCTGCGTACCTGCACCCAGAGCCGGGATCGACTGAAGCGGCAGCAGGCCGGCAATCAGCATCCCTGCCAGCCACTTTGCCGTTATGCGATGCATGGATTTCCACATTCTTTCCTCTCTCCTTTCATCGACTTTTTCAATGAATCCAGCCCAGTCATTAGCGGCCTCGCCTGGAAGCCAAGCCGCATCACCTCCTTTCTGCCGACACCGGCAGGAAGCAGCGGGAACCATGAGACGCTTCTTATCCCTTGACAGCTCCGATCAGTACGCCTTTCACAAAGTACTTTTGAAGAAACGGATACACCACCAGCAGCGGGACCAGCATCACCATAATCCCTGCCGATCGGATCGACTCCGGCGTCAGCATCTGATCGGCCTCCTGCGGCTGCACATTGTTCAGGCTCTGCAGCAGCGACTGGTTCGCTACCATATTCTGCACCAGTACGGCGAGATTGAACTTGGATGAATCATGGATGTTGATCAACACGCTCTGGAAGGAATTCCAGTAGCCGACACCGTAGAAAAGCGTCAGCGTCGCAAGAACCGGCAGCGACAACGGCAGCACAATCTGCCAGAGCAGCCGCCACTCGCTGCTGCCGTCAATCTGGGCGGCCTCATTCATTTCTTCGGGAATTTGTTCAAAAAAGGACTTGAGCACGAGCATGTTATAAGCGCTGACCAGCCCCGGCAGCCACAGCGCCCAGTACGTGTCTACGATTCCGAGCGCCCGGTTGACAAGAAAGGCAGGAATCGCCTGGATCCCGAACAGCATCGTGAAAACGATCCCCAATGTAAAAAACCGCCGGGCGTAGAAATAACCCTTGGACAACGGATAGGCCGCCAAAACGGTAAACAGCATGCTGAACAGGACCCCGAAGCCGGTAATGACCAGACTGTTGCGGAACGTGCGCATAATCGGCGTGCCGTCGATCAGCATCTTGTAGGATTCCAGCGAGAAGCCTACAGGCCAAATGCCGACGCGGCCTGCTGCAACGGCCTCGTATTCGCTCAGAGAGATCGCTGCCAGATTCAGAAGAGGAATCAGACAGCTCATCCCGGCTATAAACAACAAAGTGTTATTGATCACATAAAACCATTTTTCACTGCGCGAAAGTCTCATGACCGTCCTCCCCTCTTACCACAACGCTTGGTCGAATAGCTTGGCCAGACGATTGGCCCCCACCACCAGGACGAGACCGATGACGGCCTCGAAAAGTCCCATTGCTGTCGTCATACTGTACAGCCCGCCTTGAATCCCGACGGTATAAATGTAAGTGCTGATGACGCTGGACACATCGGAGACAACCGCATTCTGCAGGTTGTATACCTGATCGAAGCCGACCTCCATGACATTGCCCATAGAAATGATGAGCATCAGGGTCATTACAGGCATAATCCCCGGCAGCGTTACGTACCCGATCTGCTTGAACTTGCTCGCCCCATCGATACTCGCCGCCTCATACAGCGAAGGGTCGATTGAGCTTATTGCCGCCAGGTAGATGATGGCCGAAAACCCGGCTTCCTTCCAGATGCCGGAGCCGAAGAAGATCGCCAGCCAGGAACCGGTCTGGTACAGGAAATTGACCGGTTCGCCGCCGAAGTACCTGATAACCGCATTCACGGCGCCCGCCTGGGATCCGAACAGCATGACGGCGATTCCCCCGACGATGACCCAGGAGAAGAAGTGAGGCAAATACAGCAGCGTCTGCACAGAGCGCTTGAACCATGCCTTACGCACCTCGTTCAGCATGACCGCAATCAGAATCGGGAATGGGAAGCCGATGACGATTTTAAGCAGACTTAGGATGAATGTATTACGGATGATGGCGATGGACTGCGGATTGGAAAACATCATCCGGTAATAATCCAGTCCCGCCCAAGGGCTTCCCCAGATGCCTTGCATCAGATTGTAATGCTTGAAGGCGATGATGTTGCCCAGCATAGGCACATAGCGGAATACGATGAAGAATACGATGACCGGTGCAAACATCATCAGCAGCGGCACATTGCGCCGGAACCTGCTGCGGCTTCGTGCCCGCAATGCTCCGGCCACAGCCGCAGCATTGGCCTGCGGGCCGGCGAGGCTCATGCCACCGCCTTCTATAGCCCTTTCCTTTGTTTTCATGACAGCTCCTCCTCGTATGGCTCCCTATCCTTTAATAGCTTTGTATCTAGGCCGAGGACGAAACCGGGCCCGTTCGGCAGCCGACCGGACCCGTTCCCCTCCCTATTTATTGGCGTACAGTTTCACGGCATCCTCGCCAAACTGATACAGATCCTTCAGCAGGAAGGCGCTGGACTTGTTCGTTTCGTACCACTTGGCGTAAAATTCGTCGACTCGCAGACCGCCCGACTTCTCCCAGACGCTCTTGGCATCCTTCTCGGCCTGATCCGGGGTATAGCTGCCGCCGCTCACGACCGCCTTCATCCACATGTCCTTCATCTGCTGCTCTGTGTTTTTCACGATCAATGCCAGATCCTGCGGCAGGACAGGGAGATATTCCGGCTTGAGTGTCGGGATCGGGCGCTCCTTGCTCACATAGGCCTGATTCGCCTGAATCGCGAGCTCGCGCAGCGTCTTCTGCGTCTCCGTATCCTGCGGACGCTGTTCCGCGAACGAGCACTTGCCCAGCAGAAGCACGGAGGACATCATCCGCAGATCGGAAGTGTAGGAGATTTCCTTCTTGTTTTTCTCCGCATCCAGCGGTTTGGGGCATCCCGCCTCGTCCTTGCTCCAATGAATGCCTTCCTCACCGCTCTCCAGCGTGCGTGCCGTCTCCGGTTTGATCATGAAATCAATATATTGCATGACCGCCTTGGGATCCTTCGCTCCGGCATTGATTGCACCGACCATTTGAATCGGGCTGCCGATGACCGGGCTGAACTGGCCAAACCGGGAT
Source organism: Paenibacillus hamazuiensis (assembly GCF_023276405.1). Taxonomy (NCBI): domain Bacteria; kingdom Bacillati; phylum Bacillota; class Bacilli; order Caryophanales; family Paenibacillaceae; genus Paenibacillus; species Paenibacillus hamazuiensis. The sequence continues at coordinate 6,807,637 of NZ_JALRMO010000001.1, forward strand.
TTGGGCAAAGGGAGGATCGCCAATTTCGCGGCGGGATCGTTTTTCTTCAGCGCATCGTAATCCTTGTCCGCGATCTCCTGATGCAAGTACATGCCTAGCTTGCCGGATAAGAAATCCTGCTTGGCCTTCTCACCATTTTTGTCCGTGAGAAAGTCCTTATCCACGATACCTGCGTCGAACAGCTGCTTTTGGAAGGCGGTCGCCGCCTTCAGCCGGTCCCATTCATGAAGAAAGGTATCGCCCTCGAATCGCCACTGCACCTCGCCAAAGCCGAACATATGCTGAATGATCGACATGCCATTGCCGCTAAGATTCAAGCCGAACGTATCGGCCTTGCCGTTGCCGTCCGGATCCTGGGCGGCGAACGCTTTCGCCACCTGCAGAAACTCTTCCGACGTTTGCGGCATCTTGAGATTCAACTTCTGCAGCCAGTCCTCGCGGATGTAGATCCGATGCCCCGCCATCAGCGGGGTGACCTTGCCGATTTCATACAGCTTACCGTCATCCTTGGTGCCGAGCTTCTTCAGCTGCGGGAATTGCTTCATCAGGTCCTTGTACGTGGTGCTGTACTTGTCGATCACCTCATCCAGCGGCATGAGCAGCCTCTGGGAGTACCATTGATTCCGGTAGCCCGTATCGTACTCCAGGATCAGGTCAGGCGCGCTGCCTGTCGCGAACAGCGCATTGAACTTCTGCAGCGACTCCCAGCGCGGCACCGTTACATATTTCACATCGACGGGGCCGTTTTTATTCACCCATTCCGTCCAGCGGTTTTTGTCCCAGTTGCCCTCCTCCGGCGGAATATTGTTGCGTTCATACATCGAGACCGTAATGCTACCCCGTTTATCGGGGGCGGAGCCCTTCTCTCCCTCCTTGGGGGAAGAGCCCGGCGTCTGCCCTGCGCTGCACCCTGCGACGACGACGGCGGTCAGCGCCATGACGGTCATACCCGCTTTAATGAACTGTCTTTGTCTCTTGATCATTGAATCATGCTCCCCTCGCTGACGTGTTTTCCATATGGCTCGTTTTCCTGATTGCAGAATACCTCATGGCTGTGTTTTTCAGCAATGGATATGATTCGTAGGGCTAACCGATTATCCAAAAGCGCGGAATGAACCAAATTCCAACGATTAACCGAATAGCAAAAAGCCCGTCATGACGGGCTTTTATAAGATTCCGAGATCATCGGAAGTGACAATTCTATTGGTGATAAAACTTCCGCTAATCGCGGTCGCACCTCTTTGAAAGGACTTCGTTAGACGTTTTTCTCATAGTTTTTGCGGTAATCGCCCGGCGTGGTCCCCATGACCTTTTTAAAGGCGCGGATATAGGAAATATCATGGAGGTAGCCGACCTCCGCTGCGATTTGCTTGAGCGACAGGGACGTTTCTTCGAGGAGCCTGCGGCTTTGAGCAATTCGGACGCCCACCAGATAATCGACCAGCTTCTCACCGAAGGTTTCCTTGAACAGCCGGCTTACATATTTGCCGTTGAGGCCGAATTTATCGCAAAGCTGATTCAGGGAGAGGTTGGGATCGGCGTATTCACGGTCAATGTAGCTTTTAACTTCCTGGATCAGCTTATAATGACTGCGGTTCTCCTGCTGCTCCCGCAGCTTGCCGCTGAGGTCTTCGAGGATGGCGGTGAACCTCCCCTCCATTTCCCCGCTCCAGTCGAATGTATCGCGCAATTCACCCAGCTTCCCGACCGTCTCGTTCCTCCATATCCCCTGAGCGTCCTCCGGAAGCTCGATCATCTCCCGGTACAAATGATCGATGAAGGCATTCAGCACCTGCACAAGCTCCTCACGGGGCAGCCGCTGAGTCCGCACCTCGCGAAACACAGACTGAACCATGTCCCTCCATTCGTCGTCTCCCGTACGGAAGGCTCGGGCGAAGTTGCGGATCAGGTGGAGGTAGCGGTAGGTTTCGCCCTCATTGGAATGCGCATCGCGGTAAGAAATGACTCGGCTCAAACCAAGGCTCGCCTTGAAACCCAGCGCCTGCAGCGACTGCGAATAGGATTCGGTTACATGCAGCGTATCGTCCACAGCAGCGCCGAGGCCGGCCGTTACCGTAAATTCCAAATTGGCTTTCACCCAGTCTTTTACTTCGTTCGCAACCTGCCGTACCATTTCCTCCGCTTCCTCTCCTTCGCGGAAGCAAGTATACAAAGCAGTCACCTGCTGCTGAGCTGTCCATTCCGTCCATACCGTCACCCGATGAGTCTCCGCTAGCTCCTTAATGACGCTGTTTAGCACGAATTTCAGCAAATACAGATCCCGCTGAGAATAATCGGACTGCACCGACGCATATTTGTCGATTTCATACGTCGCAACAACCAGTGAGCGAAACTCTCCCGGCAGACCGAGACGTTCCGTTTCCCTGTCCCATTCTTCGCGGCCGATGGGCCGGCCCCCCTGCAGCAGCTCCAGGAAAAAATGCCGGCTTCGGTAGACAGAGTCCTCTTCGTGCATTTTCTGATACGTATTGGACTGATCGATCAAGCTGTCCAGTGCTTGTTCGATAAATTTGAACTCGTCTTGCCCTTTTCGCGATAACTTGGAGCTGCGGTTTACGGAGTAGAGCTGAATACGGTCTATAATCGATTCCAGCGGCCTATAGTTCCGCCGGGTGACATACGTCATCCAAACCGTACCTACGATAACCACGACCAGACCCGCCGCGATCCATACGTACGAAAATATCGATACATATCGCATCATATTATCGTCATGTACACCGCCCGTATAAGACCAGCCGGTGTAGTCGGAGCTGAGCCTGGACAGCTTCGTGCCGGGCAGCTGTCCGTCGCCGTCCGCCGGACCTGCTATGACATTGCCGTTAGCATCGCGTATTTCGATGAAGCTGCCGGGGCCTGTCAGCTCCGCAAGCCGCTTGCCTATCTTGGCCAGGCTGATGTTGACAACGATCAAGCCCTGACCCCCTTGCAGCAGCGGGTATTTGCGTACCATGGACACGACGGAGACCGGAAACCGTTCCTGACCCTGAAACTCCATGTAGGTGCGTGGGCCGGACAGCTCATAGAGCATTCCCCGCTCCTCCCGACTGGACGCAAACTCCCGGTCTCCAAACTGTTCCAGCGGGATGAATGTATTGGGGCTGAGCACCATGCGATCCGTGAACCGATACAAGTAGATGGAGTCGATCAGGTTATCGATTCCTTCCATCTGATGAATCCGCTTCGATATTTCGTAATTGTCAAAATAAGAAATGGCCCCTTGGCCCTGAAAGAACCCGCTCAGCTTTTCATCGGATTCCAACTCTTTGATGAGAGCGCTGTCCATTTCCTTGAGTGAATAGTCGATTAATTGCATGAGATGCCGCACAAGCTGCTGATTGCTGTTCGCCGTTTCCCGTTGGGACATCTGGCTCAGCAGCAGGAAGGTAACGAGAATGAGAATTGAGGTAAGGCTGAAGAAAATGGGAAAATATGAGAACAGCAGACGATAAAACCAAACCTTCTTCATGTTGTCCTCCTTCAGGACTTGGGGATAACCAGAACAAGGGAGAAATGCCAACGGCTGATTCCCTATGGCACGAATGATATCACGTGGCATCTCTGACTGTAAAGAAAGCCCGCCAAACCAATTCACAAGACATGCTGATGATGAAGCTGGAGCTAACTTGTTAGCCCTGATCAACGGCTGATGCTATTATAAACAGTGCTAAAGTAACCCGGAAGTACGCACTTTCAAGTTCAATAGGATGATACGGGTGCCATAGGAACATGGAAGTGCCCTGGATAGATGCCCTGAAAGGTGAGGATCACCTGGATAAGGTTTATGGCGACAAATCGAAGGTTTTGGAAGAGTTTTAAGGCTGTACAATATTCAACGCCGCCCTACGACCCTACTTATGGAACGGCTCAGCTTAACGAGTCTATCGGCTAAAACTAATGGCGGCCCTGTGGCCGCCATATCGCTTAGGGTGAGAATGGATCGTTAGCGAATTCAGTAAATCAGGGCGATCAACTTACCGTGTGCAACTGCCTCACAAAGCAGCGCTTATCAATTCCTCGCTTTTCACCCAAAGCCTCTCGGCTTTGTTAGCGTCGAGCGCATATGACCTAACGCCGTCGGCAAACGGGTTGGGCGTGTCATCGATCGACGCGACCGCGCAATCTTCGAGATAGCGTCCGCCTATTTCATCTTTGTCAGCGACGACTGCGGCCCAGACCGACGTTGCAGCTGCCTGCGCGATTTCTTTGAGCTCCGTTGGCGGAAGACCTGCTTCGGCGCGAGCTTTGCCAACGTTCTCGAAAAGCCCCTGTAAGTCTTCTTGCGAAAAATGGCGCGCGAGATCGGTAAGACTATTCCCCGGCATTACCGAGGCAGCTCGGATGCCACGATTGCGATGCCGCTTATCGAATTCCACTGCGAAGAGAGAAATGGCCGTTTTCGATCGGCCATAGGCGACAAATGGGTCGTATTTCTGTTGCTCGAAATTCGGATCGTCCAGGTCAACATCGGCGACACGATGAGCTTGGGACGACAGCACCACCAAGCGCCCGTTATCGGTGAGCAGCGGCTCAATCCGATTGATCAAGGCAAAATGACCAAGATAGTTCGTCCCGAACTGGATTTCGAAACCGTCGACCGTCCGACCGAACGGAGTTGCCATGACGCCAGCGTTGGCGATGATGGCGTCGAACCGCTGGCCGTCGGCCAACAGTTTATCCGCACAGGCACGAACGCTTTGCAAAGATGCGAGATCGAGCTCGATCAATCCCAGGCTGCCGCCTCCTTGCGCCGCGGCGTCAATAACCGTTGCTGTGGCCGCCTCGGCTCTAGCAAGGTCCCTGACCGCGCCGACGACGCTGGCGCCGTGATAGACTAATGAGCGGGCGGTTTCGAGGCCAATGCCCGACGATGCACCTGTAATGAGAAATCGTTTTCCCTTGAGATCAATGCCGGAAAGCACCTGATCGGCAGTTGACTTTGCACTGAACTTTTTGGTCATATATTTTCTCCTTTAGTTGCGTATTTATGATGAGCTTTGCTCTTCATCGACGGATCTTTGACGTACGTGAGCCGCCTGTAATGAGGTCGACCTTGCCCTTCAACGATTTCTACATGAAAAGAACCCCCTTCAATATTTCAGATGAAAAGAACCTCTTTGAACGTCGCTGGACGCCCTCGCCCCGGTGGTCGGCGAAATATCATAATGATCATTACGTTAAATGATGTTATACGATTTGGCGCGCACTGTCAATATCATAATGATCATTACGTTAAAGTTGTGCTATACATTTTGGCGCACACTATCAATTGATCAATTGCAGGAGCGTCAAGTGGCGTCACGTCAGGATGATGCGTCGCGATCTGGCAAGATTGGCTATCAGCTCGGGCTGGGGTCTGGCATCTGATGTGAGATACAAACCCAGACAGCCAGCTATTTCGCCGATCGTGCGCTGCCGCAGCTCCTTACCGGATGGACTGGTAGCGATCCGTAACGTGTGTTATGATAACGTTTAGTATGAAAAATTGGACTTGAACCTTTTTAATATCGACCGTTACAAATACATGCGAGGTGATCTGGCTGATGGGACGTGTCCGCCAATTCGATGTGGATCAGGCGCTAGACGCGGCACTTTGCGTGTTTTGGCGTAAAGGCTATGAGGGCGTATCGTACACCGACCTGACGCAGGCCACGGGTGTCGAACGACCCGCGCTCTACTCGGCGTTTGGCAACAAGGAAGCGTTGTTCCGTCGAGTGCTGGCGCGTTATTATGAGCATTACCTGGATTTCTTCACGGCGGCGCTGGAGCTGCCGACCTCGCGGGAGGTGGCCGCACACATCCTCCGCAGAGCCGCCGAATTGCATACTCGTTACCCAGATCGCAGGGGGTGTCTAGGAGTCCACGGCGCCTTGGCTGGCTCGGACGATGCCGAACCTATTCGGCGAGCCCTGATCGATGCGCGTGCTGAGGGAGAGGCGTCGCTGCGTGATCGCTTCGAACGGGCAAAGCAGGAGGGAGATCTGCCGGAGACCGCTGACTGTGCTGCGCTAGCTGCATTCGTGATGGCGGTGCTCCACGGTATGGCTGTTCAAGCCAAAGCCGGCTTCAGTCGCGACACGCTAGAGGCTGTTGCTGAGCAAGCGCTCTCCACTTGGCCTACCGGCAGTTCCACACTTACCGGAAAGTCATCCTAAACCTTGGTAGAGAAGAAATAATGTTATGCAAAAACGCAAACCTGGCAATCATGACAACGTAGTCCCTGCAATCAGCTACAGTGCATGGGGTTCCACCGGCGGCGTATGGCTCCGTTACGAATATGAGGGACCCCGCATCGAGCTTGAGGTCGACCCATCCGATCAGAAGTTTTTTTAAAACTTGCCACTTCCACCAAAACAGCGGAGGGGAGATTTTGCATGCGCCACGCAAAAGCCCCCCTCCAGATACCGCGTAGTTCTGCGGTCTCAAATATTAAATATCGAATAACCCTCTACCAATCAAGTTTGCGGTAACCGGCTTCTTTCCGATTTCTCTTGACCATATAGCCAATTGACCGATGTGATGGATCTCGTGGGCGATCACATGCCGCATCACTTCGCCGTATTTATGGGCTTCGCGTTCCCCTTCATCCGTGATATCAATCATAATGCGATTTTCCAAGCTGCCATTCCAATTATAGACAAATGGAGCGAGTTCCAAGTAGCAACTGTTGGAAAAATCTTTTATTTTCTGTAAGCTGCCCACTTCCTCGAATGGAGGGATATAAATCTCTTTTTCTTGAATTCCACCGCATATCCAGCCATACTCGACTGCCACAATGTGATACAGCGTGTGAAGGATGCTCCCAACGCCTCCGGTACGTCTTTTCAGCAACTCTTCCTCACTCACCGTATCGCACCAGTCAAACCAATCTTTACGAACTTGCCAGTTATACTCAAATAGTTTCAACATATCGCAGCCTCCGATTTCCAGTCCGTTCTTAGTTTCAAGCTCTTACCAGCAGCGAACAATCGGCGCACTGTTATTTCTATATAAACGTTTTCATAATAGCTTCTGAACTTCAAATCTCTATTCTTGTCTCCAGAAACTCAAGGTACTTTGGGTCATCTTCCATAAAGATCGCAATCCCGGCACCCATGTAAGCCCGGGTTAGCTCGTCTACCGCTTTTTCAAGATTTTCCTGTTCGTAATACAATTGCCCTAACCGAAGATGAATGTAGGGATTCCCCAACCCCTCCGGACACTGTACAGCATTAAAGAAACACTTGAATGCCTTATCATAATTCTTCATTTGAAAATGGACATCCCCAATAGCCGCATATATCCACGTTGCGGCCTCCCATTCTCGATGATTTTCCGGCAATAATCGGAGGGCCGACACGTACTTACTCTTGCCCTCCTCAAGATTGCCTGCTCTCACCAAATCATCGCCTTGTTTACACAGCGCGGTAATTTCGGCATGAGTGGAATCTGAAAGTTGCACCTTCGTCTCTCCCATCCTATTCGATTTGAAGCCGACGGAGGTATTCGCCTCTTTACCAGCAACGCACTATTGTTTTTTCATTTTCATCAAAAATGATTGCGCCTGGTATCGCCGACAAATAGTCTATCGCCCAAATGATATGATTCGTGACATTCCGTCCTTCATCCGGTGAGAATACGAAGCGAATGCGTTCGGCACAATCTTTGATTTCAGGCGGACAATCCTTGATTGCACTCGCAATGTAATTTGCATCTGCAGCTACAATACGGCCCGTTTCAAAATGCGCTGAAAAATTCCAACCCGGCCAACGGAGAATCAAGTATTTCTCTCTCGTAAACGGATTTGCTGATACTCCAATTTCCAGTCCGTTCTTTGTTTCAAAATCAAAGTAGGCGCTTAACTCAGAAGCAAGAAGCTCATGGGAGTAGGGATGGGACGATTTCGCAAGGTAGGCATGTATTACGGACATAATATCTCCCCCATAGTGCCGATATTCCCAACATACACAATATAATGGTTTTTCTTTATTTTGACAAACTCTATATCTCGCCTCTATGCCGCAGATCAAGAAACGTTCTTGAAAAATCCAACTTTCAACTGCCAATCCAATTCTGAAATTCTTGAGCAAGTTCAGTTCGGTTCAATCGGGCAATCCAATCACATTCCAGCGCATTTGTGTCATCCGATACAGTAAAGACCAATACTCCCGATTCACTCATATCGGAGACGGTTCACCATATCATCAATAAGGCGAAATTTCGTGTGCCGCAGCGCTCATACTGTTCGCTTTTCGCATTTTGGCGATTTTCCGGTTTGCATGAAGCCAGCAAAAAGAAAAACGAGGTGGAAGACCCTCCCCACCTCGAAATTTTGTAAATTTATTTTTGTTAAAACAATCCTGTTTCGCTAGGTTTTTTTCTTATTATTTTTTAACCACAGGCACCCAAAATTCTCCGTAGAATGTGCCATCGCCGTTATCTTTGCGGTAAGTCGCATTTGGACCGCCGATGTAAGCATAGTCAGAAATTTGGGGCAAGACATTGCCAAAAGCACGGTAAGTTAGCTGATCAAACAAAGTATCCTTGTCGCCATTTCCTGCAACCACGAGATACTCGCTCTCTGGAAACTCTATGATGCGCGTTGCGTCAGCCACGGATTTACCAGCTTCTACAGCGAAATAATTCCACGGCTTGCCTTGATAAACCTCATTGACTGACCATTCGCGATCATCTTTAGCAGCTTCTTTGAGCTTATCAAAACGCCCATCAGCCTTGAGCTTGCCCCAAAACTCAGCTTTTTCCTTTTGCAAAGCTTGCATGTCTTGGAAATTCGACTGGATCGAAAAACCATAAGCTGTCAAAGTGAACGACTTTTTGTGTTCAAGTGTGTAATTCGTCATTCGAGCTCTCCTTTTACCCGGATTTGACTTCTGAGAGGTCAGGCTCCTCAACATAAAGGCAGCCCAAGTGATAATGAAACGCCTTCTGACGCGCAGACTGTGACATCGACAGCATTGTCGAATTTGAAGGAGATTAGCCTTCGACTTTTTTTACACGAAGCCACATTTCGCCGTAGAATTCACCGTTTTCAGCTGCTTTGACGAATGTTGAGTTACCCGGACCAACGTATTTGTAATCTGTGATTTCCTGCAACATGCCGCCGAAAACTTTGCCTGTGATTTCGTCGGCAAGGCGGTCTTTGTCAGCGCCTGTGCCAGGCACGACAAGGTAGTCGCCGGCAAGGAAATTGAGGACAACCCCGCCATCCACGTCAAATTCACCCATCACGCCGAAACCGCGCCAAGGCTTGCCGTCGATAACGTAGTTGATTTGATATTCCTGCCCGTCAGCGAGCGCGAGAAGTTCAGCAAGTTTACCGTTTTTGGTGATTTCAGCTTTCTTGGCCGCAGTTTTAGCTGCATTGCCTGCCCAGTCGTTGTAGTCTTCAAATGAAACACCCAAAGCAGTCATTTTGTAGTTTTCCGAGATTGTTTTGATGGAGTAGTTAGACATTTTATTATCTCCTTTATGATTTATTCTTTACAAGGTTCATTCTATTTTCTAAATGTATCAAAAAATGATACTTTTTATTGAAAATCAAATAGAAATTAAACTGGTGGCTGAGCAACACGAGGTATTCGGACAGTTTTTTTGCTACATTTTTTGATATAATTAAATCATGAAGAAAACAGAACGAGTGAACCTGATCATGCGCTACATCAATAACCGCGCGCATTTTACGATTGCCGAGATACAGCGGGAGTTCAAGATTTCCCGCGCGACGGCGATCCGAGATATTAATGAGATTCAGGCGATGGGCTTTCCGCTGACGACCGAGCTTGGGCGCGGTGGCGGCTACTATGTTCTGCAAAATCAGTATTTGCCCGCCGTCCGCTTCACTCCAGAAGAACTGAAGGCGATTTTTATCAGCTTTATCGCCTCGAAAAATTCGCAGCTGCCTTTTCTGCAAAATCGCCGCTCAATCACTGAAAAACTCATCGGTATCGCGTCGCAAACCCAGCAAGACGAGCTGATCGAGCTGAATAATATTTTGCTTTTTGAAAATACAAACCCTGCGAATCCGAACCTTTTAGAGCTTGATGATGCGGCGCCCGCGGAACTGAACCGGCTGATTTCGCTTGCTGTGCGGGATAAGCATTTGCGCGTGACTTATGAGCTGAGTCCTGGCTGGCCACAGTTGATGGACGTTTTTGTGTTGCATATTTTTAACTCGAATGCTCGATGGCTGGTCGAGGTTTATGATTTCGATACGGATAGGTTTCGTTATTTGCCTGTTGAGATGCTGCGGGATTCGGTAATTTCCGAGCAGGAGATGAAGTGGTCGGAGCAAGAGATTTTGAGCAAAAAACGGCTTTTCGCACGGGAATCCAATCTTGTTGTGAAGCTTGATTCGACCGGGATTCAGCGCTTTAAGCGTATGCACCCGCCGGGCATTATTTTGGCGTTAACCGGGATGTTTCAGTCGAGCGGCATTTTCAATGTTCAGCTGGATGTGACAGATGTAGAGGCGCTGGAGTATTATGCGGATTGGCTTTTGTTTTTGGGGAAAGGGGTCGAGTTTGAGCGCATTCCCGATGAACTGCGCATGATTTTGGAAGAACGTTTAGCAAATTTAAAATTTTCTTGAGTTTTATCCAAGATTCTTGACTCTTACAAAATTCGAATTGTATAACCCGAAATGGGCGAACGGGTAGCGTGAATGGTAAAAGTGTAAAGCGGAGATATTTGTTGAGGGAAAGCCTCTTCCGGTTGTGCTTACGTTCACCGTTGACTCTTACAAGAAACTTAAACCAGAGTAGAACGCCATCTACGACAATGATCTGACCGGTGGAATATTTCTCGCGCATTAAGTAGAGAAACGCCTCAGCACCGTCCTCCGGTTCGCCGACACGTCCAACCGGCAATGATTTCCCAGTATTTTCATACATCGCGTTCCGGTGTTCCTCAGGAATACCGTCCCACAACTCGGTACGCATAAGGCCGAAGCAAACGGCGTTGACGCGAAGCGGGCTCAGCTCGACGGCCAACGCCCTGGTGAGCGACTCAACAGCGCCGCATATGCTGGCTGAGACAGTAAACCCCTTCTGCGGACGAACTCCGGCAACGCCGGAAGTCAACGTGATTGACCCTCCCCGTCTGATGTTTCGGCTGCCGTATTTGGCGGCCATAAACGCTCCCCAGTATCGCAGGTTAGGAAGATCATCCGTGACGAGAAGGAGAACGCCTGTGATGGACGTTCTCCTTTGGTTTGGCTTGGATGAGCGGGGCTACGATAGAGCGGATGGAGCATGTCGAATGGAAGGAAGTTTTATGAACCTATAAGATATTTACCAAGGATCCATATTTCAAACTTCGAAAAACACGCTATCACGTCGTTACCAAACCCTCTTCAATCTCCATGCCAAACTTCTCAATTACCAGATTGATTAAAGTCTTTACATCGTCACATATTTCCTCTGCATTCATTTCCTTGGCTATTTCATGTTTACTTACCCCAAATATCTTTTCTATTGAATACTCGTTAGTGCAGATGATTTCCTTTCCTCTGGCTTCATAGATCGGAGATGGGACGTCACTCATAGTAAAGTTATCACCCAAAGCTAGACCATGATATTGTTGAAAATGTTGTATTATATCATCTACTGGCCTTTGTGCTAGCCTTGCGATGGCATGCGGACAAAACAAGTAATTTTCTATATACCTTCTTCTCCATTTTATGAAGCATAAGTCCGGTATAACCGTTTGCGATTTGTCGATGAGAGTAGCATCCACAGTATTGTAACTTTCGTCATCTCTATCCCTTAAGCTAATTCCGACGAGATCCGGGATCTCTTTCTTCAATTCTAGGAATAGATACTTTCTTTCCTTTGCTGTATAGGTGGTTTCCCAAATAACAACATTCTCAAAGAAAGAAATACCGAGTTTTTCGCTCCATAATCCTTCATTTTTACGGACAACATGATAAATGGCTATACCTTTATCTTCTTGATCCTTTTTCACCTATTTCACCACCTTTATAAATTTTGTTTTACTAATCTTCAAGCTGTTTATAGCTAAAGAATCTTCTCTTATCAGCGTAGTCAATTCTATACTTAATCCAGTAATCTACATTGCTATTATTCCCCATTTTTTTGATATACTCTTTTTCATCTTTTGTTAGAAGTTTTGAAATCTTTGGACGTAGTCTTATATATAAACTCAAGGTTGATGCTAAATAAATTATGGTTACCTCCATTGAAAGAAACATCATATTTAAAGAATTTAAATGATACATATCGCTGTAACTATTATAATTTGACACACCAAGGGGAAAGGAATGAAGACTATTTGATAGTAAATTATAAATACCTGATTCAACTTCCTGAGTAAGCGGATTAATTTTATTTTTTATTCTCTCTTTTAAATATGCCTCTTTTGTTTGGAGTATTGCTTTCTGTTTTTTTAAATCAAGCGATTTGAAAATAGAATTTTCCTCTATATTTCTCCTTGAATAGAATCCAGAATTTAGTTTATGTGCCACTATTATCTCATCATCATCTGGAAATCCTAATTTCGTTAAAACCCTGATTAAATCATTGTATTGATGAAGTTCCATTACATTATATCTTAGATCAAACTCCTCTTCGCTAATTCCTCTTTCGCATACGTATTGAAAAACATTGTGGATTTCAATGATATTACGTGCAATGCTTGCCAAACTTGACGAGTCTAAGAATTCATCTTCCCCATAGGCAGGCCATAATCTTGTGAAACTAATTGAGTGAAGTATTGCCTTTTCAGCCAATCTTTTAGCAACTAAGGAACGAACAGTAGTTACGTCATAATTATTCGGTTGGAATATTCTTTTTGAAATATCAACTAAATCAAAGAGCTCTCTAGTTCTAAATTTCGCTTCTTCCATTGAACTACCCTCACTTATGCAGTTCTTACGCATAATGTCTTCTGCGCAGCACCATAACTACATCCATTACGAATTACCTATTCTCTTCCCATCATAGCACAACATGGAAAATAGTAGAGATATTCTAGTCAGGATTAACTACAAATCATCCCAAAATCCAAGGTTTCAGAAAGCGATGAATACCCCATATATCGCACTCTCACCCACAACAAAATTTTTCGCCGTTACTTATAATACGGTTCCCCTTAACGGGCCTACCGGCGAAAATGCGAAAGGAGCTGCCGTGAAGCAGCTCCCTCTTACGTTCCCATTCTAATTAAGCACTCGTACCCCTTTGGAAAAATCCATAGACGACTGACTAAATCCGGGCAAGCTTATCAGGGTTTCGTACGGCATATAATCTGGCAATCTTTCCGCGTTGAAGTTGAATTAATATTGCAGCCAGAGTTTCGTCCTTCGAACGGAGTACGATACCGGTCTCGCCGTTTAGAGGGACAACCTCGAAGCGAAGTTTTCCCTGATTGGCCCCTATACTCTTGAACCCATCAAGCAGAGCTCGAGCCACGTGATCGCGCAATTGCACCGGACGATTGTAAACGGCTGCCTTCCCGCCTCCATCGGCGACGAGCATGACGTCTTCGGTTAACAGAGACATCACATGATCAACGTTACCTTGCTCGAGGGATGCGAGGAACCGGTTAACCCAATCCTGTTCGACCGCTTCGGCCGCAACTAGCTCATCTTCGGATATTCCCATCTTGCTTTTTGCCCGGCTCATTAATTTGCGGCAATTCGCCTCTTGCTTGCCCAGCAGTTCGGCTATTTCAGGATAATCGAAGCCCAGCGCCTCACGCAGGACGAAAACCGTCCGCTCTGTCGGAGATAACCGCTCGAGCAGTACGAGCATAGCGTAAGACAGCAGATCGCGGCGGACGACCGCCGTCTCGAGCTGATCCGCCTCCGGCGTCAGAATCGGTTCAGGAAGCCAGGGACCGACGTACAACTCCCTCTTCTTCCTCGCCGACTTTTGCAGATTGAGGCAGCGATTGGTTACCATCTTGCACAAATACGCTTTCGGCTCCTCCAATCGTTCCGGATGTACGTCGCACGCTTTAACAAATACGTCCTGCACCGCATCTTCCGCGTCTGCCGCGGAGCCGGTCAACTGATATGCCAGCTTGAACAACAGTGCTCTATATTGATCGTACAGCTCCTCCATCCGCCGTCTGACCTCCTTTTTCGGGCTGTTAGAAATGGATCAACTTGATCCCTTTGTTTCTAACGGAGCCAGCTAGCAAAATCCCATCCCACTTTTTTTACTTTCCATGCAAGCTTCCCCGTTATGATGATATCAAGTCCCCATTTGTTTATCCACACCAACCCGCGATTTTGCCCAAGGCCGAATCCGAAAGTTTCCAAAAACGATTTGTGAACCGGAGCGGGACGGCCCTCCAGATCAGCCATCACGATTTTTCCCAGCCTTAACGCCTGCGGCCCGGCTTCTTTGCACGTCATCTGATCCGCTTTGCCGGTACTCGGATCGACGATTCTCGCACAATCGCCAATGCTGTATACACCCGGCATCCCTTGGACGCGATAACATTCATCCACCAGCACTTGACCTTCAGAAGTAAGTGGCACGCCCATGCTGCGGAGGGCCGGATTCGGAATCAGACCAATCGTCCATATACATAGACCAACCGGCAGACGATCGCCATTATTAAGCGTCACCACTCCTGCTTGCTCTTGCATTGCCTTACGATTGTGAAGCACGGTCACCCCGCATTCGATGAGCAACCGATCTAACTTCCGTCTAACTTTCTCCGGCCCTTCCGAGAACAGCCGCTCCTGTGCATTGAGCAAATAAACGCAGGCATCGGACGAATTCAGCCCCAACGCCGCTGCTTCCGTCCGCATGGCGAGGATCAGCTCGGCGGACGTCTCGATGCCGCTGATACCCGCTCCCGCAACCGCGATTGTCATGAGTCGCTTTCGTTCCTCAGGGTTCGTCTCGACGACAGCCTTCCGCAGATTGGCACGCCAGTGTTCCCGGATGTCTGCTGCCGCTTGAGGGTCGGTCAAGGCGATCCCTCCCTGATCGGGATCCGGCCGCCGGACGATGCTTCCAACCGCCACGACTAAAAGGTCATAATGAATTCGGACATCATTTCCTTGTACATCCGTATATTGGATCCGTTTTGCCTCATTATCTACGGAAGTAACCGTCCCTTGCAAGAATTCGACTCCTCCTGAATTATAACGCGACCAGGGAACCACAATTTCTTCCCCGCCTGCAGCCGGCCGGAACAACATCACTTTGCGCACATGACCGGGTTGCTTGTCGATCAGAACAAATCGAATACGCTGTCCGTCCGCCATGCCCTGGGCCTCTTCCTTTATTGCTTTGAGTGCCCCAAGCCCTGCATGGCCACCTCCAATGATAATGCATGTCAAGTCGTTCATCCCTCTTCATCCCCTTTAGGTACGATTTACTAGCTATTGTGTGGTATCCAGTGACTATCGAAGCTTACTGCCTGCATCCCATGCAGCATTCCGGAATCTCCACGCCGGCTTTCCCGTTATAATCAAATTAATTCCCCATTTGCGTCCCCATACCAATCCGCGATTTTCCCCCAGGCCGATGCAATAGAGATCTATTGGTGCCGATTTGTGAACTGGCGCAGGGCGGCCCTCCAAATCTGCCACGACGATTTTCCCCAGTCGATCATCCTGTAGCGCAAGTTCTGCGCACCTCATCAGAGCTGCCTTACCGGTTTTGGGGTCGACGATTCTCGCACAGTCGCCAATGCTGTATACGCCCGGCATCCCTTGGACGCGATAGGATTCATCCACCAGCACTTGGCCATCAGTAGTAAGCGGCAAGCCCATCGTGCGAAGGGCCGGATTCGGCATCAGACCAATCGTCCATATACATAGACCAACCGGCAGACGATCGCCATTATTAAGCGTCACCACTCCTGCTTCCTCTCGCATCACCTTACGGTTGTAAACCACCGTCACTCCACATTCTCTGAGTATCTGATCCAATTTCCGTCCAACTTTCTCGGGTCCTTCCATGAACAATCGTTCCTGTCCACTCACCAAATAAACTGAAATATCGGATGGATTCAGTCCTAGAGTTGATGCTTTCTTCTGCATCTCAAGTGCCAGTTCAGAGGACGTCTCGATGCCGCTTATGCCCGCTCCCGTAACTACTACCGTCATCAGACGCTTTCGTTCTTTCGGATTTTTCTCGTGGGCAGCTTGCCGTAGATTGGCACGCCAACGCCCCCGGATGACTGCTGCGGTTTGCGGGTCGGTTAAAGGAATTCCGCCCTGATTAGGATCCGGTTGCCGAACGACGCTGCCGACCGCTACGACTAAAATGTCATACTGCATGGTGGCATCATTTCCTTGCGCAGCTTCATATCGGATCTGTTTTTCCCTACCATCCACAGAGGTAACCGTTCCTTGCACGAATTCGACTCCTTCTGAAAACTCATAATGCGTCCAGGGAACAATAATCTCTTCCCCGCCCGCGGCCGGCCGGAACAACATTATTTTGCGCACATGACCTGGCTGCTTGTCGAATACAACAAACCGAATCCGCCGCCCGTTGGCCATGCCCAGGGTCGTTTTCTTTATTGCTTTTAGCGCTGCAAGTCCTGCATGGCCGCCTCCGATGATGATACATGTCAAGTCGTTCATCTTCCTCAGCTCCTTAAACGTTTTGTACATATAACAACACAAGGCTCTGATCTGTGACATCGGAAACGAACGAATATCCCTGCGATTCGGTGATATTGGCTTGATAGGTACGTAGAAATTGTTGCCTAATCCATATACCACGCGGCCACAGACGGTACAAATCAATTCCGATATGTAATGGGGAAAGATGCCAATATGCTCATTCATATGAAAGAAAATACGGTGAAGCGGAATACCTAACGAATTTAGCCCAGCATTTTTCTTGAAAAGGGAAAACTATGTAATGGTGAAAAATACGAAAGGAGCATGCCGCGGCTGCTCCTTCGTGGAATTTCTTATTTTTTACGATGCGATAGCCTACATTAGTAAAAATCAGCTATAAGCCATTCAAGACACGCACCTTCGCTTGAAAATAAGGTGTCGCCAAACGGTAGGGGATTAGACGAGGAATCCATTGTTTTCTTCAAAGATCTTCGCCTTGTACCAAAAATTTGCTTCACTTATGATACGGTTCCCCCCGCATAATCTTCATCGCGCGGTACACCTGCTCCACCAGCACCAGCCGCATCAACTGATGCGGCAAGGTCATGCGCCCGAAGCTGAGCTTCAGCTCCGCGCGCGTCAAAACGGCGGGGGCGAGCCCCAGCGAGCCCCCGATCACAAACGCCACCTGGCTGCGCCCATAGGTGGCCAGCTCCTGCAGCCGCGAGGCGAGTTCCTCGCTCGACAGAGCTTTGCCGTCGATCGCCAGCGCGACGACGAATGTGTCCGGGCGCAGCGCGGCCAAGATCCGCTCGCCCTCCCGCTCCCGCACCTGCCGTTCCTCGGCAGGCGACATCGTTTCCGGTGCCTTCTCGTCCGGCACCTCGACGATTTGCAGCTTGGCGTACGGGCCAAGCCGCTTCGTATATTCGGC
The DNA here is from genome assembly GCF_023276405.1 of Paenibacillus hamazuiensis. Classification (NCBI taxonomy): domain Bacteria; kingdom Bacillati; phylum Bacillota; class Bacilli; order Caryophanales; family Paenibacillaceae; genus Paenibacillus; species Paenibacillus hamazuiensis. The sequence goes on from NZ_JALRMO010000001.1 coordinate 6,825,144, forward strand.
GATCCCCTGCACCAGATACGCCTCTTTTAATTTGCCGACCGCCACAATTTGAATCTGCATCGCAACAAACTTCCCTTCTTCACCTATATCCTCATAAGGTAAGGGCGAAGTCGTTCTACCGGAACGGCCCCGACGCGCGATCGGATAGGATAGGTCCTAACCTTTCCGCCCTTCAGCAGCCCCCCAGCGCGGCCCCGCCCAAAACAAAAAAAGGAAGGCCCCATAGCCTTCCTACACGACCAGAAAACGCCCCGGCGCCGAGCAGCGCTCGCAGTGAGCGGGAGGCTCCCAGTCGCGGAAGCGGACCTCCTGCAAATCGACGATATCCGGAGCCTCCTCGTATTCGTCCACGAACTGATCGATGGCAATCTCCAGATGATCCTTGCATACTACGTACATTTGCCATAACTCCTATCATTAGTCCGATTATTAGTTCGACATCATTTAGCCCCTGCACCGGCACGCCTATTTATCCTTCAGCTCCGCCAGAGTCAGCACCGCCGTCGCCTTCTTGCCCGCGCGGTAATACGTCACGTTCAGCTTATCGCCGATCGATTTGGAGCCGTAAATATACTTGCGCAAATCGACCGTGCTGGCGACCGGCTTGCCGTCCAGCTCGACGATCACATCGTTTGTCTTCAGCCCCGCCTCTTTGGCCGGACCCGTCGCATCGAGCACAATAATACCAGTTTTGACCTCGACAGGCAGCTTTAAAACATCCGTCCCCGCAAAACTTTGCAGCTCCTGCGTCACCACGCCCATATACGGGCGCTTCACCTTGTGATACTGGATCAAGCTGTCGATGACCGTCTTCGCCTGGTTGATCGGAATCGCGAAGCCGAGTCCCTCGACGCCGTAATCGGCTACCTTCAGCGTATTGATGCCGACGACCTTGCCTTCCAGATTCACGAGCGCGCCGCCGCTGTTGCCGGAATTGATCGCGGCGTCCGTCTGGATGACGTCCATCTCCCAGTCGAACTCGCCCTCCCGGCCGAGCGACACCGGAATCGACCGCTTCGGCCAGCTGATGATGCCCCGCGTGATCGTCGGCGCGTAGCCGAGCCCGAGCGGATTGCCGATCGCAATCGCCGTCTCTCCCGGCTTCAGCGCGTCGGAATCGCCGAATTCGGCGACCTGCTTGATGCCCGCCGCGTCGATCTCCAGCACCGCCAGATCGCTGATCTGGTCGCGCCCGAGCAGCGTCGCCTTGCGCCGATCCCCCGCTCCGGTGACGACCTCCAGCTGATCCGACCCGTCGACCACGTGGTTATTGGTCACGACACGCACCTTATCGCCGGCTTTTTGAAAAATAACCCCCGAGCCGAGCCCCAGCGCACGCACACCATTATCGCCTTCCTTGCGGGAGCTGAGAATGCTGACCACCGACGGCCCGACCTTCTCCGCCGCTCGGACGACCGGGTCGTTGATCAGCTGCTGCGTATCACTTACAGCCGTTCCCGGCTTCGCCAGATATGAACCTGTAGCTTCGGAGGAACCGAAGCCGGACAGAACGCCTCCAATCAAGGCGAAGGCCAGTATCGTAGCCAAAGACCCGCCGACTGCCGGAACGACCCAATCCGGAAGCACCGCCAAGCCGCGCCTGCGAAATCGGGTCTCCTTCGCCGAATTCCATCTGGACACTTTCGTCGTATAAAAATCGTCGTCAAACAAACTCACCGGCCCCGCCTCCTCCTGACGCTCCCGCCGCTACGCGCATTTTTTTCGTACAATCAGGAATGTTTTCCGGGGTACCCGACTATACTTCATAGTAATCCGTCAAAACTAGATTCCCCAAACTAGATTCATAGAGAGGAAGAGACAAATGAACCGTGTCCAACCCCATTTGAGCACCATCGACCTGATCGGCAAGCTGGCCGATTTGAAAGACCAGCATTACCGCAACACACTCGCTCTAAGCGCCGTCATCGAGCTGCTGATCGAGAAAGGCTGCATCACCGCCGAAGAAATCCGCAGCAAGGCGGCTCAGCTCGACGCAGCATCTATTCCTCATCCAGCCGATCCCACGGCGTAGAGCGGTCGTAGTATGTATCCCTTAATTCGGCGCGGTGATCGTCCGGCGCGAATGTATCTTCCACAATGTTATTCACCGTCAGCTTGGCTAAATCCATCAGATTGTGATCCCGGCTGAGGTGCGCCAAATATACCCGCTTCGTCTTGCCCGACGTCACTTCGCACAGCGCCTCGCCGGCCGCCTCGTTCGACAAATGGCCGAGATCGCTGAGAATGCGCCGCTTGATGTTCCACGGATAACGTCCCATGCGCAGCATTTCCACGTCGTGATTGGACTCGAGCACGAGCACGTCGCTGTCGAGCAGCTTTTCCCTTACCTTCTCGCTCATATAACCGAGGTCGGTCGCGACGCTCAGCTTCTGCTCCCCGTCGTAAAAATTGTACGCAACCGGCTCCGCCGCGTCGTGGGAAATGCCGAACGATTCGACCTTCAGCTCACCGAAATCGACCATCTCGCCCGTCTGCATCACCCGGCGCTTGTCATCGGCGATTTCGCCGATGTGCTCGTTCAGCGCCTCCCATGTCTTCTCGTTGGCGTAGATCGGCAAGTCGAATTTGCGGGCGACCGCGCCGAGCCCCTTGATATGGTCCGCATGCTCATGCGTCACCAAAATCGCATCCAGGCTCGTCGCCGCCGTCTCGCGCTCCGCCAGCAGCTGCTCAATCCGCTTGGCGCTGAGGCCCGCGTCGATCAGCAGCTTCGTCTCGCCGCTCTCCACCACCGTGCAGTTGCCCGTCGAGCCGCTGGATAATATGCTGAATCGAATACCCATTCCTGCTTGTCTCCCCATCCTGCCGCACCCGGCGAACCGCTCGTACGGTTCGCGTGCAGCCATCATTTCTTTTGTGGAACCAACGCTTCCGTTAAAACACAAATGTATCTCTATCGAATCGACTTCGATCAAGGGCTTTTCTTGTTCGTCTGCGGCACTTCCACCGCACCGTTCAGCGCATGAATGAAATAAAAATCGCCGTTCGTCAGCGCCACGCGCCAGGAAGGCACCATATACATCGTTTGCGAGTTGTACACCTGGCCGTGGTAGCCGAGCTTCATGCTCGCAATGACCGAACCGTTCGGCAAATAGTTTTCGATCAGGCTTCGCAGAGCAATGTTCATCGGAATGACCTTCTGCTCTTTTTGCTCACCTTCTGATTGTACTTCAACATAGCCCTGTTTGTAAGCGGTAATTTGGCCGTTCGTTTCAAGAAGCTCCAGCCGTACCTCGAACATCGGCAGCGTGCCGTAGATCTGGTGAAACACGTAGACCCCCGACTTGCTTTCCACCGGATCGTACTGATACGCCTCGAAGTGCGGCACCGCCAGCTTCACCGGGGAATCCTTCAGCGCTCCCTTGCTCAGCAAGGGGCTGTAGCGAAACGGCGTCTGTACCGGAAGCTGCCGGTCCGACCTCATGTTTTCATCGAAGCGGACGACGATCTCCTTCAGCTTCGGCACTTCCTTCGGCAGCTCCGACGGCAGCTCGATGTTTTTGCTTTTGCTGAGCGCCCGCAGCTCCTCCAGCGACGTCGAAGCCTCCGCCACCGTCTGGAGCTGCACGGAGCGGTTCGTCCACAGCTGGTAGCCGAGAATCAGGTTGAGGAACATAAACGAGATGATCAGTATCGTTTTCGCGCGGCTCCAGTCCACTTGACGTTCCTCCCCCTATTCCAAAAATTCATACGAACCGTCCCGCAGCTCCACCGCCCACGCCGGCACAAGCTCCAGCGTCAGCTCGTCCGTTACCGGCTTGTACGCCGGGTATATCGCGACGACGCTGCTGCGCTTCTCGTATTGCGCGAGCTTCTGCCCCAGCGCTTCTCCTCCGGCAATTTGCGTATCTTTTGCCGATAGCGTCCGGTTTTCCGGCACGATGACGGAGCGCTCGAAGCTGGATACGACTCCTTTTTGCAGCACGATCTTGATGAAGCCGATGTTCTCCTGCCGTTCATTAATCACCGGAAGCGATTCGAAATATTGCCGGAATACAAATGATTGGCTCGTTGTAGCCATCCGCTGCGGCACTTTGTTCACCACATATTGCCCGTTCCAGCCGCCATGCTGATTGACAAACTGGATGGCCGCAAGCAGGTTCTCGCGTATCTCGGGCTGCTTCGTTTCCACCGGGGCGACCGGGTCGGAATAAGCCATCCAATGCTGATCGTTTTTGAGCTGCAGGCCGCGTTTGCCGTCGGTATATATTTCCGAGCCGTCGCGTTCCGTCAAGTTCCGCGTAATCGCCGGATCGACGAAGAAGCTGCGCTTCAACTGATCCGCCGTCATAAGCGAGAAATTCACTTTGTACGCAGGCATAGTCAGCGGCTTGGTCGGCAAGTAGCTTTCCCCCGGCCCCGGTGTATAGGGAGTCTGGTCTGCGCCGAGCTGGACGAACTTTTCAATGTCCTTGACCGTAAAATCGGCCTTGATCGCCTCATACGCCACACCCGGCGAATCCGTGAAAAAGAACGTCCGCACGTCATCCTTCGTTTCCTTCGTGTAGATCCAGATTCGCGTCACGACATCGTTGTCGATCGGCAGCTCGCCTTTGATCTGCATCACCCGCTGCAACACGTTGAAGGGAACGCCGTCGCGGAAACGAAGCTCCACGCCCTGCTGTTTGTCCCGGATTTCATCCCAAGTGACGGGAAGCACCGCCGTCGCGGTATTTATCTTGCGAAACCCTTCGATGTACCGCTGCTTCACCGTATCGAGGATGCTGTTGAAGCTTCTCGTGCTCGGGTACAGCACCGTATGCACCTGCTCCCCCAAATGCAGCACCATCTGATCCGGGAACAGCAAATCCTCCAGCACGGCCTGCGTGCCGACAGGATCGGCTTTTACATATTTTTCCTGAGCGAGCGGCTCCAGCTGTGGGTAGCTGTATGCCAGCAAATAGCTGAGCACCAGACTGAGACATATCATTACGGCAAGCGTCACCGATTTCAGCTTCTCGATCATACCGCCGCACTTCCTTCCAGCTGATAAGGCAGCGTGAATGTTACCTTCGTGCCTTGATTCTGCTCCGAATCGAGCGTAATCGTCCCGCCGTGCGCCCTCACTATTTCCCGGGCAATGGACAAGCCGAGTCCCGTGCCGCCCATGCTGCGCGATCTTGCTTTATCAACCCTGTAAAACCGCTCGAAAATCCGGCTCAAATCCTTCTTCGGAATGCCGATTCCGTTGTCCTGCACCGTAATCTCCAGCCATTTGCCGTCGTTGACCGCCGCGCGGATCCAGATGCAGCCGTTCTCCGCGGTATATTTGACCGCATTCGATACAAGGTTGTCGAGCACCTGATCGATTCGGTCGCGATCCAGCATCGCTTCCCGGACGTTCGGGGCGACATCCATACGGACCTCGATTCCCCTCTGCTGAAGCTGCACCGAGAAGCGGTCGATAACCTCCTCGAGCATCTCGGCCACATCCGTCGCCTCCTTGCTGATCGTCGCCTGCTTCGAATCGAGCCGCGACAGCTGCAGCAAGTCGCCGACAAGCCGGATCATCCGCTCCGTCTCGTTGCGCGTCACGCCGACGAATTTGTGCGCGAGCTGCGGCTCCTCGATCGCGCCGTCCTCCAGCGCCTCGAGGTAGCTTTTGATCGTCGTGAGCGGCGTACGCAGCTCGTGAGATACGTTCGCGACGAACTCGCGCCGCGACTGCTCGAGCTTCTCCTGCTCGGTCACATCCTGTAGCACGACGATCGTTCCCGCGGCGCCCTTCTCCCTGCTGTGGATCGTCGTAAACGTAAGCCGAACCGACAGCTGCTCCTCCTCTTCCGGGTTGTACACTTCCACCATCGCCGTGTTGCCTTCGCCGGAGCCGAGCTTCAGCAGCTCGCTGCGGGAGAGGCCGATCACCTCGTGCAGCGGCCGCCCGAGCGTCGTATCTTCGTTCACCTGCAGCATCTGCTTCGCCCTGCGGTTGATGACGATGACCCGGCCCTGGTCGTCCGCGGCGAGCAGCCCGTCGTTCATGTTGGTGAGGATCGATGCGAGTTTCTCCTTCTCTTCCTCGTTGAGCGACAGCGCCTCCCGCAGGCGGGCCGTCATGAAGTTAAACGTCTGCGCCAGTTGGCCGATTTCATCCTGCCCCTGAATGCGCACCTGCTGGGCGAAGTTCCCTTCCGCTACGGCCGTCGCTTGTCTCGTAATTTCCTTGATCGGATTCGTGATCGTGCTCGATAAAATAATGCCGAGCAGCGCCGTCAGCGCCAGCGCGATCAGCGTGCCGGAGATGAGAATCTGGTTGATCGAATTCATCGTCGTGTAAATATCCTCCATCGAGGCGACGATATAGACCGCCCCGACGATTTTCGCCCCGCTGCCGATCGGATGGGCGATCACGACCTTGCGGATGCCGTCCACGTCCATGAACATCCGCGGGTTGTCCTTAATGCCTTGGAGCGCCCGGCTGACCTCGGTTTGAGTCGTCTTTTGCCCGACGATGCCCTGGTGGTTCTGCTGCGTGGTCGACAGCACGATCCCGTTGGCGTCGATCACCTGAATCTCCGATTTGCTGATCGCAAACAATTGGTTGACGACCACGTTCAGGTCGGTGGCGGGCTGCTTCTCCTCGCTCGCCTTGCCCTCCTGAATCCCCCGCAAATAATCCTCCAAATATTTCGCCAGCAGATACGCCTGTTTCGTCCGTGAGTCCAAAAACTCGTTTTTCAAATTGCTTTCGAGCGTCCTTATAAAATAAACCCCGATCAACTGCATCGCGATCAGGATGAGCAGCACATAAATGATGATCAGCTTCGCCTGAATCGACTGGAAAAAGCGAATCCGTTTCACGGCGTCCCGCCGCCTCCCGCTTTCGGATTGCGCAGCATGTAGCCGAGACCGCGGCGCGTCGTAATATACTCCGGACGGCTCGGGTCATCTTCAAGTTTCTCCCTCAGCCTACGGATCGTCACATCGACCGTCCGCACGTCGCCGAAATATTCGAAGCCCCATACCGCCTGCAGCAGGTGCTCGCGGGTCATGACCCGGCCGGTATTTTTCGCCATATACTGCACCAGCTCAAATTCGCGGTGCGTCAAATCGAGCGGCGCACCGTCCTTGTACACAACGTACATGTCGCTGTCGATGAACAGCTGGTGCACCCGGATGCCCTGTGGCGCGGCCGTATCCGGCACCGCTTGTGCGGCTCCCGCCGCCGTGCCGTTTTTCGTCTGGCGGCGCAGATGCGCCTTCACGCGCGCAAGCAGCTCCCTCGTGCCGAACGGCTTCGTCACGTAGTCGTCGGCGCCGAGCTCGAGCCCGAGCACCTTGTCGATCTCGTTATCCTTCGCCGTCAGCATGATGATCGGCGTATTCAGCCGGGTGCGTACCTCGCGGCATACGTCCATGCCGTCCTTGACCGGCAGCATCAGGTCGAGCAAAATCAAATCCGGCTCCTCGGAAAACGCGAGCTCGACCGCTCTCCCGCCGTCATACGCGCAGATGACTTCGTAGCCCTCTTTTTCCAGGTTGAATTTCAATATATCCGCAATCGGTTGTTCGTCGTCCACCACAAGAATTTTGCCAAACATGCCATTCCACCGCCTTGCCTTCCGGTATCTTGTCTACCATTTTACCATATCCGCAAGCAAAAAGAGACATGGCCGAGCAGTTTCCCTGCTTCTTCCATGTCCCTTCACTTACGGCGAGGATCGCCGTTTAACGGCTGAGGTATTTCAGCGGATTTTCCAGTCCGCCGTTCTTATGAATTTCAAAGTGCAAATGCACGCCGGTAGCGTCTCCTGTGCTGCCCATAACGCCGATTTTCTCGCCTTTTTCGACGATTTTGCCGTTCGTTACGTTCAGCTGGCTCATATGTGCGTACAATGTCTGATAACCGTTCATATGATCGATGATAACATGATTGCCGTAATCGCTTTTGAAGCCGGCGTAAATGACTTTCCCGTTGTCCGCCGCCAAAATGCTCTTGTTGCCCGAAGTCAGGTCAATTCCTTTGTGCAGCACGCCCCAACGCGTCCCAAACGTACTGCTGATCGTGGCGGACAAGACCGGCCATGCGAATTTCCCGGAGCCCTCGCCTTTGATCACTTTGGTGCCTTTTTTAACTACCGCCTTGACCGGCTGCTGGATAATCTCTTCGTTTTGCACCGATTCCTCGGTCGTGTAGCCGTTCACCTTGGTCACGAGAATCGTGACCTTCTTGAGTCCGTTTTTCCCCGGGCTGATCGTCTGATTCGTTCCCGCCCGCAGCGTGTCGTCCGTCTTGTATTCGGTGTCGTACTGAATTTCCTGGCTTTCAACCACTTTCTCGACCGTCTTGACGGCCAGCGTCGGCTGCAGCACCGTCAAATCAAGCTGCTGACCCGCTTTGATCTTATCGTCGACAATCCAAGGATTATTCTCGTAAATGACTTGTTTGGAAATGTTGAACTTTTTGGCGATACAGGAGACGCAGTCCCCTTTCTCCACCGTATACTTGGTCGGCTGCACATCGCCGGTCTGCAGCTTCTGGACAATATCCTGCGGACTTGCTACTTCCTGGGGCTGAATGTCGACCTGGTTCAGCTCCACCTTCTGCACGAACTCGACGCTCTGCAGCTCCGTCTCCGCCGGAGGATCCGCTGAAGCTGAAGCCGAGGCCGAGAGGATGCCCACCTTGCCCGGTTCCTTTTTCTTCGCGACCGCCTGGTCCTTGATTTGCTGCAGCACCTGCTCGGCCGTCGCCTGGTCCTTCAGCACGCCGACCACTTTACCGTCGATCTTCAGCTCCGTGCCGACCGGCTTGGCGGTAAAATACGTCGGCACCTTCTGCAGCACCGACTGATCGTTCGTCTCGGCCATGAAAGCCCTTTCGGCCGTGTAGGTGATCTCGGGTTCCTGCAATACGAACGATACGTTTCCGGAATATTGCTGGACTTCTTTTTCCTTGTCGGCCTTGATTTTCTCTACGCTCTGCAAATCGCTTACGGTGCCGACTTCCACTCCGTCGACATACACGTGATAGATGTTCTTCATATGCTGCTCTACAAACTGGTGCCCGGCCACCGTAACGGCGGCGGTGAAGCTAAGTACCGCGAAGCCTTGAAACATCGGCCATTTATGTGCGGAAATCCAATCCTTCATCGTATGTAGTCGGGATAAATCCAATGCATTCGTTGCTACTTCTGCCGTTGCCGCTACCGGCGCCTCCGATGTCTGATCCGCTGTTTCCGGTCGGTTCTCTGACTTGCCTGTCAAGCTGTGCGGCTTTCGGAAGTTCATCCAGCGCTTCGTCTTCCTCAGCGCCTTCTTCCACCAGCCTTCTCCCTTGAAATCGGTCATGATCTTCTCCTTAGTTAGCGGTTATTTAAACGAATGTACATAAATTTTGATGTAAATAGACACAATATGCTGTGTGTAAAATTTTCCTCCGGCTAAAAACACTCCTTTACCACTGTATCACAATCTCTCTACTTTTTTCAACAAAATCCTCTCTTGACAAACGGTAGAGTAGGCTTTGCGGATTAGTTCAATAACAATGAGGTGATGACCATGGAAACATTGCGGGCCACGTTTAACAGCCGGGACGGTCTGGAGCAAGCCGTGAAGGCCTTGCGGGAGCAAGGGGCCGTGGACATCCGGATCGAAGCGGATACCGATTTGCTGCAGCAAAACAGCGTTGCCGCCATGTCTGTGCTCAGCGATATCTTCGGGGACGTCGCCTCGCCTCTGACGATGGAGGTCGTTGTGGAGTCCTCGAGATACCGTCAAGCTGAGGATACGATCGTGAAGTATGGCGGGCAACGCTAACGGTTTATTGATATTTGTTTAAAATGGCCATCAGTTCGGCATATTCATCCGGCTTCAGGTATGAATTCACAATACGCTCCAGTTCTTTCAGCTCGCTTTCCGTCAGTCCGTCCTCCGCAAGCTTGGAGATGTTTTGCAGCTCCGTTTGCGGGAGGCGGCTGACCAGCAGCGAAAACAGCCTCATTTTGTCCTCGCTCGAGATCGCATCTTTTTTCTTCGCCACATCGTCGCTGGAGACGACCACCCTTTTACTCTCTTCGGAAGCGTCCCGGTTTTTTAGTCCGTCACTGCCGCTTTCGCTTCCGGACACTTGGCTCCAAACGGCCACCGCATCGTCCGGCGCCGGCTTCTCCGTCCCGGAAGGGACCGTGCCGTTTTCCGCGCCTTGCGGCTTTCGCTGCGCTTCTTCGGGATTCGGTATGCCGGACACAGGGGCAGATTGTTTTCCCTCTCTTTTGTCCGCCGTACCTCCGCCGTTTACTTCTTTCCCCGGTGGGACCGGCGCTTTCCCACCCGCCATAGCGGCGAGCTGCTCGCCCCATCTCCCGAGCAAGTCCGCCGGTTTCACCGGCTGGATGCTGGCCCCAAGATTAAACTGCCGCAGCAGCTCATCGACATACAACTGAATGGCCGTAAATGTGGTTATTACACATAGGAACACGATCAGACACGATTGCACGATCAATTTCGACATCCACTTCAGCAGCTTCATGATTCGCTCCACCCTCTTGGCCTGTGATGATTCCATCATCCAGTATTAACCAATCGAGGTGGAGATAGACGGAGGGCCCTACAAAAAAAGCCCTCCCGGCCATCATGCCGGGAGAGCTTAATCTTAACCCCAAATCGGTTGCACCATATTCGTTTGCTCCCGGTTGCGGCCCACCGAGAAGATCGCGATCGGAATGCCGGTCAGCTCGGACACCCGCTCCACATAGCGGCGTGCGTTCGCCGGCAAATCCTCGAGCCTCCGCACGCCGGAAATATCTTCGCTCCAGCCCGGCAGCTCCTCATATACCGCTTCGCACTCCGCCAGCATGTTCAGGCTTGCCGGATAATGCGAGATCACTTCGCCGCGGTATTTGTAGCCCGTGCAAATTTTCACCGTATCGAGACCGGCCAGCACATCGAGGGAGTTCAGAGACAAACCGGTGATGCCGCTAACGCGTCTCGCGTGGCGAACCACGACGCTGTCGAACCAGCCTACGCGGCGCGGACGGCCCGTCGTCGTGCCGTACTCATTGCCCTTCTCGCGAATCCAATCGCCCGTCTCGTTTAATTGCTCGGTCGGGAACGGACCGTCGCCTACGCGTGTCGTATACGCTTTAGCGACGCCGATCACCTGCTGAATCTTCGTCGGACCGACGCCTGAACCGATGCACACGCCGCCCGCCGTCGGGTTCGACGAAGTGACGAACGGATACGTGCCTTGGTCGATGTCGAGCATAACGCCCTGCGCGCCTTCGAACAGCACCTTGCGTCCCTCGTCGATCTTGTCGTTGAGCACGACCGAAGTGTCGGTGACATACGGACGAAGCTTCTCCGCGTGCTCAAGATACTCCTTCAGGATCGAGTCGGCGTCAAGACCTTTGGCCCCGTACACTTGCTCGATCAGCGTATTTTTCTCGGCGACGAGTCTTCTCAGCTTCTTCTCGAACTCCTGCGCGTCCATTAAGTCCGCGATCCGGATCCCATTGCGCGCCGCTTTATCCATATAACACGGACCGATCCCTTTGCGGGTCGTGCCGATTTTGTTGTCGCCCTTGCGCTCTTCCTCCAGACCGTCCAGCAGCAGATGATACGGCATGATCACATGCGCGCGGTCGCTCAGCTTCAGGTTGTCGGTGGAAAAGCCGTTTTCGTGAATATATTGAATTTCTTCGATCAGCGCGGCCGGATTGATGACCATGCCGTTGCCGATCACGCATATTTTATCCTTATAAAAAATACCCGACGGAATCAAATGCAGCTTATACTTCTTGTCTTCGATCAAAATGGTGTGCCCCGCGTTGTTACCGCCTTGGTAACGGGCTACGACTTCCGCCGATTCCGCCAAGAAGTCGGTGATTTTTCCTTTTCCTTCGTCGCCCCACTGGGTTCCGACTACGACTACCGTTGCCATTCACATTACCCCCGGCCAGGTGATATACGCACCCAAAAATAGCTTGGAACCTTACGGCTCCAAGCACCATCATCAGTTTATCAGCCCACCTGCATAAAGTCAATCAATAAAAAACGAACAATAGCATAGGCTTGTATGCCATTGTTCGGGATGAATGCACAAAATTCGACTAACCGGCCGCCGATTCCTGGTGCGTCAAGTTCAAATTTACGAACTTATTGTAATTTTTCTGAAAACCGAGCTCGACCGTCCCTACCGGGCCGTTACGCTGCTTGGCGATGATGATTTCGATGACGTTTTTCTTCTCCGATTCCTGATCATAGTAGTCGTCGCGGTACAGGAACGCCACGATATCGGCGTCCTGCTCGATCGAGCCGGATTCCCGAAGGTCCGACATCATCGGGCGTTTATCCTGCCGCTGCTCCACGCCCCGGCTGAGCTGCGAGAGTGCAATGACCGGCACGTTCAGTTCACGCGCAATTTGCTTGAGCGTACGCGAAATCTCGGACACTTCCTGCTGCCGGTTCTCGCCCGCCTTGCCGCGGCCCTGGATAAGCTGCAAGTAGTCGATCAAGATCATGCCGAGCCCTTTCTCCTGCTTCAGACGGCGGCATTTGGCGCGGATATCCGCCACGGTGATGGACGGCGAATCGTCGATATAAATGTTCGCCTCCGACATGACGCTCATCGCCATCGTCAGCTTGTCCCATTCCTCCGGCTTCAGGTTTCCGTTTCTCATGCCGCTCGCATCGATGTTGCCCTCCGCGCACAGCATCCGCTGGACGAGCTGCGCTGCGCCCATCTCGAGACTGAAGATGGCGACAGTTTCTTTCTCGCGGATACCGACGTTCTGCGCGATATTAAGCGAAAATGCCGTCTTGCCGACAGATGGACGAGCCGCCACGATAATCAGGTCCGACCGCTGGAAACCTGATGTCATCCGGTCCAGGTCGTGGAAGCCTGACTTGATCCCTGTCGTCGTTCCCTTCTGCTCGTGCAGCTTCTCGACCTTCTCGAACACTTCCATCAGCACGTCGCGGATCGAGACGAAGCCGCTGCCTGAGCGACGCTGCGAAATCTCCATAATGCGGCGCTCCGCATCGCTGAGGAGGCCACCGATCTCTTCACCGCCGCTGTAGCCGTTTTGGACGATTTGCGTCGCCGCCCGGATGAGCCGTCGCAGCATCGACTTCTCTTCGACGATCTGCGCGTAATAATCGATGTTCGCCGCCGTCGGCACCGCAGTTGCCAGCTCCGACAAATAAGTGACGCCGCCGACTTCCTCGAGCTGCTGCTTGTCCTGCAGCCGCGCCGTCAGCGTGATCAGATCGACCGGCTCGTTATCGCCGTTCAGCTCGATCATCGCTTCGAAAATCCGCTGGTGCGCCCCGCGGTAAAAGTCGTCGCTCGTGATCCGCTCCATCGCGGTGACCAGCGCATCCCCGTCCAGCAAAATCGCGCCGAGCACCGCCTGCTCGGCCTCGATATTTTGCGGGGGAATTCGGTCTAAGAGCAGTTCTCCTTCCATAACGTTTCTCCTCTCCAAACCGTCCGGATCAGATGCCCATTACTTATCCTCAACGACCTGCACGCGCAGCTTGGAAGTCACCTGCGGATGCAGCTTCACCGTTACTTCCGTCACACCCAGCGTGCGGATCGGTTCCTTCATCTCAACCTTCCGCTTATCCAGGCTGATTTTGTGCTGCTTCTCGAGCTCCTCGGCCACCTGCTTGTTCGAAATCGCTCCGAACAGACGTCCATCCTGACCGGATTTGGCTTTAATCTGCACCGTCGTTTCCGCCAGCTTCTTGCCAAGCTCCTGAGCTTCCTGTTTCTCCTGCTCCTTGCGGCGCTCCTCGGCTTTCTTCTGCTGCTCAAGCGTTTTGACGCTGCCTTCGGTGGCCGGCGCCGCCAGCTGCTGCTTAAACAGGAAATTCGTTGCATAACCTTCGGATACTTCTTTGATTTCCCCTTTTTTGCCTTGCCCTTTAACGTCCTTTAAAAAAATGACTTTCATTCGAAAAGTCCCTCCTCTTCATGAATCTCATTTAAAATCTGCTTCAGCCGCTCGGCTGCCTCGGCCGTCGTTACGCCTTCAAGCTGCGTGGCCGCATTGGTCAAATGACCGCCGCCGCCCATTCGTTCCATCACGACCTGCACATTCATCTGGCCGAGCGATCTGGCGCTGATGCCGACAAGCCCGTCCGGCCGTTCGCCGATGACAAACGATGCCATAATTTTATTCATCGTTAACAATGTATCAGCTGCCTGGGCAATGATCAACTGAGAAAATTTGCGGCCCGGATCGCCTACCGCCAAAGCGACATGCTCATAAAGGACGTCTACGTTTTTAATGATTTCGGCCTTCTGAATGTAGTGCTCCAGATCATCCTTGAGCAGCGTCTGAATGAGCGATGCGTCCGCCCCGCTGCGGCGCAGGAACGACGCCGCCTCGAACGTCCGCGCCCCGGTTCGCAAGCTGAAGCTTTTCGTATCCACGACGATTCCCGCCAGCAGCGCCGTCGCTTCCAGCACGCCCATCGTCAGACGGTCGTGAAAATATTGCAGCAGCTCGGTCACGAGCTCACACGTCGAAGATGCGTAAGGCTCCATATAGACGAGCGTCGCTTCGTGCAGGAAATCCTCGCTGCGCCGGTGGTGGTCCACCACGAAGATCCGGTTCGTCAGCTGCAGCAGCTTCGGCTCCGGCACCATCGACGAGCGGTGCGTATCGACGACAACGGCCAGCGTCTTGCGCGTCGTGATCTGAAGCGCCTGCTCCGGCGCGATGAACCATCGGTTCAGCTTCTCATCCTCGGCAATCATGTCCATCAGCTTCTGAATGGACGGGTTGACACCCTCGATGACGATGTACCCTTCCTTGCCGCTCACCAACGCCGCTTTCAGCACGCCGATCGCCGCGCCGATCGAATCCATATCCGGGGTTTTATGCCCCATGATGACGACCTTGTCGCTTTCGCGAATCAAATCGCGCAGCGCATGCGAGATGACGCGCGCCCGCACGCGCGTCCGCTTCTCCACGGCGTTCGTGCGTCCGCCGTAAAAGGACAGCCGCTCGCCAACCTTGACGGCGACCTGGTCCCCTCCGCGCCCGAGCGCCATGTCCAAGCTCGTCTGCGCCCAAACGCCGAGCTCCGTCAACGTCGGAGCTCCGGAGGCGATGCCGATGCTCAGCGTCATCGGCAGCTTGTTTTCGATCGTGATGTCGCGGACTTCATCCAGCAGCTCAAACCGCGACTGCTCGAGCGCCTTGAGCCCCTTCTGGTCAAGCAGGATCAGATAACGGTCGGAAGCCGTCCGGCGCAAGTACAGCCCGTATTTATTCGCCCATTCGGTAATTTCGCCCGTCACCTTCGCCAGCGTAATGCTGCGGGTCTGGTCGTCCATCCCTTGGGTCGCTTCCTCGATGTTATCCATCATGACGATGCCCATCGCCAGCTTCTCGTCCTCATACCGCTGGCGCAGCCCTTTATATTCCGTAATGTCGGTAAAATACATCAGCCGCTCGTCCGGCCGAAACAGCACCAGATACACTTGTTTCCCGACGTCAACCTCGAGTTTCGTCTCCTTGTCTTTGCGCGATTTCAACGCCGGGATCAGCTCGTGGAGCGGTCTGCCGATCACCGAATCCTCTCCCATCATTTTGCCGACAAACGGATTGTGCCATTCGACCGTCATTTCCTCGTTATACAGCAAAATGCCGATGGGCAAGCCGCCGACCACGTCGCTTCCGGCTTTTTTCACGCGATGGGACAAGGTGGCGACGTAATGGTTCAAATCTTTGCGGAACGCTTGCTCCGCCCGTATCGTGTAAAACCCCAAAATACCGCTTAACAAAAGCGCTGCCGTACCAATCTCCCACTCGTACACAAACAAGACGACAATGAGCGCCGCCAGCAGGCCAAAAATCCAAACGATATGTAATCCGTGCCACCGCTTCAGCAGGAACTTCGGCATTCTTTCATTCGCTCCTAATCGCTATAAAGTCGTTATCTTTTCGTTAATCGATCGCGGATCGGAAACGCTACGTCGAACACCCCGAGCAGGCTTAACAGAAAATAGGATGGCAGGAAAACGATGAATAATATGATGCCGGCGATCGGCAAAGCGTTGTTCCATTTGTTTCGATGGGCAATAAAAAACAGAAAAGCGATACCTTGAACCGCAAATGCAAAAGACAGCAACGGAACCGAGTTGATCAGCAGCGTAAACAAGATCGAGCTCGAATCCCGGACAAAATATTCGAGGATCAGCGCGCCCATATAATACCAAACGAACGGCTTCGGCAGCATCCATTCCCTGGCCGGTTTAAAGCCGGGAATTTGCTCTCCGCTTCGGTTCAGCGCCTTGCGCGTCACCCAATGGGTCACGATCACATACACCAGCGAAAATCCAATCATATATAATGGCAGCATTTGCGCCGCCAGTTGGACAACCACATCCGGATCCATCGGAACCATCGTTTTTAATGCCGGAGACAGCGTATCCAGACTACTGCGCATAAACTGCTTCATTTTCGATATCAAGTTAAAGCCGAACGCATAGCTGATGATGAGGCTCAGCAGCAGCTCGCCAAGAAGCGTGACAGCCCCTGCGGTTATAACCGAACGGGCGGGCGCCTTTTTCTTGTACAGGTTGCCCATTTGGATCACCGGCGGCAAAAAAAACAGCGCGAGCGCTATTAGAAACGCACTCAGCCAACCGGGAAAAATCATTCCGGTCAGTGCATATACCACAATCAAACTGACAACAAAATGGGCCGCAAATTGTTTAGCCCCGGACCTCACGTATATGCAAAGCAGCGGCACCATAATGAAACCTAACGTGATCACGCTGATCGACGTCACCATCGACAGCAGCAGTACGATAAATAAAATATTCCATCCGATTAAACGCCAACGCAGACTCCCCAAATGGGTTCACCTCTTACGCAGATGATCTTCTAGAGCGGAAATGTCGCCGTACCAATCCTCAAGCTGATGTCCATCTTCCCTATGCTTCTTCATTTTATCCAATACCGCCTCGTCTAAACTGCGGTACGATACGCCAAGCCGCCTTCCGAGAATATAGCAGCACGAGATGAGGCTCGCCAGCCCGTCGACGATTTTGTGATGGCTGCCTTCCCAAATCCCTTTGAGCAAATGAGCCATTTGGTCGACGAGCTCGGTTTTCAACCATTCGATGATTTTGGCCCTTTTGGCCAGATCCACTTCCCTCTCCGAGTTGGGCGTCATGGTATCTCCCCTTAGCGCGACATGTATCAAATTATACCACAATTGCGGGGCTTATCGAAGTGGCAGCGCTGCGACTTATTTCGCCGCCTTATCCCGGTCGCGGCTGGCCCAAAGCTTGAAGCAATATTCGATGATCTCTCTGCGGCGGATAATTCCGATGAATACTTCATTATCGTCGATCACCGGCACATAGTTTTGTACCGTGGCAAGTGTGATCAAATCCTCCATTTGCGCATCGATCCGCACCGGTTTAATGTTCATATGCTGCGGAACATCGGTCAAGTTCACCTTATGTGTATGTTCGAACCCGATCTCCGGAGAACGTTTCAGCTTCCAAAGCAAGTCCCCTTCCGTGATCGTTCCGACATATTTGCCTTCTTCATTGATCAACGGCACAGCCGAGTACCGGTGATACTCCATCCGTTCGAGCGCCTGGCGTATCGTCGAATTCGGCGACAAGTAAACCACTTCCTCTTTCGGCACGAGAAAAAAAGCAATGTTCACCCTTATCCGTCCCCTCTCCAATTCCATTCCTGCCTTTTGCAGGTTTCCCATGTTATCTATCTTACTGCATTTTCTTTAAAAGAAGATGAATGCGGGCCAACAAAAAAAGGAAGGGAGTACTTCATACCCCTTCCTCTTTTATCTCTAGCTCTTATTCCGTTGTGTAAGGCAGCAATGCAACTTGACGGGCCCGCTTGATTGCGGTCGTCAGAGCGCGTTGATACTTTGCGGAAGTACCTGTGACACGGCGAGGCAAAATTTTGCCGCGCTCGCTGATGAACTTCTTCAGCGTCTCGATGTCTTTATAGTCAATGTGAGTGATTTTGTTTACAGTGAAGTAGCAAACTTTACGGCGCTTGCCGCCTTTTTTGCCGCCGCGGCCGCCAAACTTTCTTTCGCCGCGATCTTCAAAGTTACGTTCTCTTCTTTGTTCCACCTGGTTTCAGTCCTTTCTACGTTAAAATGGCAGATCATCATCGGAGATGTCGATCGGCTTGCCGTCATCCACGAACGGATCCTGATTGCCTCCACGTGCCCCGCCACCGCCAGAGTAACGCTGCTGCTGACCCGAACCCATGTCCTCGCTATTTCCTCCGCCGTCGCCCCGATCCAAAAACCGCACATTATCGGCAATCACTTCGGTCACATACACTCTGCGTCCTTCATTGTTGTCGTAACTGCGCACTTGAATCCGGCCTTCGACCGCCGCCAGACGGCCTTTCCGCAAATAGTTCGCCACATGTTCCGCCTGCTGCCGCCAAACCACGACCGGGATAAAATCCGCTTCGCGCTCCCGCTGCTGGTTTGTAAACGGCCGATCCACGGCCAGCGTAAACTGGGTCACGGCTACTCCCGCAGGAGTATACCGCAGCTCGGGATCTCTTGTCAGTCTGCCGATGAGTATGACACGATTCAACAACTTAAACCCCTCCCGGACGATCGATTACAAAACAAACGAATTGATTAAGCTACGTCTTTAACGATCATGTAACGAATGATTTCGTCCGAAATCTTCATTACGCGGTCAAGCTCCGCCACAACTTCCGGAGTTGCGTTGAAATGAACAAGCACATAGTGCCCGTCACGGAACTTGTTGATCTCATACGCAAGACGGCGCTTACCCATAATATCCTGTTTTGTAACTTCGCCACCGTTGTTGATGATGCCCTGGAACTTTTCAATCGTAGATTGAACCGCTTCCTGCTCAATATCGGTACGAATAATGTACATCACTTCGTATTTGCGCATGGTTTCACCTCCTTTTGGACTAACGGCCCCTAAATCCTGTTAGGAGCAAGGGAGTACAAGCTATCTTTCAAACTCGCAC
This sequence comes from Paenibacillus hamazuiensis, assembly GCF_023276405.1. Classification (NCBI taxonomy): domain Bacteria; kingdom Bacillati; phylum Bacillota; class Bacilli; order Caryophanales; family Paenibacillaceae; genus Paenibacillus; species Paenibacillus hamazuiensis. Next base: position 6,844,132 of record NZ_JALRMO010000001.1, read on the forward strand.
CAAAATAGTATATCAAATTAGGCAGTTGATGACAAGTTTAATCCTCGGTGGCTTTGGTCGAAGCTGGAAAGCGGTTTGCACATCATTTTCCCGGGTTTCGGCAACAATATAACCGATACGGGAGGTGACTTTGGCATGGGTGAGTGGACAGAATTCCGTACGGGCGATACGGCCCCTAACGACGGAGAATATATTGAAGTTGGCGAAGCTTCTTTCCATACAGGCATTCAAAACCCGCGAATCATCAGCCTGAAAAAAGGCGAACGGTTCCCGGAGCCAAGCAACCATAACCGGAAATGGAAAAAGAAAAATCAATAACCGGCATGCTCCCTCTGTTTTTATGAACAGAGGGAATTCTCATATTCTTGGAGGTTATCTTATGCGAAGATTCACCTGGATCTGTGCGCTCATCGGAGTTGTATTATGTCTGGCCCATTACATATGGCATGATTATGACCCGATGTATATGCTGTTTTACTTTCTAAGCATACCTGCGTGGTTTGCCCCCGCCTTCACCAACGTCGTAACCGCAAATATGGCCGTCGTTTATTTGCTGACCATTCTGTCCTGGGCATTGATCGGCTATATTATCGACCGTTTTGCCCAGCAGAGGACGCGGCGGTATCGCTATTAGGGACGTTTCTCCCCCCCTAAACAAGATGACAGAGCGTCACAATAAGATATGAAAATGTTCGAGCGGTTCACGGTTTAAACTCTGTTTAAACCGTGAATTCTTTTTACTACACAGTGCAGGTAAGTCGCCGGGATTTTGAGTGTACGACCTCGCCCCCTAAACTGACTTACCACACCCTGAGAACAAATCTTTGTCGCCACGAGCACACCCATCAAATTTCGGTCTGGGAGGGTGTTGGTAGCCTGTGTAGAAAGGATGATCTATTTGGATGCGATTCGTACTTGCTGCGCCGGCCTCGATGTTCATCAGGCCAACGTTGTTGTTTGCTTGTTAAAAGGCCCTCTTCATCAAAAGCCGACGAAAGTGATTCGGGAGTTTTCTACGGTACTCTCCGGCCTGCTCGAACTAGCCGACTGGCTCACTGAAGAAGGATGCACAGAGATCGCCATGGAAAGCACCGGCATCTTCTGGCAACCTGTTTACAATGTACTTGAAGCTTCTTGCACCATCACTCTGGCCAACGCTGCCCATATTAAAGCCATCAAAGGCCGTAAAACCGATATGAAAGATGCCCAATGGATCGCAGAACTTCATCGGTGCGATTTAATCCGCGGCAGCTTTGTGCCTCCTGTGGAAATCCGCGAATTGCGAGATTTGACGAGATACCGCAAAAAACTCGTTGGGCACGCTACCGCCGAAAGAAACCGCATCTTGAAGGTTCTCGAGATGGCTAACATTAAGCTCTCCACCTTTATGAGCGATGTTTTTGGCGTTTCCGGCCGTCTCATGCTTCAAGCTCTTGTGAATGGCGAAGTTATTGAACCCGCGCAAATCGCCGATCTTGCCAAAGCCTCTCTGCGCTCCAAGATTCCGCAACTCGTTTCTGCTCTCAATGGTCGCGTCACCAAACACCATCGTTCCATGATCGCTAGATCGCTCAAACATCTCGAATTTCTCGAACAATCCATCGCTGAGTTAGAGGCCGACATGGAAGTATACTTCGCACCGTATCAGCGGCAATTAGAGCTATTGGATAGTATTCCTGGTGTTGGCGAGCATACCGCCAAGATCATCTTGGCTGAACTGGGAACGGATATGTCTGTATTTCCCACGGAGATGCACCTATCTTCTTGGGCAGGGCTTAGTCCGGGCAATAATGAGAGTGCCGGTAAAAAAAAAGTACTACCATAACCAAAGGCGATAAAATTCTTAAGTCTGCTCTCACAGAAGCAGCCTGGGCCGCCAGCAACACGAAATCCTACTTAGGTGCAAAGTTCTGGTCCATTACAAGTCGGCGCGGGAAAAACAAGGCTGTCATTGCGATCGCCCATAAGATTCTAGTCATTGCGTACCACATCCTATTGAAGAACGAACCGTACAAAGAACTTGGTGCGGACTATTTAGAGAAACGACGAAGCATTTCCAAGGAAGAGCTAATGATTCGTAGGCTACAAAAATTAGGTTACTCGATACAAAAAGTAGACGAACTTCCCTCAACCAGTTAGGCTCTTTTAAAAAATATTCATTATGGGGACCGGGCATCCTATTGCCTTTTTTCGGCTTTTGACCTCATTTCAATCCATTTTCTCTTCGAAGTGACCTCGAGCTAAACGTTATTTTCCCATCAAATCCCCCCACCGGGGGGACCCCAGGCGCCCCAAGCGCCCTGGACCCGCCCGGTTTGCGGAGTTGCTCGCTTCTAGTTCGCGTTTGACGGGCATGGGATTTTACCCTTTGGATAAAAACCCCTATGCCCGTCACGCTTTACTTTGGAGCTGTGATGTTGGAGTGAATACGTGCCTCGGACCCGCGTTTGTCCTGCCATCGTCTTTGCTTTCGCAAAAACGGTTGGCGGACACGCTTTTCAGTCTGCAAAAAGTACCGGGGAGAATTCGTGAACTCTTCTCCTGACCTTTTCCGGCCAACCTTCCGGGCCCATCCCCACTGCCTATATAGCAAAAAACGACTCCTATTAGGAGTCGCTGCCTTTGTATGTATGGCGGAAAGAGTGGGATTCGAACCCACGCACGGCTTGCGCCGCCTAGCTGATTTCGAGTCAGCCCCCTTGGGCCTCTTGGGTACCTTTCCGCGAGAGACAAGGACTATTGTAGCAAATTCTGCGACAATATGCAAGCCCCTCGTCCAAGAAAATTTTAGCTGCCGTTATTTCCTTGGTCCGCTCCCGCTGTTCCTCCGGAACGCAGCACTTTTTTCAGCTTGCTTTCGAATTTAGCACGGGGAACGAGCACGCTGTGCTTGCAGCCGACACATTTGATTCGGATGTCCATGCCGAGACGAATGATCTCCATTTCATTCGTCCCGCATGGATGCGGCTTTTTCATTTGCACGATATCGCCTAATTCGTAGTGTTTTTTCTCCATGCCTCCTCCGCCCCTTCCGTTCGGTAATAAGTGATCATTTTCGGATAAGGAATCGCAATGCCATGTGCATCAAACGCCTTCTTGATCTCCGCGTTCATTTCTCGGGCGACCGGAGCGTTGCTGTTCGGCGTGCACTCCGCGGTTACCCGCAGTGTAATTTCCGATGCGCCGAGCTTATGGACTCCCAACACTTCCGGCTCCTTCACGACCAAATCGCTTTTCTCATAATATGCCTTAACCGTATCCTGAAGCACCTTGATCGCTGCATCGATGTCCTCTTCGTACGAAATCGACACGTCCACCACCGCAAGCGAATTATGCACCGAAAAATTGGTCACCTGGGAGATCGTCCCGTTCGGGATGATGTGAACCTCCCCTGTCCAGCTTCGCAGCTTGGTGACGCGCAGCCCGATCTCTTCGACCGTCCCCTTAAACGTATTGATTTGAATGACGTCGCCAACGGCAAATTGATCTTCAAATATAATAAAAAACCCGGTAATCACATCTTTCACCAGGCTCTGGGCCCCGAACCCGACAGCGAGCCCGACGACGCCGGCTCCGGCGAGGAGCGGTTCCAAGCGAAACCCCAGCAAGGTCAAAATCATCAGAATCATGATGAAATTCACCGCATAAGATATTATATTCCCAATTAATTTCCCGATCGTTTTCGTTCGGCGCGTATCGAATTTGAGCGGGCCTTGCTGCTCTCTCTCCACGAGCATATGCTGCAGTGCTTTTTGCGCGACCTTGATCACCAACCTGCCCGCCACAAGAATAACGATAATCTTAATGAGTAGTATCAATATACTGGACCATACGCTGGGGTTGCCGATGTATTCCATCCATTCCAAACGAAGCTGCTCCCACGTTTTTCCTTGACCGGTTCCGGCTCCCTCCGCATTGTTCCAGTTCAGTAAAAATTCCATAAGCCTTCCCCTCCCCATGAGTCAGGAATCATTTATAGAGCAATGTTATCATACCTATCGCCATTTTTTAAGTAGATGCCCCGGATCTCCACTTTTTCTGTAATGATCGTGCGCTTAACTTCATCCAGCTGATCCTGAGGAAATTCAATAGACAATGCGCAGCCTGCGGTGATTTCTTTCGGCGTCGGCCGTATATCGATTTCAATTTCCGCATATTCCAGCAGCATCTCCGCCCGCAATGCCTGCTGTGTCGAGTCAAAAGCAATCAGCATCGGTTCCATACGCATCCCACCCATTTTTTCTCTTATCACGTATAAACGTTTTCCAATATCCGTATACTAGTAAAAATATGCTGCATCGGGGGACGATCCTATGAGATTTTCACTAGGAAAAGAGAATGCCGGCCCGCCTTCAATAGAACCATTGAAAATCATGCACACGGAAAAAAATATTCAGGAAGTGCTGCACAGAAAACTTCATTCGATGCTGTCGGACGTTCCGGCACATCAACCTATCGTCATTATTTGCGTTGGAACCGACCGTTCCACCGGTGATGCCCTTGGACCACTCGTCGGATCTAGGCTGCTCAGCCAGCGTCTTGACGGAATCCATCTTTACGGCACGCTCGATCATCCGGTTCATGCGATGAATTTAAACGATACTTTGACGACCGTTTATCAGCATTTTAATGACCCGTTCATCGTGGCGATTGACGCTTGCCTCGGCCAGCTTACCAGCGTAGGCTGCATCCAGGTAGGCCACGGTCCGGTAAAACCGGGTGCCGGCGTCAACAAGGAACTCCCCCCTGTCGGTCACATGCATGTAACCGGTATCGTCAACGTCGGCGGGTTCATGGAATATTTCGTATTGCAAAACACCAGGCTCAGCCTGGTCATGAATATGGCCGAGGTTATCGCTACCGCTTTATACAATACGATGCTTCATCTGCGCAACCCGGCTTCTACTCCTTTTGCGAAGATCGAATAAGAGCTTCCTTCTCTTCAGGCGACAGCGTATATTTGGACTGCCCTGCTTCGACAGGTTTGGCATACACATAAACCTGTTCGCGATTATGTATTCCCGTTATTACAACGCCGCTTTGTTGTTCGTCCACGATAGCGAGGGAAAAGCTGAGATCGCTTCCTCCCTCGCCGAATGCATTGTACCGATGAATTCCGATTTGGCTTTTCATCTTCTTCATAGCACCGGTTATCTCCTGAATCGATTCCCGGTTCTTTTTTTGCTTATCCTCTTGATCCTGGAGCTTTTGCTGCAGGGCAATCAAAATCTCCTCCACATTCTGCGGACTCCCCCCGTTGATCATCTTCACATAAGCAGCACGCAGCCGGGATAGCTTGACCCATAAACTAATAACCAATACCAGCAATATTATGCTGAGTATAAAAGACAATACCGCGATTAAATCCAGCGGCAGCAGCTCCATGATTTCCCCCATGACGGCAAACCTCTCTCTATACTTTGTTTACAAAATGTTTCGCAATTTCTTTAACGGCCCCAATCAGCATATCGACTTCCGAATCTGTCGTAAAAAATCCGACACTCGATCGCACCGCCCCATTTGCCAACGTCCCCGCACATTCATGGGCTAAAGGCGTACAGTGGTAACCCGATCTCACGGCAATCTGATAACTTTGATCAAGGATAAATGCGACCTCGGAGGAATCGGCATTTTGCACGGTGAACGAAACGATTCCCGTTCTATTTTGTCCCAATTCAGGCCCTAATATGGTGACTCCTTCAATTTCCATCAGCCCTGCCATCAGCCTTTGGGTAAGCCCCCATTCCTTTTGATGGATACTCTCCACCGTCTCCTTCAAGACAAACTTAACCCCTTCATTGAGACCTGCAATTCCCGGCGTATTTTGCGTGCCTGCCTCATATCGGTCGGGACGTACGGTCGGTTGATCGATCTCCTCCGACTGGCTGCCCGTTCCCCCATGCATGAGAGGCTCCAGTTCGAGCTCAGGCTCTACATAAAGCCCTCCTGTGCCCTGCGGCCCCAACAACCCTTTATGACCCGGGAAAGCAAGCATATGTATTCCCATATCCGCGATGCGAATCGGAAGCGTTCCGGCAGTCTGCGCCGCGTCGACGAGCAGCTTCACACCGTGTTTACGGCACAACTCCGCTATTTCCGGAATCGGTAGTATGCTGCCGAGCAAATTAGAGCTGTGGTTACAGACAATCAGTTTTGTTTTGGAAGTAATTGCAGCTTTCAGATCATCAATATTTAAAATCCCGCGCGTATCCGTTTTTACATAAGTCACTGAAACGGACCGAGCTTTTCTTGCATATTCAATAGGCCGACGAACGGAGTTGTGCTCCACATTCGTACAAATGACATGGTCTCCTTCTTTGACAAACCCTTTAATTCCCTGGTTCAGAGCAGCCGTCGTATTTAAAGCAAATGATATATCATTCGGATTATTAACCTGGAGCAGCTTTGACAAGTTTTTTCGGCATTCGAACAATATTCGACTCGCCTTTACCGCCATTGCGTGACTTCCCCGCCCCGGATTCGCACCATACAGCTCAACAGCTTCCTTCATGCCTTCAATTACTTGCGGCGGTTTCGGCCAAGACGATGCGGCATTGTCGAAATAAATAGTTTGCACTTTGAACACCTCCGTTTTATCAGCGATCTTTACAAAAATATAGCATACCCGGTGTGCATAGTAAAAAGCACGAAAGGTATGCTAAAGCACTCTACGATATCTTCCCCTGCAGCAGTTCCAGCAATCGCTCCAAGTCATCCTTTGAGTAATACATGATTTCTATTTTTCCCTTATTATTGTGATGCTTAATCTTCACTGTGGTTCGGTATACATCTCTCAGACTGTCTTCCAGTTGATGAATGTACGGATCTTTTTTCTTTGGTTTGGCTACTGTCTTTTTGGCCGGACTACCTTCCTCTACTTTATAGACGGCCTCTTCCAATTCACGGACGCTCCACTGCTCTTTAATCGCAGATTCCGCGAGTGTCTTCTTGATTTTATCGTCTTTAATTGCGGCGATTGCTTTGGCATGACCCATCGATAATGTTCCACGTGAAACATATTGTTTGATTTCTTCCGGAAGCTGAAGCAACCGCAAAAAATTTGCAATATGCGATCGGCTCTTCCCTACTTTAACCGAAAGCTCTTCCTGTGTAAGTGAAAACTGATCGATCAACGACTGATATGCAACGGCAATTTCCATCGCATTCAAATCTTCCCGCTGCAAGTTTTCGATTAAAGCTATTTCCATAACCTGTTGATCGGTAAACTTTTTGACAACGGCAGGTATGGAAGTAAGTCCACAAGATTCCGAAGCACGGAAGCGTCGCTCTCCCGCAATGATTTCATAGCCTTTCAAAACCGATCTGACAATAATCGGCTGAATAACGCCATGTTCTTTGATTGATGCCGCGAGTTCCTTGATCGTATCGTCGTTAAACGTTTTGCGCGGCTGATATGGATTGGGCCTAAGCTGATTTAAAGGAATTTCGATGACTTTATCGTCATCGCTTATATTTAAAGAAGGTATGAGAGCATCAAGACCTCGACCTAAACGTTTACTCAAAGCGCGATCACTTCCTTCGCTAATTCCAAATATACCTCAGCGCCTTTCGAACGAGGATCATATGTGATGATAGATTGCCCGTGGCTGGGTGCTTCACTTAGTCTGACGTTACGAGGAATAATGGTTTGGTATACTTTCTGTTGAAAATACTTCTTCACTTCTTCGATAACCTGAATACCCAGATTTGTTCTGGCATCAAACATGGTGAGCAATACGCCCTCAATTTGAAGCGTAGTGTTGAGATGTTTTTGTACGAGACGTACCGTATTCAGCAGTTGGCTTAATCCTTCAAGCGCATAATACTCGCATTGAATAGGGATTATTACCGAATCGGCCGCAGTCAAAGAGTTAACAGTGAGTATTCCAAGCGATGGCGGGCAGTCGATTAAAATATAATCAAACATATGCTTCACCAAGTGAAGCGATTTTTTAAGCCTGACTTCCCGGGAGATCGTAGGCACCAATTCAATTTCCGCACCGGCCAACTGAATCGTCGCCGGTATGATCTTCAGGTTTGGCAAATTCGTATCTATAATGGCATCTTTAGGGTGAATGTCATTAATCAGGACATCGTAAATACAGTAAGTGACATCCGCTTTATTGATGCCAATACCGCTTGTCGTGTTCCCTTGGGGGTCGATGTCGACGAGTAATACTTTTTTACCGAGCGAGGCCAAAGATGCACCTAGGTTGACAGATGTGGTCGTCTTCCCTACCCCACCTTTTTGATTGGTTATGGCAATAATCTTGGACAAAATACGTTCACCTCTAAAAAAGCTGATAAGAAAAGCTTCTGATCGAAGTCATTCGATGATGTGCATTCGTGTTTTAGCGGTAGCTTTTCTTGCGAATCAGATGTTTCAACCTTCGGCTGAAATTCTGATTCTAATAGAAAAGCTTCTGATCGAAGTCATTCGACGATGTGCTTTCGTGTCTTAACGGTAACTTTTCTTGCGAATCTAGTTGCTGCTGCATCCCTACACGCTATTGGGCAAGCGTTTATTCAAATGGCATAGAGTACAGAGTGCTCACTATTCCACAAATAAAAGGCAGGCACTTTTCCGACTACAGACAAAATCAAAACAAAAAAATGTATAAATCTGTTCTAATTTTGAAGACAAAAAAACGGTACTCCGATTCGGGAGGACCATAGATCAATCCAAACGACAACTATGAGTCTTTCTATCAATCAATTATACCATGCAATCATCGGGAATCCTAATTATCTTTTCGGAATTTTAATAACAATTTCGTAGTGATCCTCGAAATCTTTTTCCGACGTATCGATTTTCAAACCTGAACTGCTGACCATATCGACCGATTGTCTAATCGTATTTAAAGCGAGCCGCACATCTTTGGAAAAAGATACGCGACGGGACTTTTTATTTTTGGCCGCTTCCTTCAAAAAAGCAATACGTGCCTCCGTTTGCTTGACATTAAGTTCTTTCGAGATAATATCTTCCAGCACTTTAATTTGCTCTTCTTCTTTCTCCAGCGACAGAAGTGCTCTCGCATGCCGTTCGCTTATTTTTCTTTCCATTAGCGCCGCTTTAACCGGCTCGCAAAGCTGAAGCAGCCTGATTTTATTCGCAATTGTCGATTGGCTTTTACCCAGACGTTGAGCCAAGCTCTCTTGCGTTAAATTATGTAGGTCGATCAACTGCTGATAAGCGGCAGCCTCTTCGATAGCCGTCAGCCCTTCCCGCTGCAAATTTTCAATCAGGGCGATCGATGCGGCTTGCGAATCATTAAATTCGCGAACAATAGCAGGAATCGTATCCAATCCGAGCTTGGTGACGGCCCGCCACCGGCGCTCACCGGCTATCAACTCAAACTTGTTGTTGCGCACCCGAACGACGACAGGCTGAATGACTCCATGCGTTTTAATCGTTTGACACAGCTCATCAATACGCTCATCGTCAAAAATTGTCCTTGGTTGATAAGGACTCGGCACGATTTCTTTTACAGGAACATTTTTCACTTCATCCGGTGTCGCACTTTTTTCTTGAAAACCAAACAATCTAGTAAATTGTTCCTTCATAGTTTCATAACCACCCGATATAAACAAAAGTTAAGGCTCCTTTTACAGAGCCCTATGTTTTGATGTTCTTTATATATTTAATATTCTCCAAAAAGTTGTAATCTCCTGCTTATTTGGCAAACCGCCATAAATTGTTAGAGTGTAGAATGTTTCACGTGGAACATTTCTAAACCAATGGCGACTTTAACGGAGTACCCGCTTTCCGCGGATATTTTTTCGGCGTTGTGCCGGTTTTTTGAATAACGATAATATGTCTGGCGGATTGGTCGACAGGTAGTTCGAAAGGATAAGTTGCCTTCAATTCTCCCTTAAGCTCCCGCAAACTAACCTTCGCTTCATTTAATTCGTCGTGAAGCTCACTGCCTTTCATAGCCACAAATAATCCGCCCGGTTTAACGAAAGGCAAACAAAACTCATTTAACACAGCAAGTCGCGCTACTGCTCGAGCCGTAACAATGTCGTAGCGATCACGGTGAGCATCCAACCTAGCAGCATCCTCCGCCCTGCCGTGTACCGCCTGCACACCGTTCAAACCTAGAACGCCGCATAAATGGTTAAGAAATTGAATTCGTTTGTTGAGCGAATCCACAATAGTTAGACTTAAATGAGGAAAAACAATCTTAAGCGGGATGCTCGGAAAACCTGCTCCAGACCCGATATCGGCCATAGACGAAATATTATTCATTGGCACAAAAAAAGAAACAGAAAGAGAATCAAAAAAATGTTTGATATACACTTGATCTCTTTCTGTGATTGCCGTTAAATTCATTTTCTCGTTCCAGGAGACCAGTTCCTTATAATAATTCTCGAACTGAAGGAGCTGCGAATCCGTTAAAAGAACGTTCTGTTTTTCCAATAAAGCAGCAAACTGACTTTGAACCGGATCCATAATTATCCCCTTGCGGCAACAACTTTGTTGTAATGCTCCAAATAAACAAGCAGGATCGAAATATCAGCCGGCGTCACCCCGGCAATTCTCGAAGCCTGGCCGATGGAGATCGGCCGGATTTTGTCCAGCTTTTGCTTCGCTTCGGTTGCCAGACCGTGAATGTCTTTATAATCGATGTCATCCGGAATGCGCTTTTTCTCCATCTTTTTCAGGCGCTCCACTTGAGCAAGCTGCTTTTCGATGTATCCCGCGTATTTAACCTGAATTTCCACCTGTTCCTTCATATCGTCCGTCAATTCCAGCGGAGACGGAGAGATTTGCTCAATATGCCCGTACATGACTTCCGGTCTGCGCAGCAGTGTAAGCAAATCGACGGAATTCACAAGCTCCGCACTGCCCAGTGCCTCAAGCATCGGCTTGACTTGATCCGGCTTCACCTTCGTTGCCTTAAGACGGTCGATTTCATCCTGTACGAGCTGTTTTTTCTGAAGAAAACGTGTGTAACGCTCCTCGCTGATCAATCCGATTTCATAGCCGATCGGAGTCAGGCGCAGGTCGGCATTATCGTGCCGAAGCAGCAAACGGTATTCGGCGCGGGATGTAAGCAAACGATACGGCTCATTCGTACCTTTCGTCACCAAATCGTCGATCAACACGCCGATATAAGCCTCCGAACGATCCAAGACAACCGCTTCTTTGTTTTGAACTTTGCGTGCGGCATTAATACCGGCCATAATCCCCTGCCCCGCCGCTTCTTCGTATCCGGACGTACCGTTGATTTGGCCGGCGGTAAACAAACCTTCAATGACTTTTGTTTCAAGGGAAGGTTTTAGCTGAGTTGGAACGACGGCATCATATTCTATAGCATATCCCGTACGCATCATTTCTACTTTCTCAAGCCCCGGGATCGAGCGCAAAATGCGCAGCTGAATTTCCTCCGGCATGCTCGTGGAAAGACCCTGAACGTAGTATTCGGATGTATTCCGGCCTTCCGGCTCAAGGAAAATTTGATGCTTCGGTTTGTCGCTGAAACGTACGATTTTATCTTCAATCGAAGGGCAATAACGTGGTCCCGTCCCTTCGATAGCCCCGGAAAACATCGGAGCGCGGTGAAGGTTGTCGTTAATAATCTGATGGGTTTCTTCCGACGTATATGTGAGCCAGCACGGCAGCTGGTTAGGCACTTCCTCGGTCGTCTCATACGAGAAAAATTTCGGCTTCTCATCGCCCGGCTGGATCGTCGTTTGGCTAAAATCAATCGTATCCTTATGCACACGCGGCGGAGTACCGGTCTTAAAGCGTACAAGCTCGAGACCATGTTTGCGCAGGTCCTCCGAAAGTTTGACGGCCGGCTGCTGATTGTTAGGACCGCTCTCGTACATCAATTCGCCCATGATGATTTTTCCGCGCAAATAAGTTCCGGTTGTCACCACAACCGACTTGGCCAAATATTGAGCTCCCGTTTTGGTAACGACGCCTTTGCATACGCCGTCCTCCACAATGAGCTGCTCGACAAGCCCTTGGCGCAGCGTTAAATGCTCCGTCTTTTCAATCGTTTCCTTCATCATATGCTGATACAAAAATTTATCCGCCTGTGCACGAAGCGCATGGACCGCCGGTCCCTTCCCCGTGTTCAGCATTCTCATTTGAATGTAAGTTTTATCGATGTTCCGTCCCATTTCTCCGCCAAGCGCATCGATTTCCCGTACGACATGCCCTTTGGCCGGGCCGCCGATCGACGGATTACATGGCATAAAAGCGACCATATCCAAATTAATCGTCAAAAGCATCGTCTCGCAGCCCATCCGCGCCGCGGCAAGCGCCGCTTCGCAGCCGGCATGGCCTGCGCCTACCACGATGACATCGTATTCTCCAGCCACGTAAGTCATGGTTCTCTATCCTCCTTTAAACTTATTTTCCCAAACAGAACTGTGAAAATATTTGGTCGATCAACGATTCGCTGACCGAATCCCCGATAATTTCTCCAAGCTGCTCCCAGGCAGTTCGAATGTCAATTTGAATCATATCGATCGGCACAAATTGCTCGGTAGCGGATAAAGCTTCATCCATTGAAGCCTTAGCCCTCTTAAGCAGTTGAATATGCCGAACGTTGCTCACATACGTAAGATCATTCGATTCGAGTCCGCCGCTGAAGAAAATGCCGGCAATCGCTTTTTCCAAGTCGTCGATCCCCTGCTGCTCGACCAGCGAAGTACGAACCACACGATCTTCCGGAAAAGCTCGGTACAATACATCATAATTGATGGCCTGAGGCAGATCCTGCTTATTGACGATGACAATCGTTTGCCGGTCTTTCAACTGTTCGATCAGCTGCATCTCTTCGTCGGTCAAAGGTTCCGCACCGCTAACGACAAACAAAATCAAATCCGCATCGTTCAGCGCGCTTTTCGAACGCTCCACGCCGATTTGCTCCACCAAATCCGATGTTTCCCGAATGCCTGCCGTATCCAGCAGCTTCAGAGGAATCCCGTTCACGTTGACATATTCCTCAATGACATCCCGGGTTGTTCCCGGAATATCCGTGACGATAGCGCGATTCTCCTGTGCCAATGTGTTGAGCAGCGAAGATTTCCCGACGTTCGGCTTGCCGATAATCGCGGTGACAATCCCTTCCCGTATGATCTTGCCTTGATTTGCCGTTTCCAACAACCGATCCAGCTGCGCTAATGCGGATATGCATTTATCCTTAATAAAAGCGTTTGTCATTTCCTCGACATCATGCTCGGGGTAATCGATATTTACTTCGATATGCGCCATCAGCTCAACCAGCTCGTGACGCAGCTGCTTGATTCGTTTGGACAAGCTGCCTTCGACTTGCTTTAAGGCGATGCCGAAGGCACGGTCCGATTTGGCCCGGATCAGATCAATCACCGCCTCGGCCTGCGACAAATCGATCCGCCCGTTCAAAAAAGCGCGCTTCGTAAACTCCCCTGGCTCAGCCAGGCGAACTTCCTGCTCCAGAATCAGATCGAGCACGTGCTGCACCGAGATGATCCCGCCGTGGCAGCTGACCTCGACAACATCCTCCATCGTAAAAGAGCGCGGCGCCCTCATGACTGTCACCAGCGCTTCTTCTACCCGCTGCCCGGTAGCGGTATTCACGATATGCCCGTAATGAACCGTATGTGTCGGAGCCTCGGACAGCTTCGTTTTGCTTCGAAAAATCCGTTCGACCGCCGGAATGCTGCCGTCTCCGCTGACGCGGATGACCGCAATGCCCCCTTCGCCGAGAGGTGTCGAAATAGCTGCAATGGTGTCATGAATCATGTTAGCACCTCCCTTTCCTCCGTTTAAAAAAAGCAATGACTGATCGTCAAGCGATAAGCCATTGCAATCGATATCATCTTAAAGCGATAACCACCCTGCGGTTCGGTTCCTCGCCCTTGCTATAAGTCTTCACCTTCGAATGGTCCTGCAGCTGCGCGTGAATGATTTTCCGTTCCTGCGGCGACATCGGCTCGAGGATGACCTCTTTTCTCGATCGGATAACCCTTTCCGCCAAACGGATTGCCAAATCTTCCAACGTTTTTTTGCGCCGTTCACGGAACTGCTCCGCATCAAGCACAATTCGCAAATGAGTATTCGAGTACCGGTTCGCGACAATATTCACCAAATACTGCAAGGAATCGAGCGTTTGGCCTCTTCGCCCTATCAGCATGCCCAATTCCTCGCCTGTCAAATTAAACAAGATGCCGTCTCTTTCTTTCTTCTGTTCAATAGTAACCTTCAGGTTCATCGTTCGGAATACGTCTTGCAAAAAATGAACGGCTTCTTCCAAAGCATCCGGAATCAGCTCAAGCTCAAGCTTCGCTTCCTTTGCTCCAATAAGTCCAAACAAGCCTTTCGACGGCTGCTCCAGCACGGTCACTTTGACGCGGTCTTCCGTGACGCCGAACTGCCGCAAGCCGTTTTTCACCGCTTCCTCAATCGTTTTCCCCGAAACCACTATTTTCTTCATTTCGACTGGCCACCCTTATTTGGAAATCCACCATAGATAAAATAGGATTGAACAACCGTAAACAAGTTACTGTATACCCAGTATAGCGGCAGAGCCGAAGCGAAATTCATCGACATGACGAAAATCAGCACCGGAAAAATAAACATCAGGCTTTGCATTTGCGCATTCATCTGCGACGACATCATCTTCTGCTGCAACCAGGTCGTTATAGCGGCAAGCAGCGGTAAAATGTAAAAGTGGTCAGGGGTGCCGAGCTGCATCCACAAAAACGAATGTTCCTTTATATCGTGATTGCGCATAATCGCATTATACAGCGCAATCAATATCGGCATTTGCACAATAAGCGGGAAACAGCCGGCCAGCGGGTTGACCCCGTGCTTCTGGAACAGCTTCATCGTCTCTTCCTGCTGCTTTTTCACGTCGTCTTTATATTTATCCTTGAGCTTTTTCAGCTCCGGTTGAAGTTCCTGCATCCGCTTCGAGCTGCGATATTGCTTTAATGTAAGCGGGAGAATCAAGAAACGGATAATGATCGTAACGACCAATATCGCCAAACCGTATTGGCCCCACAGCAGATGAGCGAACCAATCGATCGTGGCCGACAGCGGACCGACAAAATACCTGTCCCATACCCCGCTCGAAGGATCGATCGGTTTATTAACGGGATTCCCGCATCCGGCAAGGAGTAGCAGCAATGAGAGCGGCAATAAAGCGTATAATCGACGAGTCAACGGTTTATCCTCCTAGAAACATACTTTACCAAAATACACTATAACACATATTGGGGCACAATGAAACTTGCACCCCATTTTATCCACAAGAACGATTTCAAGTCGGTTTGGACAATAAAGCCGCCTTCCTTAATACATGAAGCAAACTTTTTTCCATTTCCTTATAGTCCATCTCGACCACCGGCTTGCGCGCGATGACGATAAAATCGTACTCCGGCGGGATCCGATCGGCATGATGACGCACGATCTCTTTAATCACCCGGCGCAAACGGTTGCGCACAACGGCGTTGCCGAGCTTTTTGCTGACGGAAACACCGAGGCGAAATGCTTCTCCTCCGCCCCGCTTCATATAATAGACGACAAATTGATGGTTGGCGGTCGATTTGCCGTACCGGTATACGCGGTCAAAATATTCTCTTTTGGTCAGGCGATGCTCCTTTTCCACAGGCGAACTCTCCCATTTTCATAGAGAAAAATCGTGCCACAATTGCGTACCTTCAACTATAGCGTTGACTATTTATGTCATTTTAAACGGAACTCCGCCCCGAAAAAGCGCAGATAGACAGAAAAAAAGACCACTCGAAGTGGTCTTCGCCATTTACGCGCTTAATACTTTTCTGCCCTTTTGACGGCGAGCTTTGAGCACCTTGCGGCCGTTCACAGAGCTCATTCTTTTACGGAAGCCGTGAACTTTCTTGCGCTTTCTTGTGTTCGGTTTGAAAGTCGGTTTCATCTATGTGCACCTCCCTGGGAATTCTCTTTTCCATTTTCAAAAAACACCTTTATCCATTAAATCATTTACCGGTTCAAAAGTCAACCGCCTTTATGCGTCTCAAGTTCATGGTAAGAGAAGGAGGAAGACGATGTGGAACATTCCGCCGATTTCGACAGCTTATCCACCCTGAACGGCATCCGTGGATGAGTTGTGAACAGCGATTGTGAAGAAAACGGCAGTTTTTGTCGATTACCCACACATTATAAACAATATGTAGTGGTGTTAATAAAATTTACACACAAGTTATTGAATTTGTGGATAAACGGCAATAATTCGTTGCTATATACCTTTGATTTTGATATTATGTATATGTTTTCACCTGTGGATAGAATAAATCCTCTTATAAATTATCAACAATCTGTGGATAAATCTGTGAACAATTTTCAGTTGTTCGAAATGAGTGTTATCCACACTTCTGCACAAACCGGCCGATTTCGACAAAATCCCCCAGTTTTTCTCGACATATTGCCTTATTGCGCCCTTTTTCCGGATTTATCGTGCATGTGCATAATTCCGAAATATGCAGTCGGTACCGTAATATGAGGAGTGAATTTTGTAATGGAAAGCCATCCGAACGATCAATGGCAGCAAGTTCTTTCCATCATTCAAACGAAGGTCAGCAAGCCGAGCTTCGATACGTGGCTCAAATCGACCAAAGCCATTGTTTTCAACGAAACGTCGATTGTCATTTGCGCGCCGAACAATTTCGCCAAGGAATGGTTGGAATCCCGTTATGTCAAAATGATCAGCGGCGCGATTTTCGAATATACCGGACGTCCGGTCGAAGTGAAGTTCACGATCGAATCGGACGATGTGAAAACGGAGCAAGTCCAGCCGGCGGCACCCGCTCCCCCGCCTCCGCGCCCTGCTGTCGCAACCATCGACGAAACGAACAGTTTGAACCCCAAATATACGTTCGATACGTTCGTCATTGGAGCCGGCAATCGGTTTGCGCACGCCGCATCGCTTGCCGTTGCCGAAGCGCCGGCGAAGGCGTACAATCCGCTGTTTTTGTACGGCGGGGTCGGTCTCGGAAAGACGCATTTGATGCATGCGATCGGACATTACGTGCTGGAGCACAATCCGAGCGCCCGCGTGCTGTACATCTCGTCCGAGAAATTTACGAACGAGTTCATCAATGCGATCCGCGACAACCGCGGCGAAAGCTTCCGCAACAAATACCGCAACATCGATGTGCTGCTCATAGATGATATTCAGTTTTTGGCGGGAAAAGAACAGACGCAAGAGGAATTTTTCCATACGTTTAACGCGCTGCATGAGGAAAGAAAGCAGATCATCATTTCCAGCGACCGGCCGCCGAAGGAGATCCCGACGCTGGAGGAAAGGCTTCGCTCGCGGTTCGAATGGGGACTTATCACCGACATACAGCCTCCGGATCTGGAGACGCGCATTGCGATTTTGCGGAAAAAAGCGAAGGCCGAAAACCTCGACATCCCGAACGAAGCGATGGTATACATAGCGAACCAGATCGATACGAACATCCGCGAGCTGGAAGGTGCATTGATCCGCGTTGTCGCCTATTCGTCCTTGATCAACCAGGATATAACATCGCATTTGGCCGCGGAAGCGCTGAAGGATATCATTCCTTCCAACCGGCCGAGACAGATTACGATTCAGGACATTCAGCAGAAAGTCGGGGAGTTTTACGGGCTGAAAATCGATGACTTCAAAGCGAGAAAACGGACGAAAACCGTCGCTTTTCCAAGGCAAATAGCAATGTATTTATCCCGCGAGCTGACGGATTTCTCGCTGCCGAAAATCGGCGAAGCTTTTGGCGGGCGCGACCATACGACCGTCATCCATGCGCACGAGAAAATTTCGACGCAGCTGAAGTCCGATCAGGAATTATATAAAATTATCCACACGATCTCCGAAAAAATTAAAAACGCAACTGTTTAAAAGAGCGACAGCCTATGCACAATCTATTCACATGTGGATAGGCTGTCTCTTTGCGGATATGATCCACATATCCACATATCCGGCGCCCCTACTACTATCACTATATTTAAAAAAAATGTATTATAAGAGTATATGCCCGGATTCGCCACATTAGAACCATGGGAGTGAACACGTTGAAATTGACGATATTGAAGGACCACTTGAACGAAGCTATTGGGCACGTCTCCAAAGCGATTACGAGCAAAACGACCATCCCGATTTTAAGCGGAATCAAAATAGATGCGGACTATAACGGCGTGACGCTGACGGCGAGCGATACGGACATTTCCATCCAAAGTTTTATTGCCAAAGAAGAAGACGGACTCAGCGTCATCGATCTTGAAAAACCGGGCAGCGTCGTTCTGCCGGCGAAATTTTTCATCGAGATGATCCGCAAGCTTCCGTCCCAGCAGGTTGAGTTTGAAGTGAAGGAGCATTTTCAAACGACGATTCGCTCCGGCTCCGCCGAAGTGCAGCTCGTCGGCCTCGATCCGGAGGAATATCCGATCATGCCGGGGATTGAGGAAAACAAGCGAATTCAAATTCCGAGCGACATTTTAAAAACGATGATCAAGCAAACGTCGTTTGCCGTTTCGACCAACGAATCGACTCCGATATTGACCGGTGTTTTGTGGACCGTGTCCGAGGGTACGATCAAATTCACCGCTTGCGACCGCCATCGTCTCGCCAGCCGTGAAACGAATATTGACATCGGACCGGATGTAACTCATACAAATATCGCCATTTCCGGTAAAACTTTGAATGAACTGAGCAAAATATTGCCGGATCAAAATACATTGATCGATGTCGTCATTGCCGACAATCAGGTGCTCTTTAAAATGAGCTCGATTTTGTTTTACAGCCGGATCCTGGACGGAACGTACCCGGATACGTCCAAATTGATTCCGCAGACGTACCAGACCGAGCTTGTGCTCGACACGAAGCAGCTGGCCGATTCGATCGACCGCGCTTATTTGCTGTCCCGCGAGGACAAAACGAATATCGTCAAACTTGTAATGCGCGAGGACCAGACGGTTGAAATTTCGTCAAGCTCCACCGAGCTTGGCAAGGTGACCGAGCAGCTGCCGGTCAAATCGATGACGGGAGAGCTGCTGCGCATCTCCTTCAACTCCAAATATATGCTGGACGCGTTAAAGGTTATCGACAGCGAGATGATCCAAATCGGCTTCACCGGGGCGATGCAGCCGATCATCATTCGTCCGGAAGATTCGACAAGCCTGCTTCAGCTCATTCTCCCCTACCGAACGACAAACTAAGGGGGAATTTTCCAATGAAGAATATCGAAATTCGCACGGAATATATTACACTAGGGCAGTTTTTAAAGCTGGCCGACTGCATTTCCACCGGCGGGCAGGCGAAAATGTTTCTGCAGGAGACGGACATTCGCGTCAATAACGAGCCGGAAAACCGCCGCGGGAAAAAGCTGGTTGCCGGAGACATCGTGACGGTGGAAGGCTGCGGCACGTTCAAGGTGGTACAGGCGTGAAGGTCAACAGTTTAAACCTTCGCCATTACCGCAATTACGAGAAGGTCGATTTCACCACGAGCCACATGGTCAACATTTTCGTTGGACCGAACGCGCAGGGCAAAACGAATTTGCTGGAGTCGATCTATGTGCTCGCTCTTACCAAATCCCACCGCACCCATCAGGACAAGGAGCTCATTCAGTGGGATGCCCCTCACGCTCACCTGCAGGGCGATGTCGAGAAAAAATATGGGACCGTCCACCTCGATCTGACCGTTTCCCAGCAAGGGAAAAAAGCGAAGCTGAACGGACTCGAACAAAAGAAACTGAGCAACTTTATCGGCGCGCTTAACGTGGTGATGTTCGCCCCGGAGGACCTGGAAATCGTCAAAGGCTCCCCCGGGGTTCGCCGCCGTTTTCTCGATATGGAGATCGGACAAGTTCACCCCGCTTATTTGTATGACCTGTCGCAGTATCAGAAAGTACTCGCCCAGCGCAACAATCTGCTCAAACAGATGTTCGCCGGCGGCGGCTCGCACGCATCGATGCTTGAGGTTTGGAACGAACAATTGGTTCAATTTGGTATTAAAATTGTGAAAAAACGTCAAAGCTTTATAAAGAAACTGCAAATTTGGGCGGAAAAGATTCATTCCGGCATCACGGGAGGCCAGGAACGGCTTGAAATCCGGTACGATTCGGCGCTGGACCTGTCCCAATCGGAAGATGAAACTGTTTTATTTGACCAATTTATGATAAAGTTATCACAGGTAAGGGAGCAGGAATTGAGACGCGCGGTTACGTTGGTAGGGCCGCACCGGGACGATCTGCTGTTCTTTATCAACGGCAAAGAGGCGCAAACGTTCGGATCGCAAGGCCAGCAAAGAACGACGGCGCTTTCTTTAAAGCTGGCGGAGATCGAGCTGATTCATGAGGAAGTCGGCGAATACCCGATTCTGCTGCTGGACGATGTGCTGTCGGAGCTCGACCGCTACCGGCAGACGCAGCTGATCGAGACGTTCCAGAACAAGGTGCAAACATTCATCACGACAACCGGTATAGAAAGCGTCGATTTGGCGAAATTGGATGACGCCGCCGTTTTTCAGGTGAGAAGCGGCGGCTTGATATAGATGATTGGACATATCGGATTCATAGAGTAGAATAGTCGGAGGGCGAGCTTATGTTTATCCATTTGGGCGGTGAAAAAATCATACGCGCTTCGGAATTGATCGCCATATTTGATTTATCGATAGAGAAATCCTCCAAAATTTCGAAGCAGTTCGTCAGTCAGGCGAATAAGGACAAACGCGTCGAGGTGATCGGCGAGGAAGAATGCAAATCGCTCGTCGTGACACAATCAAAGGTTTATTACTCCCCCATTTCGTCCTCTACGTTAAAAAAACGGGCACACCAGCTCCTGACAAACTGAGAGGTTACCCTGGAAAAGTAGGTGTCATATAGATGTCTGTCAATCAACACGCGTACGATGAAAGTCAAATACAGGTACTGGAAGGTTTGGAAGCGGTGCGCAAACGTCCCGGTATGTACATCGGGTCAACCAGCGCGAGAGGTCTCCACCATCTCGTATGGGAAGTCGTCGACAACAGTATCGACGAAGCGCTTGCTGGCTACTGTACGGCGATTGAAGTGATCGTCCATAAGGATAACAGCGTCACCGTTATCGACAATGGCCGCGGCATTCCGGTCGGCGAGCATCCGAAAATGAAACGTTCGACGCTCGAAGTCGTTCTCACTGTTCTTCACGCAGGCGGCAAATTCGGCGGCGAAGGCTATAAAGTATCCGGCGGATTGCACGGCGTAGGCATATCCGTCGTCAACGCGTTATCCGAACATGTGATCGTGGAAGTCAAAGTCAACGGCAAAGTGCATGTGCAGGAGTATCGCCGCGGCACGCCGCAATACGACGTGAAAGTGATCGGGGATACCGAGGAAACCGGCACGACTGTAACGTTCAAGCCGGATCCGGAAATTTTCACGGAAACGACGGAATTCGATTACGAGACGCTGCAGTCGCGGCTTCGCGAGCTTGCTTTTTTGAATAAAGGCATTCAAATTACTCTGACGGACGAGCGCAGCGATGTCTCGAATACGTTCAAATTCGACGGCGGCATCGTGTCTTTCGTCGAATATTTGAACCAGAACCGCGAGCCGGTGCATGCTCC
This sequence comes from Paenibacillus hamazuiensis, assembly GCF_023276405.1. NCBI lineage: Bacteria > Bacillati > Bacillota > Bacilli > Caryophanales > Paenibacillaceae > Paenibacillus > Paenibacillus hamazuiensis. The sequence goes on from NZ_JALRMO010000001.1 coordinate 6,865,695, forward strand.
TCCTATTTACGCCGAAGGCTCGAAGGACAACATTTCAGTTGAGGTTGCCTTGCAGTACAACGAAGGTTATTCCGAGAACATTTATTCGTTTGCCAATAACATCAACACGCATGAGGGCGGCACGCACGAATCGGGCTTCAAAAGCGCGCTCACGCGCATTATGAACGATTTCGCCCGCAAATATAACGCGATTAAAGAGAATGACGCGAACTTGTCCGGCGACGACGTGCGCGAAGGCCTCACGGCGATCATTTCCGTCAAAATTCCGGAGCCGCAGTTCGAAGGCCAGACCAAAACGAAGCTTGGCAACAGCGAGGTACGGGGCATCGTCGAATCCGTATTTTCCGAGAAGCTGCAGGAATTTATGGACGAGAATCCGGCCGTATCCCGCAAAATTGTGGAGAAGAGCATCCAGGCAGCCAGAGCCCGCGAAGCGGCGAGGAAAGCCCGCGAGCTGACGCGCCGCAAAAGCGCGCTGGAAGTCAGCTCGCTACCCGGCAAGCTGGCGGACTGCTCCTCCAAGGACGCTTCCATCAGCGAAGTGTACATCGTCGAAGGCGACTCCGCCGGCGGCTCCGCCAAGCAGGGACGCGACCGCCATTTTCAGGCGATTTTGCCATTGCGCGGTAAAATTTTGAACGTGGAAAAGGCGCGCCTCGATAGAATTTTGTCCAACATGGAAATTCGTGCGATCATTACGGCGCTCGGCTGCGGGATCGGCGACGATTTCGACATTTCCAAAGCGCGTTATCACAAAATCATCATCATGACGGACGCGGACGTCGACGGAGCGCATATCCGGACGCTGCTGCTGACGTTTTTTTACCGGTACATGCGGAAGCTGATCGAAAGCGGCTATGTGTACATCGCCCAGCCGCCGCTTTACAAGCTGGAGAAAAACCGCGTTATTCGCTACGCATATAACGATAAGCAGAAAGATGCGATTTTGCAGGAACTCGGCGAAGGGCAGAAAGTGAACGTTCAGCGTTATAAAGGTCTGGGCGAGATGAACCCGGGCCAGCTGTGGGAAACGACGATGGATCCGGAAAGCCGCACCTTGCTTCAGGTAACGATTGAAGACGCGATCGAAGCGGATCTTATGTTCGATACGCTCATGGGCGATAACGTAGAGCCGCGGCGCGATTTTATCCAACAGCATGCGAAGTATGTGAAAAATCTCGATATCTAGTCTGAAGGAGGTCCGTTATGGCCGAAGAAATGCGATCGCAAGTCAAGGAAATCGACATCGGCTCGGAAATGCGCACGTCCTTCATGGACTACGCGATGAGCATTATCGTGAGCCGTGCGCTTCCCGATGTGCGGGACGGCCTGAAGCCGGTCCATCGGCGAATTTTGTTCGCGATGTCCGAGCTGGGGATGTCTCCGGACAAGCCTTATAAAAAATCGGCGAGAATCGTCGGTGAGGTTATCGGTAAATACCACCCTCACGGCGATGCGGCCGTCTATGAAACGATGGTGCGGATGGCGCAGGATTTTTCGCTCCGCTACATGCTGGTCGACGGTCACGGGAACTTCGGTTCGATCGACGGCGACGGCGCGGCGGCGATGCGTTATACCGAAGCGCGCCTTTCCAAAATCGCGATGGAGCTTTTGCGCGACATCGGCAAAGAAACGATCGATTTTGTTCCCAACTATGACGGGGAAGAACAAGAACCGGCTGTTTTGCCGGCGCGTTACCCGAACCTGCTCGTCAACGGCTCCTCAGGGATTGCCGTCGGGATGGCGACGAACATTCCGCCGCATAATCTACGCGAGGTCATTGACGGAGTGCAGCAGTTGATTGAGAACCCGGATATTACGCCGCTTGAACTGATGCAGTCGATCAAAGGGCCCGACTTTCCGACAGCCGGGTATATTATGGGCCGGGAAGGCATCAGGCAAGCGTACACGACCGGCCGCGGCTCCGTCACGATGCGCGCCCGCGCAACGATCGAGGAGCATAACAACAAGGCTCGTATCATCGTGCACGAGCTGCCTTACCAGGTCATTAAAGCAAGGCTGATTGAGAAAATCGCCGAGCTCGTCCGCGAAAAGAAAATCGACGGCATCACCGACCTAAGGGACGAATCGGATCGCAACGGGATGCGGATCGTTATCGAGCTGCGCCGCGACGTCAATCCGAACGTCGTCCTGAACAATCTGTACAAACATACCGCCATGCAGTCCAATTTCGGGATCATCATGCTTGCTCTCGTGAACGGGGAGCCTAAGGTTTTGAACCTGAAGGACATGCTGTATCATTACCTGCAGCACCAGAAGGAAGTCATTCGTCGTCGTACGGAATACGATTTGCGAAAGGCCGAAGCCCGCGCCCATATTCTCGAAGGCTTGCGCATCGCCCTCGATCATCTGGACGAGGTCATTGCTCTCATTCGATCTTCCCGTACGGCGGAAGAAGCGAGAGACGGGCTGATGAGCCGGTTCCAGCTCAGCTACGATCAGGCGCAGGCGATCTTGGACATGCGCTTGCAGCGTCTGACCGGGTTGGAACGCGACAAGATCGAGGAAGAATATGCCGAGCTGCTGAAAAAGATCGCCGAATACAAAGCGATTTTGGCGGATGAGCAGCTGCTGCTGAACATCATCAGCGAGGAACTGCGCGAAATCAAAGAAAAATTCGGCGACGAGCGCCGCACCGAGATCACGGTTGGGGAAGAAAGCATTGAGGACGAGGACCTGATTCCGCAGGAAGACGTCATCATTACGATTTCCCATGCCGGATATATTAAACGTTTGCCGGTCAGCACCTACCGCAGTCAAAAGCGGGGCGGCAAAGGCGTGCTCGGGATGGACACGAAGGATAACGATTTCGTCGAGCATCTTTACGTCACCAATACCCATCATTACCTGATGTTTTTCACAAACAAAGGGAAAGCCTACAGGCTGAAGGCTTACGAGATTCCGGATCTAAGCCGCACGGCCCGGGGGACGCCGATCATCAACCTGATTCAAATCGAACAGGGCGAAACGATCAATGCGGTCATTCCGGTCGAAAGCTTCGATTCCGATAAATTTTTATTTTTTGCCACGAGAAACGGAATTGTCAAAAAGACGCCTTTGGACGATTACTCCAATATCCGCAAAGGCGGTTTGATCGCCTTGTCCTTGCGTGAGGATGACGATTTGATCGGAGTCAAACTGACGGACGGTAAACAGTCGATCATTATGGGCACCAAAGAAGGCATCTCTATTCACTTCCCGGAAGAGGATGTACGTCCGATGGGACGCGCAGCTACCGGAGTGAAAGGGATCCAGCTCAGCGAAGGCGACGTCGTGATCGACATGGATGTTTCGGACGAGGCCAATACGGTGCTTATTGTAACTTCCAAAGGATTCGGCAAGCGGACGCCGGTTTCCGAATACCGGATGCAAACGCGCGGCGGCAAAGGGATCAAAACTTTGAATGTGACGCCGAAAAATGGCCACGTCGTCGCTCTGAAGGTCGTAAGCGAAGACGAAGATTTGATGGCCATCACCGCGATGGGCACGATTATCCGGACCAGTATGGCGGGAATTTCCGTAATGGGTCGAAATACCCAGGGCGTGAGAATTATCAACATCCGCGAGGAAGACGAAGTTTCAACGGTGACGCGGGTTGAAAAGAGCGATGAATCGTCAGAAATGGAAGATTCTAGTCCAAACGTCACAGAATAATATGAACAAAATGCGGAATGGGGCTTACATCCCCATTCTTTTTGTTTTAAAATAGAGACCATAGACATTGGTAAGGTGGGAGTAGCATGGCAACAGTTCCCGTTTCGCAATTAAAGACCGGTGAGAAAATAATCGAGAACGTTCAGACGAAGCTTGGCAGTGTGCTTTTTCAGAAAGGTAAAATCGTCACGGAGCGGGATATTGAAATTTTGCGGGCATTCCTTATTCCCAGCGTCGTCATAGAATCCAAGTCTGCCGAAGTGTCGGAGGCTGCCGAAGCACCGCCGGAGGAACCGGTCAGTACGGTTTTGCCTTTTTACTTGCAGTACGACAAGATGTTTGGATTGTTGAAAAAAGTATTTAATTTGGCGAATGCGAATCAAAGTTTGCCGATCCTGGAGATCCGCACAGCGATGGAATCGCTCATCCAGACGATCGATCATTACAACATATTGACGTTTTCGCCGCGTAACAATACCGTTAGAGACTTTGTGTATCACAAAAGCATAATGGTCAGCTTAACTTCCTATATGCTGGGTAAGTGGCATGGGCTGCCTCAAAAGGATCTGATGCCGGTTGCCTTGGGCGGATTGCTTCACGATATCGGAAACAGCAAGATCGACGATGCCATTTTGTATAAGCCGGGCAAGCTGACCGAGCAGGAGCTTGAGGAAGTGAAGCGGCACACGGTGATCGGTTATAACATTTTAAAATCATTGCCTGCCGTCAATGAAGGCGTAAAGCTTTGTGCGGTGCAGCATCATGAGCGGGAGGACGGTTCGGGATATCCGCTGGGGGTCAAGGGGGATAAGATTCATCTGTACGCTAAAATCGTCGCTATCGCCGATATGTTTCATGCTATGACTACGCACCGTGCGCATAAAAAAGCCGAGTCGCCCTATCTTGTATTAGAGGAGCTCTTTCAGGAAGCGTTCGGTAAGCTGGACCCTGTGCTGGTGCAAACATTTATCAATAAAGTGACCCAATTCCACAACGGTACTCTTGTTAAGCTCAGCGACAACCGCATCGGGGAAATTGTGTTTTCCGACAGGGCGAACCCAACGCGGCCTTGGGTTAACATCAACGGGACGATCGTCAACCTGACCGTAGAAAGAAACTTATTTATTAAGGACGTTATTCAAAAATAATCTGTATAAAATTAACTGTGCCTGGGGCTTGACTTGGCCCGGCGGTTTGTGATAAATTATCTCTTGCCGCTCAAAACGGCACGGTTTTTTTTTGCAGGACTTCGTTCCGAAAGCCTTATTCCAGAAGTCGTCTATAACGATCGGCACCATTTAAAAGTTTTCTAAAAAAAGGTGCTTGCATCGTACAAGGCAAATGTGATATATTAATCAAGTCGCCGCAAAACGGCTGATACAAATCAACAAAGTTTGCTCTTTGAAAACTGAACAACGAGTAACGTGCGGATCTTGATTCGAATGAGTCGAATCCAACAATAAGTCAGTAACGTAATTGAGCTATACAAACAGCTTCAATCCCAGCAATGGGACTTTATTGGAGAGTTTGATCCTGGCTCAGGACGAACGCTGGCGGCGTGCCTAATACATGCAAGTCGAGCGGATCTTTCCTTCGGGAAAGGTTAGCGGCGGACGGGTGAGTAACACGTAGGCAACCTGCCTGTAAGATCGGGATAACTACCGGAAACGGTAGCTAAGACCGGATAGATGGTTTCTCCGCATGGGGAGATCAAGAAACGCGGAGCAATCTGTGGCTTACAGATGGGCCTGCGGCGCATTAGCTAGTTGGTGGGGTAACGGCCCACCAAGGCGACGATGCGTAGCCGACCTGAGAGGGTGATCGGCCACACTGGGACTGAGACACGGCCCAGACTCCTACGGGAGGCAGCAGTAGGGAATCTTCCGCAATGGACGCAAGTCTGACGGAGCAACGCCGCGTGAGTGATGAAGGTTTTCGGATCGTAAAGCTCTGTTGCCCTGGACGAACGCTTGGGAGAGTAACTGCTCTCAAGGTGACGGTACAGGAGAAGAAAGCCCCGGCTAACTACGTGCCAGCAGCCGCGGTAATACGTAGGGGGCAAGCGTTGTCCGGAATTATTGGGCGTAAAGCGCGCGCAGGCGGTTCTTTAAGTCTGGTGTTTAAGCCCAGGGCTCAACCCTGGTTCGCACCGGAAACTGGAGGACTGGAGTGCAGGAGAGGAAAGCGGAATTCCACGTGTAGCGGTGAAATGCGTAGAGATGTGGAGGAACACCAGTGGCGAAGGCGGCTTTCTGGCCTGTAACTGACGCTGAGGCGCGAAAGCGTGGGGAGCAAACAGGATTAGATACCCTGGTAGTCCACGCCGTAAACGATGAGTGCTAGGTGTCGGGGGTTTCGATACCCTCGGTGCCGAAGTCAACACAGTAAGCACTCCGCCTGGGGAGTACGCTCGCAAGAGTGAAACTCAAAGGAATTGACGGGGACCCGCACAAGCAGTGGAGTATGTGGTTTAATTCGAAGCAACGCGAAGAACCTTACCAGGTCTTGACATCCCTCTGAATGCCCTAGAGATAGGGCAGGCCTTCGGGACAGAGGAGACAGGTGGTGCATGGTTGTCGTCAGCTCGTGTCGTGAGATGTTGGGTTAAGTCCCGCAACGAGCGCAACCCTTGATCTTAGTTGCCAGCACGAAAGGTGGGCACTCTAAGATGACTGCCGGTGACAAACCGGAGGAAGGTGGGGATGACGTCAAATCATCATGCCCCTTATGACCTGGGCTACACACGTACTACAATGGCCGGTACAACGGGAAGCGAAGGAGCGATCTGGAGCGAATCTTTAGAAGCCGGTCTCAGTTCGGATTGCAGGCTGCAACTCGCCTGCATGAAGTCGGAATTGCTAGTAATCGCGGATCAGCATGCCGCGGTGAATACGTTCCCGGGTCTTGTACACACCGCCCGTCACACCACGAGAGTTTACAACACCCGAAGTCGGTGGGGTAACCCGGGTGCAAACTTGTTTGCACCTAGGAGCCAGCCGCCGAAGGTGGGGTAGATGATTGGGGTGAAGTCGTAACAAGGTAGCCGTATCGGAAGGTGCGGCTGGATCACCTCCTTTCTATGGAGTCCATGGCATCTGCAGGGTGCCGGACAAATACAATGCACGTTACTCGTTGCTCAGTTTTGAGAGAGCAAAGTCTCTTTCAACCATGGCATGGGAAACCAATGTTGGCAGCATCTGATGCTTGAACGACATGAGGTCCTATGTTAAGATGTTCTTCCGCTCGAGAGAGCGAGGACATTGTTCCTTGAAAACTAGATAGCGAAACAACTTCAAGCGAAAGCTTAGAATTCCTTTAGCAATGATTTAGCTTAGGTTAAGCTAATAAGAGCACACGGAGGATGCCTAGGCGCTAGGAGCCGAAGAAGGACGTGGCGAACGACGAAATGCCTCGGGGAGCCGTAAGCAGGCGTTGATCCGGGGATGTCCGAATGGGGGAACCCAGCCGAGGTAATACTCGGTTACCTCTACCTGAATACATAGGGTAGTTGGAGGCATACGAGGGGAACTGAAACATCTAAGTACCCTCAGGAGAAGAAAACAAGAGTGATTCCGTCAGTAGCGGCGAGCGAACGCGGAGTAGCCCAAACCAGGGGGCTTGCCCCCTGGGGTTGTGGGACGTCAATGTGCGAAAAGTTGGTTAGGCGAAGTAGTCTGGAAAGGCTCACCAAAGAGGGTAACAGTCCCGTAACCAAAAGCCAACGTATCGCTAGACGGATCCCGAGTACCGCGGGACACGAGGAACCCCGTGGGAAGCAGGCAGGACCATCTGCCAAGGCTAAATACTCCCTAGCGACCGATAGTGAAGCAGTACCGTGAGGGAAAGGTGAAAAGAACCGCGGGAGCGGAGTGAAACAGAACCTGAAACCGTGTGCTTACAAGAAGTCAGAGCCCGTTAAAGGGTGATGGCGTGCCTTTTGTAGAATGAACCGGCGAGTTACGTTCACGTGCGAGGTTAAGGTGAAGAGCCGAAGCCGCAGCGAAAGCGAGTCTGAATAGGGCGACTTGAGTACGTGGGCGTAGACCCGAAACCGTGTGATCTACCCCTGTCCAGGGTGAAGGTGCGGTAACACGCACTGGAGGCCCGAACCCACGAACGTTGAAAAGTTCGGGGATGAGGTGGGGGTAGGGGAGAAATTCCAATCGAACTCGGAGATAGCTGGTTCTCCCCGAAATAGCTTTAGGGCTAGCCTCGGGATAAGAGTAGCGGAGGTAAAGCACTGATTGGGTGCGGGGCCCGCCAAGGGTTACCAAGTCCAGTCAAACTCTGAATGCCGCATACTTATACCCGGGAGTCAGACGGTGAGTGCTAAGATCCATCGTCAAGAGGGAAACAGCCCAGATCATCAGCTAAGGTCCCCAAGTGTGTGTTAAGTGGGAAAGGATGTGGAGTTGCACAGACAACCAGGATGTTGGCTTAGAAGCAGCCACCATTGAAAGAGTGCGTAATAGCTCACTGGTCGAGTGACTCTGCGCCGAAAATGTAACGGGGCTAAACACACCACCGAAGCTATGGGTCCAGTAATGGGCAGTAGGGGAGCGTTGTATACGGGTAGAAGCTTGACTGTAAGGACAGGTGGACTGTATACAAGTGAGAATGCCGGTATGAGTAACGAAAAGATGGGTGAGAATCCCATCCGCCGAAAGCCTAAGGGTTCCTGAGGAAGGTTCGTCCGCTCAGGGTTAGTCGGGACCTAAGGCGAGGCCGAAAGGCGTAGTCGAAGGACAACAGGTCGAAATTCCTGTACCACCGTGAACCGTTATGAGCAATGGGGTGACGCAGAAGGGTAGTGACGCGGACTGATGGATGTCCGTCCAAGCAGTAAGGCTGGTGCGTAGGCAAATCCGCGCATCGTAAGGCTGAGCTGTGATGGGGAGGGAAACTTCGGGAGTACCGAAGGTCATGATCTCAAGCTGCCAAGAAAAGCCTCTAGCCAGGGAGAAGGTGCCCGTACCGCAAACCGACACAGGTAGGCGAGAAGAGAATTCTAAGGCGCGCGGAAGAACTCTCGTTAAGGAACTCGGCAAAATGACCCCGTAACTTCGGGAGAAGGGGTGCCCCGGTAAGGTGAATAGCCGGAGGGGGCCGCAGTGAAAAGGCCCAAGCGACTGTTTAGCAAAAACACAGGTCTGTGCGAAGCCGCAAGGCGAAGTATACGGGCTGACGCCTGCCCGGTGCTGGAAGGTTAAGGGGAGCGGTAAGGTGCAAACCGAAGCTGTGAACCGAAGCCCCAGTAAACGGCGGCCGTAACTATAACGGTCCTAAGGTAGCGAAATTCCTTGTCAGGTAAATTCTGACCCGCACGAATGGCGTAACGACTTGGGCGCTGTCTCGACGAGAGATCCGGTGAAATTTTAATACCTGTGAAGATGCAGGTTACCCGCGACAAGACGGAAAGACCCCATGGAGCTTTACTGCAGCTTGATATTGGACTTTGGTACGATCTGTACAGGATAGGTGGGAGCCTTTGAAGCATGAGCGCCAGCTTGTGTGGAGGCGACGTTGGGATACCACCCTGATCGTATCGGAGTTCTAACCTGGTACCCTGAGCGGGTATGGGGACAGTGTCAGGTGGGCAGTTTGACTGGGGCGGTCGCCTCCTAAAGAGTAACGGAGGCGCCCCAAGGTTCCCTCAGAATGGTTGGAAATCATTCGAAGAGTGCAAAGGCAGAAGGGAGCTTGACTGCGAGACAAACAGGTCGAGCAGGGACGAAAGTCGGGCTTAGTGATCCGGTGGTACCGAATGGAAGGGCCATCGCTCAACGGATAAAAGCTACCCTGGGGATAACAGGCTTATCTCCCCCAAGAGTCCACATCGACGGGGAGGTTTGGCACCTCGATGTCGGCTCATCGCATCCTGGGGCTGAAGTAGGTCCCAAGGGTTGGGCTGTTCGCCCATTAAAGCGGTACGCGAGCTGGGTTCAGAACGTCGTGAGACAGTTCGGTCCCTATCTGTCGCGGGCGTAGGAAATTTGAGAGGAGCTGTCCTTAGTACGAGAGGACCGGGATGGACGTACCGCTGGTGTACCAGTTGTCTCGCCAGAGGCACGGCTGGATAGCCAAGTACGGAAGGGATAAGCGCTGAAAGCATCTAAGCGTGAAGCCCCCCTCAAGATGAGATTTCCCAGTATGTAAGACCCCTTGTAGACGACGAGGTAGATAGGTTCGGGGTGGAAGCGCGGCAACGTGTGGAGCTGACGAATACTAATCGGTCGAGGGCTTAACCAAAATATATACCCAAAGGAATCTAACGCAGCACACTTGAAGTGATTCGCATCTAGTTTTCAGGGAGCAAGATGCTTCCGAAGCGAGTTTTGTTTAAGACAAAACTCATGTTTGGTGACGATGGCGGAGGGGAACCACGCGTACCCATCCCGAACACGACCGTTAAGCCCTCCAGCGCCGATGGTACTTAGACCGCAGGGTCTTGGGAGAGTAGGACGTTGCCAAGCAACTGTAATAAAAAGAGCCTTTCTGAATTCACGGAAAGGCTCTTTTTATTTATGTTGGATAGGACAACACCTACTCGTTCATACTGATACATATATTTAGAAACCGTATGCGGGCATGATGCGATTATGAAAAATAAACAGCAAGTTGATCTTGACACCTAAAAAGCCCTTTTGATATAGTATCAGGAAAGCATGAGATGAAAACGGCTTGAAAACAAAGAAGGAGGATTAATTTCGTGTGGGAGACAAAATTTGCTAAGGAAGGGCTCACTTTTGACGATGTGTTGTTGGTGCCTCGCAAATCAGAAGTGTTCGGAAAAGAAATCGACATTTCCACCACGTTAGGACCGCATCTGAAACTGAACATCCCTTTTCTTAGCTCCGCCATGGACACCGTAACCGAGTCCGCACTGGCTATCGCTATAGCACGGGAAGGCGGCATCGGGATCATTCACAAAAACATGACCATCGCACAGCAGGCGGAAGAAGTCGACAGAGTAAAACGCTCGGAAAGCGGCGTAATCACGAATCCTTTTTCTTTAACTCCAGAACATCATGTGTACGACGCTGAAGAATTAATGGCAAAGTACCGAATTTCGGGTGTTCCGATTGTCGATGAGCATAATAAACTGGTTGGAATTTTGACAAACCGGGATCTTCGTTTCGTACATGATTACTCGATTAAAATCAAAGAAGTCATGACAAGAGAAAATTTGGTTACTGCTCCGGTAGGAACTACCCTGCAAGAAGCAGAAATCATTTTGCAAAAACATAAAATCGAGAAGCTGCCTTTGGTCGATGAATCCAACTCGTTAAAGGGACTTATTACCATTAAAGATATTGAAAAAGCGATTCAGTTTCCTAACTCGGCTAAGGATAGACACGGACGCCTGGTCGTCGGTGCTGCAGTGGGTGTTTCCAAGGATGCTCTGGAACGCGCTGCCGCGCTGGTCGAGGCGGGGATCGATCTTATCGTTGTGGACTCCGCTCACGGGCATCACATCAACATCTTGAACATGGTCAAGAAGCTGCGCGAGCAATATCCGGATCTTCCGATTTGTGCGGGCAATGTGGCTACCGGAGACGGAACAAGAGATTTGATCGAAGCCGGCGCTTCGATGGTAAAAGTCGGGATCGGGCCAGGTTCGATTTGTACCACTCGCGTTATCGCAGGTATCGGTGTGCCGCAAATTACGGCGATTTACGATTGCGCCTCGGTCGCACGTCAATATAACGTTCCGATTATCGCGGACGGCGGTATCAAATACTCCGGAGACGTAACAAAGGCCATTGCAGCCGGTGCAAGCGCGGTAATGATCGGAAGCTTGTTTGCCGGTACGGAGGAGAGCCCGGGCGAATCGGAAATTTTCCAAGGACGCCGTTTCAAGGTTTATCGCGGTATGGGTTCCCTTGGTGCGATGAAGGAAGGCAGCAAGGACCGTTACTTCCAGGAAAACGAAAGCAAGCTTGTGCCGGAAGGCATCGAAGGACGCGTTCCTTATAAAGGGCCGCTGGCCGATACGATCTATCAGTTGATCGGCGGACTCCGGTCCGGCATGGGATACTGCGGGGCACGCAATATCGAGGCATTGATCAACGAAACTGGTTTTATTCGAATTACGGGAGCAGGCCTTAGAGAAAGCCACCCGCACGATGTGCAAATTACGAAAGAGGCACCGAACTATTCGTTATAACCTTTAATCGCTTCAAACCATATATTGGACAGGGACAACGGGTCCCTGTCTTCTTTTTTTGACTATGGGGGTATGGTAAAATAATATAAGCTTCGAAGCGAGGTCTTGGATGAAATTTGCATTCCTGCCGAAGCGGAAGATGTTTGGAAGAATACATATGCATCATACCGAATTGGGGTCTTTATTTTGACTCTATCATAAAAATTATACTAGGGAGTGTGGGGAAGTGAGACTTTTTGGGAAAGCCGGGAAACTGGTGATGGGGATAGCGTTATTGGCGCAAATTGCGTTTTCTCCGATACAAGCAAACAAAGCATATGCCGCTGAGGGAGATGCAGTAAATCTTGGTTTAAGTGCGAAGTCGTCCATATTGATGGAGGCGTCTACCGGGCAAGTTTTATATGAAAACAATGCGGACCAGCCGATGCCTCCGGCAAGTATGGCCAAATTGATGACGGAATATCTCATCCTGGAAAGTATCTCAACCAAAAAGATCAGTTGGACCGATAAGGTGCCGATTGGCGAATATGCGGCATATTTATCCAATAATAAGCAGCTGTCGGGCATTCCCAAAGCCAATGGGGACGAATACACCGCGCAGGATTTATTTTATGCGGTAACGATTTATTCGGATAACGGTGCGGCAGTCGCTTTGGCTGAGCATATTGTAGGCTCCGAGGAAAAATTCGTTCAAATGATGAACGAGACCGCCGTTAAAATGGGACTTTCCAAAGACGCGCATTTTATCAATACATCGGGTTTGGATAGAGTCGATCTGAAGCAGTACGCCCCGGCCTCCATCGAGGGCGAGACGATTTTCACCGCGCGGGATGCAGCTCTTATCGCTTATAATTTGCTTAAAGATCATCCGGAAATTTTGCAGTATTCGAGCATTCCTTCCAAAAAATTCAGGCCTACCGACGCCAATCCGATGATTAACTACGATTGGATGCTGACAGGCAATAAAGATAATGTCAATTTTAAAAAATACGTTTACGAAGGCGTAGACGGGCTCAAAACGGGGCATACCGATAAAGCGGGTTATTGTTTCACCGGGACGGCCGAGCGGAACGGTACAAGGCTGATTTCCGTCGTTATGAATGCAAAAACGCGGGAATCGAGTTTCTTGGATACGAAAAAAATATTCGACTACGGATTTACCAACTTTGAGAAAAAAGAAATCGTCAAAGCCGGAGTGGAAGTCGACGAGCTGAAAAAGGTTTCGTTCAAGAAGGGCGTCAACACCGAACTGACTCCCGTTACTGCCGAAGGTCTTACGTTACTCGTCAAAAAAGGAACACCCGACACCGAATTTGTGAAAAAAGCGGAAGCCAAGACGGACTTAGTGGCCCCGATTACAAAAGGTCAGGAAGTCGGAACGCTGACCGTCACCTATAAAGACAAACCCTTTAATGTCAAGCTCGTTGCGGCTAACGAAGAGGAACAGGGCAGCTGGTTCCGTTTGTTTTTCCGGGCGATCGGCAATTTCTTTGGTGATATGTTCAGCAAAGTGAAGAAATAAAATGTCTCCATTGTGGCAGTGGTTGTATATTTATGACGGTTCATGTAAAATATTTGTTTAGAGTTTATCATAACAAAAGTACGGATTGTCGATCGGTTCGGCATTCGATCAGGAGGTTTTGGAGAAATGGAAACCGGTACATCGCGTGTAAAAAGAGGTATGGCCGAAATGCAAAAAGGCGGCGTCATCATGGACGTTATGAACGCCGAGCAAGCTAAAATCGCGGAAGCGGCCGGTGCCGTTGCCGTTATGGCTCTGGAAAGAGTCCCTTCAGACATTCGGGCTGCCGGCGGAGTGGCGCGTATGGCTGACCCGACCGTTGTGGAAGAAGTGATGAAAGTCGTATCGATTCCAGTCATGGCGAAGGCGAGAATCGGACATTTTGTCGAAGCCAAGGTATTGGAAGCGATGGGTGTCGACTACATCGATGAGAGTGAAGTGCTCACACCTGCGGATGAAGTGTTCCACATCAACAAGCATGAGTTCACAGTACCGTTTGTATGCGGCGCGCGCGATCTTGGAGAAGCGCTTCGCAGAATCGGCGAAGGCGCGTCCATGCTTCGTACGAAAGGCGAACCGGGTACAGGCAACATCGTGGAAGCGGTCCGTCATATGCGCATGATGATGTCGCAAATCCGTAAAGTACAAAATATGTCCAAGGATGAGCTGATGGCTGAGGCGAAAAACTTGGGAGCTCCGTACGAGCTGCTGCTGCAAGTACACGAGACCGGCAAGCTGCCGGTGGTCAACTTTGCCGCTGGCGGTGTAGCGACACCGGCGGACGCGGCGCTGATGATGCATTTGGGTTCGGACGGCGTATTCGTGGGCTCCGGTATTTTCAAATCGGATAATCCGGAAAAATTCGCGAAAGCGATAGTAGAAGCGACGACTCATTACACCGATTACGGCTTGATCGCGGAAATTTCCAAAAACCTGGGCACCCCGATGAAAGGGATCGAAATTTCCAAGCTGGATGCGACGCAGCGCATGCAGGAGCGCGGCTGGTAATTTCGAAAGCGAAAGAAGGCGTTAGTCATGAAGGTAGGCGTTTTGGCGCTGCAAGGCGCCGTGGCTGAACATATACGATCGCTTGAAATGGCAGGAGCCGAAGGCGTCGCCATCAAGAAAGTCGAACAGCTGCAGGATATCGATGGCATCATCATTCCCGGCGGCGAAAGCACGACGATAGGCAAGCTCATGAGACGGTACGGCTTCTTGGAGGCATTGCAGGATTATTCGGCTCAAGGCAAGCCGATATTCGGAACTTGTGCAGGGCTCATCGTTGTGGCCAAGGATATTGTCGGTCAGGAAGACGCGCATCTGGGTTTAATGGATATTAAGGTAGCGCGCAATGCTTTCGGTCGACAGCGTGAAAGCTTCGAGACCGATCTGGCTATCAAAGGGATCGACGAAAACGTACGAGCGGTATTCATCCGGGCACCGTTAATCGTGGAGGTAGGGAACGGAGTCGATGTGCTTTCGACGTACAAAGGCGAGATTGTGGCTGCCAGGCAGAATCACCTGCTGGTCGCCTCGTTCCACCCGGAGCTGACGGACGATTACCGGATGCATTCTTATTTTTTACAAATGATCGGGGAAACAAAGTAATCGGGATTACAGCGGCACCTTATCCTTTCTAAAGGCATAGGGTGCTTTTCCGTAAAATCTTCCCTTGCAGGAGGGGTCTCTTTGTTAGATGTCAAAATATTGCGAAACGATTTCGATCGGGTTCGTGAGGCTATGCAGCACCGCGGCAAAACTCTCGATGATATTGAGAGATTTGTCAGTCTGGATATAAAGCGCCGCGAGCTGCTGCAGGAAGTGGAACAGCTGAAGAACAAGCGGAACGTCGTCAGCCAGGAAGTCGCCGCGCTTAAGAAAGCGAAGCAAGATGCGGATGCGCTGATCGAGGAAATGAAAGGCGTCGGCGACCGCATCAAGCAGCTTGACGACGAAATTCGCGTGCTTGAGGCGGATCTGGATCAAATCGTGCTCGGGATCCCGAATATTCCTCATGAATCGGTGCCGGTTGGAGCATCGGAAGAAGAAAATGTGGAGCTTCGTCGGGTCGGTGAAGTGCCTTCGTTCGCTTTTGAAGCGAAGCCACATTGGGAAATTGCACATCATCTGGGCATTCTTGATTTTGAAGCCGCGGCTAAGGTAACGGGTTCACGGTTTGTTTTTTATAAAGGGCTCGGAGCGCGTTTGGAGAGGGCCTTGATTAATTTCATGATGGACCTGCACAGCGATGAGCACGGTTATGAAGAAATGCTGCCTCCGTACATTGTGAATCGCGACAGCTTAACGGGGACCGGGCAGCTTCCGAAATTTGAGGAAGATGTATTCAAGATCGCGGACACCGAATATTTCCTGATTCCAACTGCGGAAGTGCCGGTGACGAACTATCATCGGGAAGACATTTTAACGCTGGAGGATTTACCGAAAAATTTCGTTGCTTTCAGCGCCTGTTTCCGTTCTGAGGCCGGTTCGGCCGGGCGGGATACCCGCGGACTCATTCGCCAGCACCAATTTAATAAAATCGAACTGGTCAAGCTGGTGGCCCCGGAAACGTCGTATGACGAGCTGGAGAAGCTGACCGCCCATGCAGAACGTGTCCTGCAGCTGCTGGAGCTGCCTTATCGCGTATTATCGCTTTGTACGGGAGATTTGGGCTTCTCCTCCGCTAAAACATATGATCTTGAAGTATGGCTGCCGAGCAGCAATACATACCGCGAAATATCGTCCTGCAGTAACTTTGAGGACTTTCAGGGACGCAGGGCCAATATTCGTTTTCGCCGGGAGGCGAAAGCGAAACCGGAGTTCGTGCATACGTTGAACGGTTCAGGTTTGGCGGTAGGCCGCACGGTGGCGGCGATTTTGGAAAATTACCAGCAGGAAGACGGCAGCGTGCTTATTCCTAAGGTACTCCAGCCATATATGAACGGAGTTTCCGTGATCACTCCTAAAAAATAGAGCTTGATCTTGCGAATTAAAATATGCTACAATGCATTTTGTCACGCAAAAGGGTTGTTTTAGGACATACCCTTTTTCTGTGGAGAGGTGGTCGAGTGGTTTAAGGCAGCGGTCTTGAAAACCGCCGTAGTCGTGAGGCTACCGTGGGTTCGAATCCCACCCTCTCCGTATAATAAAAAGTCATCGATACAAGTCGATGGCTTTTTGATTTTTAAGGAGATAGTAGGTGGGATAAGAACCCGTGTTTCCTGGGTTCGTCGGAGCATAGACATCGGTAGGAAAACATCGCAGTCGGCCGAAGGCCGTATCCCACCCTCTCCGTATAATAAAAAGTCATCGATACAAGTCGATGGCTTTTTGATTTTTAAGGAGATAGTAGGTGGGATGAGAACCCGTGTTTCCTGGGATCGTCGGAGGCCTGAAGGGGTCGTTTTTGTGTAAAGGAATATAATTAACGGCTAACTTGCCTTATGAAGACCAACTCCCGCTTGACTTGATTATAGGCAATCCGGTATTTATTATTAGCTCGGAGGCCAAGCAGCCGAATGGCTCGCGGACGTAGCGTAAAGTCGTTATTAAATATATCGTCAATTAGCACCATGCGTAGTTTCAGACTAATCCTGCCATGTCTTATCGTAATAATAGAGCCGCTTTTTAAGTAATTGCCATCCCTCTGAGCGAGTCCTAGTCCAATGGTAACTCGACCCGGCCGCATAGCAGAACTTGCGGTTACGGTTAACGTATCGATGGTTACCGGTTTTCGACGCATGGTTAAGGTCTTGGTGGCAGTATTGTAAGCTAAGAGAAAACGGGCTTGATTCCGGAGCCCAAAAAGTTTTGCAAGTGCTCTGCTAACTTGGATCGTATTCGCTACACATTCGGTTGCGTCGCCTATCGTGATTTTAACCTTTCTTTTGATTCCGCCTCGACGTAGTGTGACAATTGTTCCGTTAGGGATAACTCCGCTCAAGCCGTTATCAATGGCACCACCACAATCCGGACTTAGTCCTATGTTATTTAAATCGGATCCGCTTCCTACGGACACATCCACAGTACCTTTTCGAACTGCCAAACCAAATCATCTCCTTAGGTCGAATTGGTATATGGTATGTGATTTTTGCGGAGAGGATATAGGCAGTTACTTATATTTATGTAAACGAAAAGGAGCGTTATATTGAATTTAGGAAATGTAGGGGCATAAAATTGGAAATATAGGAGGCATACGAATGCATGCCTATTTTTGTTGGTTCCCATCCTTGTATAAAAGCGTCTGCGCTTCCGTATGTTAAAGACGTGGAGGTGCTGAACAATGAGCCAACATGATGAGCTAACAATAAACCAAGGCCGTTTAGTCGACGCATGGAGAAGAACGCTGCCTACCGTTATAAACAAATCGGACAGTTCGGACGTTTTTGCGGATGAGGCGGATTCGAAATCTTTACGCGTTCACATTGCGACGGCCGGACACACGCAATACAGTTTTGATTTTAAATGTACTTATGTCGATTCCCGTGAAATTAAGGTGGAACTCGTAGACGTGGAGCGGGATGGACAGTCGGTAGACGAAAGAACCGGCGTGATTCAGACGATGATTGAAGATTATGTGCGTCACCTTCATGAGTGCGCTCAGCAGCTGCACGCGATGACAAGCGGATCCTGACAGGAGGGACAATCCAACGATGACCAAAAATAAAAGCAATGTCGATAAAAACCTGCAAAACGTCGTTGAAGATTTGGACAAAACCGTTGTCGGAGGGCACCATGCGCAGCAAGTAAATCAGCAAAGCAATGATCGGCGCCATCAGGACGCTTTAAATCATCAAAGCATTAATACGAATACGATTAACGCATTAAGCGACAAAGATGTCTGAAGCGGGGAGTGAATACGATGCCTAAAGATATTCCACAGCCGGTAAATCCTCCGACAGGACGGCAAAATCGAGAAGAGCACCGTCAGCCGTCGGAGCCGTTGTCCGGATCGAAAAAAGTGAAAAACCGCAACCACGCTAACCGCCGGTACGGCGAAGGAAGCTGACTTCTTTCAAAGAAGCCCCTTATAAGGGGCCTTTTTTGTACATATTCATTTGTTGGAAGCATTCGGCCATCAGCGTTCTTGCCGAGTCCTCGTCTGAAGCATATCCATAGATGCGTGCCCCTTCGGCCATGTATTCGCAAGCCTCATTAAAGTCCGACACGATTACAATAGATAGTTCGTCGTAAATGACGTAAAATGTTGTGTTTATACTACGATTCATGAGCGGCCACCTCATCTTGGTCATCCATTGCGATTTACTAATTATACCAGATGGAGCTTACGGAATGATTATCTTGGCGAAGGGATCCTTCTAAAAAAATCTTTATAAAGGATCCCTTCGTGGTACTGGTATTATTTTGTCACAAAGGATGTTTCGTTAATCGTAGAAATGAACGGAGTTAACTGCCCTTGATAATAAACGTGCAGATGATGCATCGCTCTCGTACAGGCGGTGTAAAAAAGCTTCCTCTCTTCCTCGCGGCCATATTGTTCCTCGGAACCATTAAAGATGAGAACTGCGTCAAACTCAAGGCCTTTGGCCAAATAGGCGGGAATAATCAGATTCCCGGATACGAAGGTGTGATCGTCTTTCGTAATAAGCTGCACGTCCAAATGCGGGTGCAGCAGCTCATAGGCCGCGGCGCTTTCCTGAGCGGTTTTGCACAGAATGGCGATAGACTGCATGCCCCCGCGGCGGAGGTCCTGGATATCGGCGGACAGTCGCTCTCTCAGTTCGGCCGAATCGGCAACCCGGATCACCTGCGGAAGCTCGCCGCTGCGGTTGAAGGGCTCGATCGCTTCGCCGTGGGGCAGCATCGCTTTCGTGAATTCAACGATTTCCCGGGTGGAGCGGTAGCTCTTGGTCAAACGAATGATATGGGTTTCGTTTTCCCCGTACAGGTCCACCAGCGGCTGGTAGCTCCCCAAATTGGCGGAATGCGCATAGATGGACTGGTTCAAATCGCCGAGCAGCGTCATTTTGCAGCGGGGAAACAGTCTTTTTAAAAATTCATATTGAAAGGCCGAGTAATCCTGAGCTTCATCCACGAGCACGTGGCGTACGGTATTGTAAGTATGAAATCCTTGAATCATTTCGTTCAAAAACAGCAGGGGAGTTGCATCTTCATAGGCAAGATCTTTGCGATCCAGCCGCTGAACCGTATATTCGCAAATTTCCGGCCAATATTCGGGTGTTTCGATACCCTCCGAAAGCTGCGCAAACAACGCCTCGTTCGTAAACAATTGCTTGTAAGTGCCGGTCCCATTGACAAATTGCAGCCTTTTGACCTTTTCCCGGATGTTGTCAAATTTCTCCCGGACGATCATTTTCGCCAGAACTTCCGATTCTTTGTCGTAAAAATCAAAGCTTTCCTCGAGATGCTGCTGTTCCTTCCGGACTTTCAAAAAAGCTTTCTGATATTGCTCCGCATCAAGCAGCTCGATTTCGTCCCGGACCCAGTCTGCGGAACGTTCCGCTTTTTCCAGTTCCCTCAGCTCTTTCAGCAGCCAATCCCGAAGCAGCACAATGCGATTGGCCAGCCGCGTGGATGGGTCAAATTCGTAAAACCGCCGGGCCAGCTGTTTGCCGGACAGGAGCACGCGGCCGCGGAATACGATGTTTTTGAAAAGCAGGCCTTCCCGCTCCAGAAAAGATTTATACCGCGAAACGACCTCGAAAAAAGCTGATGATGATTTAAAGCGGATACCGCTGATTCTTGCCATGTATCCGGGTTCGTCATGCGCGGTCAGAATATATTCGAGCTGGGAATAAGGATCCTCCACCTGAAATTGCGAACCGAGCCGCAGGTTCAAATATTCCTGATAGGTGGTCTGCTGCATATTTGCTTCTCCAAGCTCCGGCAGCACGGTCGAGACGTAACTGTTGAACATGGCGTTGGGCGAAAATAACACCATATTATCGGCGTTTAACGATTGGCGGTGCTTGTAGAGCAAATAGGCGACGCGCTGCAGCGCGACGGACGTCTTGCCGCTGCCGGCGGAGCCTTGAACGATCAGCAGGCGATGCTTGTCGTCGCGGATGATCCGGTTTTGCTCCTTCTGGATCGTTGCTACGATGCTTTTCATATGCTCATCGGCGCTTTTGCCGAGAATTTGCTGGAGCACCTCGTCGCCGATCGTTACGCCGGTATCGAACATATATTTCAGTTCGCCGCGGCGGATGATGAACTGCCGTTTCAGCTTGATTTCTCCGCGGATGGTGCCGATAGGCGTTTCATATTCGGCCGGGCCCGGCGGGTAATCGTAAAACAAATTGGAGATGGGCGCGCGCCAGTCGTAAATTAAATACTCTTGCGTCTCCTCGTTCATAAAGGAGGCGATGCCGATATAGATTTTCTCCGTATCCGGAAGATCCTCCTCATGGAAATCGATGCGGGCGAAATAAGGCGATTGCTTCAGTCTCATGAGCCGGTCAAGCGTATCTTCGGCATGCCGGAGGCCTCGCTCTTCAAGCTTGAGCACAAACGATTGCTGCTTGACGGCCGAAATCGTCTCCATGATATCGTCGGTTTCTTCGACATTGACGGTGATGTCGTTCCAGAAATTTTTCCGGATATCGGTTACCGCGGACTTGCGGTCTTCGGAGATTTTCTCGACATGAGCGATGCGTTCGCCGATTTGGGCGATGACGGATTGCAACCGATTCGTTTCGTCGACCCGGTCCTGTTCGGGAATAGTCATGGTAAGCCTCCTTTTTGTAAAAAAGAGATTGACAGCAGGGTTCCATAGTTGTATAATTACTTTGGATAATACTGATCGGTATCTATGATCCCGCGAAAGAAAATCAAAATCATTGTAGCATATAGCTTCCAGCCATTTCAAGAACAAGACGGACCTCCGGGTCCGTTTTTTTGTTGGCCCGGTAGTAAAGCATTCCTGGGGCTTAGACTGAAAAAGATCACCTGCTTTTTCGGGAATGAGTTTTCTCCTTTTTTCAGGTTCGGACGTATGATAGTAATATGTGTTGGAAGCGCACAATGCAATCATACAAAAAAGGAAGATATTGCGATGGTAAAGCTGAAAACGGCGGACGATATCAACCGCATAAGAAAGACAGGACGTATTGTGGCGGAATGCCACCAAGAACTTTCCCGGCGCATCAAACCCGGGATCAGCACGCTGGCGATCGACGAGTTTGTCGAGCGGTACCTGGAAGAGCGTGGAGCTTCCCAGGTCATTAAAGGATACAAGGGGTTTCCTTATGCCACCTGCGCCTCGGTCAACGATGTGGTCGCTCACGGCTTTCCAAGTGACGAGCCGCTGCGGGAGGGGGATATCGTCACGATCGATATCGTTGCCAAGTATGACGGCTGGATGGCCGATTCCGCATGGACGTATGCCGTAGGCAGCGTTTCCGAAGAAGCCGAACGATTGATAAAAGTGACCAAGGAATGCTTATACTTGGGGATACGGCATGCACAGGCCGGAAAACGAATCGGAGATGCGATGCATGAGGTACAGTCTCATGCGGAGCGGAACGGATATTCCGTCGTCCGCGATTTGGTCGGCCATGGGATCGGCAGATCTTTGCACGAAGATCCCAAATTTCCGCATGTCGGCAAGCCCGGGCGCGGCTTTACGCTGAAAGAAGGGATGGTCATCACGATCGAACCGATGATCAATGTGGGCTCCCATGAGCTTTTTCTCGAGATGGACGGCTGGACGGTCCGCACGCTGGACGGTCGGTTGTCGGCCCAATATGAGCATACGATCGCCATAACGAAAGAGGGTCCTGTCATTTTAACGGAAGTTTGATTCGCAACATTGACCATTTATTTCCCGTCATTAAGATGTATTGAAACCGATTGGAGACGGGGGATCAAAATGTCGGCAAAACGGGCACTTGCAGGTTTGGTCATTGCGGCGTTATTAACGTCCTGCAGCAAGGAGGCTAGTATCAGTTTCGAGAAGCGGGCCGAAGCCGCGGCTTCGATGGACCCGAAAATCGTCAAAGCCCAAAACGATTTCGGCCTTCATCTTCACAGGCAGCTGATGCAGGAGGAGACGGACAAAAATGTCTTTATCTCGCCGGCAAGCGTATCCATGGCTTTGGCTATGACCTTCAACGGCAGCGCCGGAGAGACGAAGCAGGCGATGGCTAAGACGCTGGGCTGGGAAGGATTGCAGAGCGAGGAGATCAACAGCGGCTATAAGACGTTAAAATCGCTGCTTGAACAGTCCGGCCGGGGGATTCAGCTGGATATTGCGAACTCCCTCTGGCTCAGAAAGGGAAAGCCACTTCATAAGCAGTTCCAGGAAACCAATCGCACCTATTACGGCGCCGAGGTGACGGAGCTGGATTTTAACAATAGCAAGGCGCATGAAACGATCAATAATTGGGTCAAGAAGAAAACGAAAGATAAGATCCCTTCGATCTTGAGCAAGCCGCTAAGTCCGGATGATTACCTGGTGCTGGTCAATGCGATTTATTTCAAAGGCAACTGGAAAGATGAATTTTCCCCCTCATTGACAAAAGAGGCAGATTTCAAGCTGAATCAAGGATCCGTCAAAAAGGTGCAAATGATGACCCGTACGGGAACTTACGAGTATTTGCAGGAAAAAGGGTTCCAGGCGATCCGCCTGCCCTACGGGGAAGGGCAAATGGATATGCTGGTCATCCTTCCGGACGAAAGCTCATCTCTGGCTTCGCTGCATGAGCAATTATGGTCCGACGCTTCGCGCTGGCAGCAGCCGTTCAAGCCAAGTATGGGGGAAATCCGCCTGCCGAAGTTTAAGCTGGAATACGGGAAAACGTTGGACGAGGCGCTGCAGTCTCTCGGGATGCAGATTGCCTACGACAGTACGAAAGCCGATTTTTCCGCGATGGCCCCTGTACCTCCCCGTTTATTCATTGGCGAAGTGATGCATAAAACATTCCTTGAGGTCAACGAGCAGGGCACAGAGGCCGCTGCAGCCACTTCGGTATCTGTGAAGGCGACATCCGCCGAACCGCCCAAAGAGCGGTTTACCATGAACGTGGACCGTCCTTTCTTTATAGCCATCGAAGACAGGCAAACAGGCGCCTGGCTTTTCACAGGGTCGATTTACAATCCTTGACGCCGATAAAAAATGCAAAAAGCCGCTAGCATGTCAGATGACAAGCGAGCGGCTTTGTTTTTTCCACGGACGGACGCCAAATGTTAAAAAAAGATAGGACCATGTCAAATCATTTCTATATGATTCGGCCGGATTGCCTTGTATCATTGGTCTCAAAAATAGTAGCCCGCTCGTGGGCGCATCTTTGAGGAGCTGAATGACGATGCAATCGCTGGACTTGAAGAAATTCCCGGAAATCCCGCTGCCTAAGTTCTTGAAGGTAGAGCAGTATTTTCAAGGAGATAAAGTGGAGGATTTACCGAAAGAGATTCGAGCGAAAATGGAACCGCACTCGACCGATTTGACCGGAAAACGGATCGCCGTGGGTGTAGGCAGCAGAGGAATCGCCAATTTGGCGCAAATTACAAAGTCGGTCGTCGACAATTTGAAAGCCGCGGGGGCGGAGCCGTTCATTATACCTGCGATGGGAAGCCATGGCGGAGCTACGGCGGACGGACAAGCCGAATTACTGGCCGCCTTCGGGGTCACGGAGGCGGCAATGGGCTGCCCGATCGACGCCTCCATGGAAGTGGAATCCATCGGAGTGCTGGAGGAGGGGCTGCCCGTATATGTCGCTAAAAGCGCCCTGCAGGCGGACGGCATAACGTTCATTGCCAGGGTGAAGCCGCATACCTGTTTTCGCGGGCCGATAGAAAGCGGTCTTTGCAAAATGCTGGCGATCGGATTCGGCAAGCAGGTCGGCGCCGCTTCCCTGCACAATCGCGGATTCGGGCGTTTTGCCGAGCTCATTCCCAAAGCGGCACAGATGATATTGGCCAAAACCAACGTGTTATTCGGCGTTGCCCTGATTGAGAACGCCTACGAGGAAACATCGGTGGTCGAGGTCGTTCCGAAGGAGGACATTATGGGGCTGGAGCGGGAGAAGCAGCTGCTGGAGCTGGCAAAAGCCCGAATGGGCCGCATCCTGCTTCCCTCCTTTGACGTTCTCGTGATCGGGGAGATCGGAAAAAACATTAGCGGCGACGGACAAGATCCGAATGTCACCGGTCTGTTTTTCACTCCTTATGCGAGCGGGGGCCCGACCTTTAAAAAATGTGCCATCCTGGATGTAACGGAGCAATCGCACGGCAATGCCAACGGCGTCGGGATGGCGGACGTAACCACTCGCAAGCTTTTCGACAAAATCGATTTTATCAGCATGTATACCAATGCCTTTACCAGCACCGAAGTGCAGGCGGTCAAAGTGCCGATGGTCGCCTCGACACCCGAAGATGCCCTGCGGATGGCGGTTAAAATGTGCAACGGTGTCAGGCCGTTCGGGCACAAAATCGTGTGGATCCAAAACACGCTGGAGCTGAGACGCATCGTAATCAGCGAGCCTTTGTTAAGCGAGGCCGAGTCACACCCGCAAATCAGCCTCGTCTCGGAGCCGAAGGAGCTTGTTTTTAGTCAAGGAGAGCCGCAACTGCATCTTCTATGAGCTCAAAAAAGAACAGCGAGTAAAAAAAGGGTAGGCATTTCTAAAATCTTTTCTATATCATCTTCGGATACCGCACACTATCATGAAGTTATGGAGCAAAGAGATACCATACATACAAAAATGAGAGGGGTTACAACATATGAAATTGGCAAAGAAAAGCTTGATCGCTTGCGCGGCTGCAGCCCTGTTGCTCACTTCGGCGTGCGGCGGCGGCGGCTCGGGGCAGGCGGAAAATAAAGGCGGAGCGGAGCCGGCCAAAGCCAAACCTTTTGAAGGAAAGAAAATTACCGTATTCGTGCAAAACCATCCCTGGACGGATACGATTAAGGCGGCGCTCCCCGAGTTTGAAGCGGCGACCGGGATGAAGGTCGATATTCAGGGCTTTTCCGACACCCAGCTGCAGCAGAAGCTTGCCGTACAGCTCACTTCGCGCTCGGAGTCTCCGGATGTGTTCATGTTCAGGCCATACATGGATAGAATCCAATACGCCAAGAACGGCTGGCTGTCTCCGTTGGACGACAATGTGAAAAAGAATCCGAATTATGAATTCGGCGACTTCCTTAAATCTGCGGTGGACGAGAATACGGCTGACGGTAAACTGCTCGGCATTCCTATTTTTGCGGATCAATTCGTTCTGTATTACCGCAAAGATTTATTGGAAAAGCACGGTATGGCCGTGCCCAAAACGTTGGACGAGCTTAAGGAAGCGGCAAAGAAACTGCACGATCCCGCAAACGAGATGTACGGCTTCGTCGCAAGGGGCGAACGTAACTCGCTCGTTGTCGGCGTATCTTCCTATCTGTTTGCTCAGGGCGGCGATTTCTTAAAGGGCGACTTATCTTCGGGCGCTACCGCTACGGTCAATACGCCGGAGGCGATCAGCGGCTTTCAGATTTATGCCGATCTTCTGAGAAATTATGCGCCTCAGGGCGTTTTGAATATGGCATGGCCGCAAGCGGCGGGGATTTTCGCGCAAGGGAAAGCGGCTTTCTTTACGGAGACCGGCTCCGTGTACCAGAACGTAACGGACCCGAAGAAGTCGCTGGTCAGCGACAAGGTCGGTTTTGCGATGTTCCCGGCAGGTTCAAACGGGGTCAAGCCGTTTAACGTGGCGGCCTGGTCGCTCGGCATCAACGCCAATACGAAAAATAAAGACGCGTCATGGGCGTTCATAGAGTGGGCGACAAATAAGGAAAATGTGCTGAAAATCCAAAGAAACGGCGTTCCCGGGCTAAGAAATTCGGTTTGGGACAAAAAAGAAGGGACGGAAACATACCCGCAGGATTTGGCGGCGGCGATTAAAGAAACGATGAAGGTCGGCATCGGACATAACGTTCCGCAGGTGATCAGCGTCGGCGAAGCCCGGGATGCGGTCGGTACGATCGTGGTGAAAGCGGTGCTTGGCGAAGATATTAAAGCAGCGGCCGACAAAGCGAATGCCGAATTACAGGCCATCATCGACAAGGATAAAGCAAAGTAAGCAGTGGTTAGAAAAAGAAGCGGCAGATTCGGGCCCTAGCTGGGCCCGCTGCTTCAAAAGGAGTGACTTCATGAGTTCCACATGGATTGACCGCAATATAAAGTGGATTTTCAGCTTGCCGGCCGTCATTTTTATCCTGGTGATGGTGGCATTCCCAATCGCTTACACGGTTCGCATCAGCTTGTACGAGTGGAGCATGTCCGCGAGTACGCCGCCTAAATGGGTGGGACTCGGGAATTATGCGGGCCTTTTGACCGGAGACCGGTTCTGGGCATCGGTAGGGCGCACTTTTTTCCATACCGGGGTTAGTATCGTCATCGAGACCATACTCGGAATTTTGATCGCGGTGCTGGTCTCCCGTAAATTTAAAGGCCAGAAAACGACGAAAACACTGTTGATGCTGCCGATGGTAGCGACTCCGGTTTCGATTTCGCTGGTTTGGCTGTTAATTTATGAACCGTCCATCGGATTAGCCAACCAAATTTTAAAAGCACTGAGCCTGAAGCCGCTTCCCTGGCTTGGATCCGTCGATCTGGTGCTGCCGTCGCTCATTTTAGTCGATGTGTGGCAGTGGACGCCGATGATCGTGCTGATTGTGGTCGCGGGCCTCACGACCTTGCCGACCGATCCGTATGAGTCGGCCAGTGTGGACGGTGCAACCGCCGCGCAAAAATTTTTCCACATCACGCTTCCGCTGCTGATGCCGACGATTTTGACCGCAGTGATTTTAAGGCTGATCGATTTGCTCAAAACGTTCGACACGATCTACGCCACGACGCAAGGGGGACCGAATTATGCTTCGGAAACGTTAAACATCATGGTATTCAACGAAGCGTTTACGTATTTTAAATTCGGCTCGGCCTCCGCCTTAATGATGCTGTTCTTCCTGCTAATTATGGTCGTCATTATCGCTTTGATCGCGCTTAAGAAAAGGTTGGGTGGGTTGCATTGAATACGATGAGAATCGGGATTGGCCTGCGAATGTATTATGCCGCTGTGACGATTGTACTGGTTATCCTGTTTTCCATACCGTTCCTATGGATGATCTCCGCTTCCTTCAAAACGCAGGTGGAAATTCTTTCGTCCGACAAATGGCTTGCCTTCGGCGCCGAATTTAAAAACTATTTGATGGTGTTTAAGGAATACGATTTCATTACGTTTATTCGCAACAGCTTCGTCGTCGGTACCGCATCGACGCTCGCTTCGCTCGCCTTGGGGCTGCCTGCCGCTTATGCCGTCGCCAAATACCGCATGGGTTTGTTTTCCCTTACGGTGCTCGTGGCGAAAATTTTGCCGGGCATTACTTATTTGGTCCCCTGGTATATTTTGTTTAACGAGCTTCACCTGATCGATACGTTCGCAGCCCTAATATTAAGCCATATTGTCATCGGACTCCCTTTTATCATGTGGGTGATGATTCCTTTCTTCGAGTCGTTTCCCGCCGAGGTGGAGGAGTCGGCCTGGATGGACGGATGCTCCAAAATGCGAACATTCGCTATGATCGTGCTCCCGGTGTCGGTTCCCGGCATCGTTACCTCTTCGCTGCTGTCTTTTATTTTCTCCTGGAACAATTTTATGTTTTCGCTGATTTTATCCGGAGAGAAGACAAAACCGCTGCCGCTTGCGGTGTACAACTTCATCTCGGGCACCTCGATCGAATGGGGCGCCTTGATGGCTGCCGCTTGCATTATTACGCTACCGGTACTTCTCCTATCGCTCGTCATGCAAAAATATATTGTCAGCGGCTTGTCGGCAGGTGCGGTTAAAGGTTAGACAAGAAAGGAAATTCGTTGGTGCATTTCCCCGCCGCTTCATTTAAAGTAGGTGAGTAGATACGAGGGTTGCGGGGAGTGGACATCATGCATTATCGCTGGACGACATACAAAAAAATTATACTGCTTGTGCTGCTGCTGCTTGTACCGACGGTCATTTTGTACAGTTATTCGCATGTAACCTCCGTTAACGTGATCGAGAACGAAATTCAGGAAGCAAGCTTGAACCGCATTTTCACCTTATCTTCGCAAATGGACAACATTGTGGAGCAGCTTTCCATTTTATCGATTGTCGTCAGCAAAGATCCGGCGATCAAACAGCTCAACAAATCGGGAAGAGAGAAAACCGACCCTCTCAAGCAGTTGGAACTGCAGGAATCGCTTGTCCGAAGCTTGGATTTGCTGAGCGCCACGAGCCGCTGGATCAACGGCATCACGATATATTTGCCCGGTTTGAAACAGGCTTACTCCAATGACTACTCCGGCGTGTATAATCCGGAATACTTGCAGCGTAACGTGACGACCGATTGGCGGTATAACCGGATGGAACAAGGCGATTCGTATTTCAGCAAATTTGTGCCGAGCCCGCTGACGTCCTACAAAAACCCGCTTGAAGCCGAATCGCTCATTGAAGTTCGTTTCTCCAAGCAAAATATCGTGAATATGCTCTCCGAGTTCAAAAGCGAGAACAAGGGTGAACCGTTTCTTTACAAAGCCGGTTCGGAACCGATTGCCAGCGGCGAAGCCGATATGGAACGAATCCGGCAAATTACCTCTTATCTGGACGGGAAACAGCCGGATAACAGCGGCCACCTGATGCTGACACTGGACGGCGAGCAATTTATCGTCAATTATTTGAAAAATAAAAGCCTGCAGTGGTATTTGGTCGATTATATGCCGCTGGAGCAGACGCTGAAGCCGATTTTCCACACCAGAAATATGTTTTATTTCGCCATGTGTTTTATGCTCGGTCTCAGCGCCGTCGTTGCCTTTTTCCTGTACAAGCAGGTGCAGGTTCCTATCCGGATGCTGATGCACGGCGTTCAAGGCATCCAGCGGGGAACATATTCATACAGGCTTCAATATCATCCGAAAAACGAATTCGAATTTTTATTTTATCGCTTCAACGAGATGGCAGCGGAAATTCAGCGTTTGATCGAAACGGTGTATAAGGAAAACATACGTTTTCGCGAGGCGAAGCTGAAGCAGCTGCAATCGCAGATTAACCCGCATTTTTTATACAACTGTTTGTTTTTCGTAAAAAACATGATCGCCATCGACGATAAATCGTCGGCTACCGCGATGGTGCTCAATTTGGCGCAATATTACCGTTTCATTACGAAGCTGGAAAGCACGATGACGTCGCTTGGGGATGAGATGAAGCTGGTGCGGAGCTATTTGGATATTCAGAATTTGCGGATGGAACGGTTCCATTACGAAATCGATATCCCGGACTCGATGCTGGAAACCCCAATTCCCCGTCTGCTCATACAGCCGATCGTCGAAAACGCGATTATTCACGGCATAGGCAACATCGAGGGATACGGAATTATTTCCATCGAAGGCAAGGAAACCGACAGCGATTACAAAATCATGATCGATGATAACGGCAACGGATTGTCCGAAGAAAAGGCGGCGGAGCTGCTCGATCGGATATCCCGGCCGCTCGACGGCGAATCCGGCTGTGGACTTTGGAACGTGCATCAACGGCTGCAGCTTCAGTTTAACAAGCAGGAAGGGCTTCAATTCGCGGCCTCGCCGCTAGGAGGACTGCGCGTCATCGTTTCATGGGGAAAAACAATTGCGTCTGACAGCGATCGGAGGGAGTAACGATGCTCACGTTATTAATCGTAGACGATGAGAGCAGCGTGGTAGAGACATTGGCCGTTGCGATTCCGTGGGCACAAATGGGCATCGAAGCGGTATACAAAGCGTTCTCCGCGAAGGAAGCGATAGATATTCTCAGCACGAACCCGGTCAATATCGTCATAACCGATATCAATATGCCGGTGACGTCAGGCCTCGATTTGGTCGGTACCATTCAAGCCAGATGGAAGCGGACCAGGTGCATATTGCTGTCCGGTCACGCGGAATTCGAATATGCGCAGATCGGCATTCAAAATCAAATCAGCGGGTATTTGCTGAAGCCGGTCAGCGACGAGGAACTGATGGCTTGCGTGAGCAAGGTCACCGCCGAAATCGAACGGGAAACCTCGCAGAACGATGCCTATGAACGGGCGATGAAGGTGCTTAGGGATCACCTCCCCCGGCTGAAGGGCGAGTTTCTGCACGATTTGCTGCAGGGGAAAAGATTGCCGGAGGAAGCGCTGCAAGAGAAGCTCAAGCTGCTTGAATTGCCGCTATCCGCCGGGAGCGATATATTGATGGCGCTTGTACGCTTTAAGGAAGATTTCAACGATTACAATCCTTTTGAAATGTCGCTGATGGAATTTGCCGTCGGAAATATGGCGGAGGAAACATTCGGGGAGCATTTCGAGGTTTGGCAGTGTAAGGACGTTCACGAATATTTGGTTCTTGTTCTTATTCCCAAGGATGGCAGTATGCATAATGGTGACAACGCACTTGTGGAACAAACCGCGAACCAATTTCAAGCGAATGTGCAGCAATATTTGAAAAAACGAATCTCCGTACTTGTCGGGCAGTGGGGAACGTTTCCGGGATCGCTGACGAATTTGTACAATAACCTGCTTCTCGTGTTCCGAACCCGATTCGGGTCGGAGCAAAGCCTTCCTCTGTATATGATGAGCAGCTCCGATACCGTCGAGATCCAGATGCTGAGCAGGCTTTACGAGCCTCCTACTCTGATGCATCTACTCGAAGCGGGGCATTGGGAAGCTGTCGAGAATAAGCTGGAAGCTGCCCTGGATGAATTGGAGCAGCAATGGGCCGAATCATCCGAGCATATTACGGAAGCGTTCTTCTTTATATTCTCTTCGTTTTCCTTCATCGCTCATAAAAACGGGAAGAAACTTGCGGATATCATCGACGATGAATACGTGAAAGGGAAGGGTTTAACCCCGTCGACGACCGTCAAGCATTTGCGGGAATGGGTTCGCAGTGTGTACGGCAAGTTTCATGCCAGCGCCTTGCAGGAGTCAAGGACGGCCAGAACGAACATTGTGAAGGAAGCGCAAAAATATATATTGGCTCATTTGTCGCAAAATATTTCCTTGCAGGAAATTTCCGACCAATTGAGGCTGCACCCTGCATACCTGTCCCGGGTTTATAAGCTCGAAACCGGAGAAAACATAAGCGAATATATAACCAGGCTCAAATTGGAAAAATCCGCACAGCTGCTGACGCTGAGCACGATGAAAATATATGAGATTTCCATAGAGGTCGGATACCAAAACCCGAATTATTTCAACAAAGTGTTTAAAAAGCATTTTGGGCTTACCCCTCAGGAATACCGGACCGCTAAAGCGCAGTCGTAGAGGCTGAATGTATCCATACAGATGTAAAGCAAAATAAAAAATACAAATTTTATTAAAATAAAAAAATCGCGGTCATATGACCGCGATTGCTTGTCTTGAAAAGTATCGAGACGACAGGATTTGAACCTGCGACCTCTTGGTCCCGAACCAAGCGCTCTACCAAGCTGAGCC